>JALNVF010000186.1 GCA_023231445.1 Treponema sp. | reverse complement strand
CAAAAAAGGCGTTATGAAGGACACGGACGGTACTACGCAGAGCGATGATTCCACGTATAACACAATTATGAAAGACAAGGAAGCACTGCTTTCCTTTGACGACGGTACGCATGAAGGAAAGTGCCCGCAGAAGCTGCGCTTTATATTTTCACACTCCGCGCTGCGGGAAGGCTGGGATAATCCGAACGTGTTCCAGATTTGTACGCTGAACGAAACACGTTCGGAGGTAAAGAAACGCCAGGAAATAGGCCGCGGACTCCGTCTCTGCGTTAATCAGAGCGGAGAGCGCATTCACAATACGAGCGTGAACACGCTTACGGTTATGGCGAATGAAAGCTATCAGACGTTTGCGGAAAAGCTGCAGAAAGAATATGAGACTGAAGAGGGTATCCGTTTCGGCGTTCTGGAAACACACAGCTTTGCAAATATACCGGTAAAAGCGGCAGACGGTACGGATACGTATCTTGGTCATCAGGTTTCAGAGGCTCTGTTCAATCATTTTGTTGAAAAGCGGTATATCGATGCAGGCGGAAACGTGCAGGATACACTCCGTACGGCAATTAAGACACAGAGTGTCGATATCCCTGAAGCGTATGCAGAAGTACGTGACGCCGTAATCAGTGTCGCTGCAAAGGCATGCGGCAGCCTGAATATCAAACCGGCAGGAAACCGCAGGCCGGTCAAACTGAATAAGGCCGTCTATCTGAGCCCTGATTTTAAGCAGCTCTGGGACAATATAAAATACAAGACAACATACAATGTTGTGTTTGACAATACAGCACTCATAACAAAGTGCATAACGGCGCTGCACGATACACTGTCCGTGGAAGCGGAGAAACTGATTTTTACCAAAGCCCGTGCGGAAGTGAACGAATCCGGCATTGAGACTCATGAAACAGAGCGCAGGCAGGTACGTGCTGCATATTATACGAAGCAATTGCCCGATATTGTCAGCTGTCTGCAGAATGAAACGGATCTCACGCGGAAAAGCATTGTCGAAATTCTGGTGCGGAGCGATACGCTTGATTTATTCAAGAAGAATCCTCAGAAATATATGGAAGAGTCCGTGAAGGTTCTTCAAAAACAGATGCAGTCTATGCTTGTCGACGGTATAAAATATACCCGTATCGGCGATGATTCATATTATGCACAGGAACTTTTTGAAACGGAAGAACTGTCCGGTTACCTTGAACGCAATATGATGCCGAGCAGACATTCTGTTTATGAGTATGTTGTGTACGACAGCGATACTGAACAGCAGTTCGCTCAGAAATTTGAAGACAATGCAAGCATAAAGTGCTATGCAAAACTTCCCGGCTGGTTCCGTATTCCCACTCCGCTCGGACCGTATAATCCCGACTGGGCGCTACTTGTAGAAAAAGACGACGAAACAAAACTGTATTTCGTCGTGGAAACGAAAGCAAACCTGGAAACAACGCGGACTAGTGAGGCTGACAAAATCCGTTGCGGAAAGAAAGCCGTTGAAGCAATGGGGACTGCCGCAAAGTTTGAAGCGGTGGATGATTACAACACGTTTATGGAGAAGATGTGAAAAATAAGGGGAAATAGTAAGTGGATAAGATACAAGAGTTTCTCACATATACTTCCGATCCGTCTCTTTTTTTCAGTAAACTGACAGATTTCAGGCGGGATAATCAGGAAGATGGACAGAAAATCTGCTCGGAAATACTTGTATCGTTACATGAAGAGCATAACATTGATATATGTGAACTTGCAGTGCAGGCTATCCGAACGGGAGTTTCCGCTTTTGATGTCATGGATATAATCGACGGAAACCTTTTTGATTTGACAAATTCTGCGGAAAGTCTGTTAACGTATTGGGATGTATTATATGAAAAGATAAAAGATGATTTAGCTTTCCGAATTCAATTTAACCCATTTAAAAATATTTCCGACAGGCATACCGTCTTGTTAGAAGCTTCTATTAGCAAATTAAAAAATATTCAAAAGGAATTTGTACCGGAATACTTATCCATGCTTATCAAAAACGTTCCGTTTTTATCTCCCTCTGAAAAGTATGCAGAAGCCCGTACCTTATGTAACGATGGAAAAGTAGAACAATGTCTGGCCGGTATCCAGTTGATGACAGTACTGATTACAACGGATATGATTTCTAATGAAGAAAAAAAAGACGGGATTTCTGTTTTATATCACTTAATCGATAAAGATGATGAAAAGTTGGAAGGCATCCTGATATGGGCTGTTTGTCAGATGTATCAGAAACAGCCTTCGGAAGAAGCTTTACATATAATTCAGGGCTTGCGAATAAAAGGAAAGCCCGAAAGTATTTATAGTATATCTCAATTCCTGTCTTCGAATGAAAAATTGTTACCAAGTGATGAAAACTTGCAGCGTTTGTTTCTGACACTAACGGATACAAAATGTGAGCTGAAAGGAATTATCCATAATCTTGATTATATTCTTATGAACCTGATGAAATCTGATTTTGATCTTTGTTATCGTTTTTTTTGCGGATGGATTGAAAAAAGCGATTATCGCAGCAGTACAGAAGATATCTGCGATATCTGGAAAAGTTTTTGTAATCAACTGATTTGTGATGATGCTCAATTAGAAATAATTTTGTCCCGTTTTTTTAATTCAGATAATCAGATTTATCATAGAGCGGTATCGGATATTGTAGCAGACTGTTTTTCTCATAATAAAAGAGAATTGTCTTTTAATGCCACTGAATTGGCAGCATGTACTATCAATGATGTAAAATACATACTCAGGAAAATCTTAGGGTATGTTATTTTTTCAGAACACATTTGTTCTCTCTGTTTTTCACTGGCTGAAATTTTTGTAGATGATAAAAATATTTCAGCTATGATATACCATTTGTTTGCAGATGATTTGTGTAGAGAATATCCTCTTTATATTAAAGAATATTTCGAACGAAAAAAACTAAATCCCATTCAAAATGAGAACCTATCGACATTTATTTCGGATATCATTCGAGAAACCGGCCGGTATGCTAGGTTTCGTGAACAACTGAAGCCGATAAAAGAATTACAGGCCTCGTATGCAATGCGAACTTATTTTCTATTGCAAAGACAAAAAGAATTATCTGCGATAACAAAAAAAAGTAGCAGTAAATCAAAACTACAAAATCTTTTTACTCAGTTCTCCGTAAAATATGATAAAGGTAGCAGTATGTATCTCGATGGTAAGTATGAAGATATAACAATATTTGAGGAACGTATTATAAAATACATACAACCCAGCTCTGAAGTATTTTCCTCTGTTGATTCAGAAATGCTTCGCTATAACTATCGGCATGCAAAAAGGGGTGATGAATGATACTTGTTCTTAAGGAATATCTTTCATTGTTGAAGGAATCGAGAGAACTTGATGCTCTTCTGCCTGATTTACTCTTATCTATGGGGTTTTCTATATTAAGCAGACCTCAGATCGGAGTGAAACAATTCGGTGTTGATTTAGCTGCTGTCGGAAAGGCTGAAAATGGTGAAAAAAAGTTATTTTTATTTGTTGTAAAACAAGGAGATATTGATAGAAACACTTGGGATAATGGGTCGAATGCAGTCATGCAGACTTTTATGCAGGTTCTTAATGTATATATACCAAAACATATTCCAGAAGAATGCGCCAATTTAAAAATAAATATTATTCTTTGTACTGGCGGTGATTTACTGCAGGTTATTATAGATGACTGGACTGGATTTAAAAAGCAAAACAAAACAAATAATATTGATTTTCAGTTCTGGGGTGGGGATCAGCTTTCAAAATATATAGAGCAATATATGCTCAATGAACATATTATTTCCAATGAATACCGCTCTCTGTTGCGTAAAACGCTTTCTTTGCTCCCGGAACCATCGTATGAAATGGCAGATTATTATAAAATTCTTCAGCTTTTATTTTTCAAGAATAAAACAAAAAAAGTATTACAAAAAGAAATCGAAAAACGGTTACGGACAGCAAATCTTATGCTGGACATCGTACTTGCATGGGCACGAGATGCGGATAATCTGCGACCTGCAGTACTTGCAGCAGAACGAACCGTATTGAATGCATGGAACTATATTGCAGATCTGAATAGTAAGCGTTCAAAAAAAGTTACAGATTCGTTTATCAATATATATATGTCCCTTACAAGTATTTACTCCGAATATATAAATAAATTTATCAGTTATTATGGATATAAAAACGGATTAAATGGTTTTTCCTGTTCCGGTGACTCTGATGTTGAAACAATAGTTCTTTTCGAGCATCAGGGAATACTTGCAACGTGCGGCTGCCTGAATCTTCTTATTGGGTCAAGAAATAAAGATCCAGGCCGGATAAAAAATGCGATGGCTGTATGCGAGAATCTTAAACAGCTTATTCCAAATCATCCCTGTTTGTACAATCCATTATATGACAGCCACAGTATAGAAATCTCTCTTACAATTTTTTTATTACTGGGCTTCCATGAAATAGAATTTCTTTCTAATTATATCTATCAGCTTATTAACCACATAGCTTTTGCCTATAATGTTATGGGAAAACATTTTCCTGCTGATATGGACAAATTTGAAGATGTTATAATCGAAAGTAAAGAGAACAAAAACGATTTTATGCAGCTTTCTACGCTTTTTATGCAGCTGGCTGCCTGGATTGCATGTATTGGTGATGAACAATTGTATGTCTGTTTTTTGAAAATAGTAAAATATATATTTCCAAAAACTTATACACAATACTGGTATCCTGATAAGAAGGCAGAAGATGTTATATATACTGAGAATGCCGGGTTTCATACAGGCTATACCGCTGTTATCCATCCGCTGCCAGATAAAATAGAAGATATGCAGAAAATTCTGGAAGAAAAGCCTCCCGAACAGTTAAATCTTTCGGATTTTTCTTGTTTTCAGTCAGGTCTGCCAGAACTTTTGTT
>JALNVF010000185.1 GCA_023231445.1 Treponema sp. | reverse complement strand
TATTTTCTGCTGTATTTTGAAGAAATTGTTTTGAGCGGACATATATATATTCTTGAAACGCCGTTGTTCCGTGTCAGGAATAAATCGGTAACAGTTTATTGTTACAGTGAGGCTTCGCGGGATAAAGAACTCAAAAGGCTTGGCGCAGGGGCGGAAGTTACCCGTTTTAAAGGACTTGGAGAAATCAGTCCTGCGGAATTCGGCCAGTTCATCCATGAACGGAAACCCGGAGAAAGCGATGACAAAGGAATGCATCTTACGTCCGTATCAATTGAAAAACTTAAGAATGTTCCGCAGGTTCTTCAATTTTATATGGGAAAGAATACACCCGAACGCCGCAATTTCATAGTACATCATCTTTCGGCTGAAATTGATGCATAAAAATGCATATCAAATTTAAGAGAAAAAAATATAGAAATACAACGTTGTCATACTTTTTATTTGACAACGTAAAAATATAGTATATACTGATAAAACGTAATATTTTTCGGTTTAATTTATTCTGGAAAATACTTGGAGGTGAAAATTATGAAAAAATTAGGTGGAGCAATCGTTGTGCTCGCTATGGCAGGCAGTGCTTTGTTCATTGGCTGCGGTAAACAGTCTGCAAAAATACAGAACAAGGATAAACCGCTTGTATTCTTTAATCGTCAGCCGTCTGATCCGACATCAGGCGAGATTGATATGGCATCAATGAACTGGAACGACAAGACTTACTATGTCGGTTTTGATGCAGCAGGTGGTGGTGCAGTTCAGGGCAAACTTATTACTGATTTCCTTGCAAATGCTGATCCTGCAAAAATCGACCGCAATGGTGATGGTACTATCGGATACGTTCTCTGCATTGGAGACGTCGGACATAACGATTCAAAAGCCAGAACACAGGGAATTCGTCAGGCTCTGGGAACCTGGAACGGTTCAACCGATCCGGGAACAGCAAAAGATGGTTCTGTAACAGTCGGCGGTAAAACATTGAAGGTTGTTGAACTTGAAGGAAAAGCTATGACCGGTACAGACGGTTCAACATGGAATGCTAATGCTGCAACGGAAGCAATGGGCGGTTGGGCAACAAAGTTCGGAACTGCCATTGATATGGTCGTTTCAAACAACGATGGTATGGCGATGGGCTGTCTGCAGGCTTCCAACTATCCGGCAGGAGTTCCGATTTTTGGATACGATGCTAACTCTGATGCTATCGAAGCTATCGGGGCCGGAAAACTTACCGGAACAGTATCACAGAACGTTGATGCACAGGCAACAGCGACACTTCAGATACTCCGCAACCTTCTTGACGGTCTCACAGGTGCGGACGTCTATACAAAGGGAATCTCTGAACCCGATCAGTATGGCAACAAGATTTCTGCAGATATCGTTTATAAATCAGATACAAAAGCTCTGCTTGCGCAGAACACCGGTGTAAACAAAGATAACTGGGAACAGTACAAAGCCGGAAACCGCGATCAGGGAATAAAACAGTCGAAAGCTGTCGAGAAAAAAGTTCTGCTTACAATCTACAACTCTGCAGATAATTTCCTCTCATCTTCATATCTTCCGGCTCTTAACTACTATGCTCCACTTCTCGGAATCAAGCTTTCTGTAGTTCAGGGGGATGGTCAGAATGAGTCAAGCTGTCTTGATAAGTTTACAAACCTTGGAAATTATGATGCTTTTGCTGTCAACATGGTTAAGACGAATTCCGGCCGCGACTATACTGATAAGCTTAAATACTAATTATACGGTCTTTAATTTATATAAAGACTGATCAGAATGGAAAAGGCCATGTTCCTTCAGGGGATGTGGCCTTTTTTTAGAAGCAAACGAGGTAATAATATATGGAAGATATTGTCCTGCAGATAAAAAATCTTTCAAAATCTTTTGCAAAAAACAAAGTTCTGGACGGTATTAACCTTGAGGTAAGAAAAGGTACTGTGCTTGGCCTTATGGGGGAGAATGGTGCCGGTAAGTCAACAATGATGAAATGTCTGTTCGGAATCTATGAAAAAGATGAAGGGCAGTTCATGCTCTGCGGTAAACCGGTTGATTTCAAGAGCCCTAAAGAAGCGCTCGAGAGCGGTGTTGCAATGGTCCATCAGGAATTGAACCAGTGTCTTGACCGTTCAGTAATAGATAATCTTTACCTGGGAAGATATCCAAAACGTTTGGGTGTCATAGACGAAGCTAAAATGCTCAAGGACAGCATAAAACTGTTCAATTCGCTGAATATGAATGTTGATCCGCACACAATAATGAGGACAATGTCTGTTTCTCAGCGGCAAATGGTGGAAATTGCTAAGGCTGTCTCTTACAATGCTAAAATAATCGTTCTTGATGAGCCGACTTCTTCTCTGACAGAGAATGAAGTTGGAAAACTTTTTTCCATTATAAAAGATCTTAAAGGAAAAGGTATATCTTTCGTATATATCTCCCATAGAATGGATGAAGTGTTTCTGATTTGTGATGAAGTTTCCGTTCTGCGCGATGGGAAAATGATTTTTACAAAAGGTACGAAAGAAACGGATATGAATGAACTCATTTCTGCGATGGTCGGCCGTTCGCTTGAGAAACGTTTTCCTGATGTTGATAACGCGCCGGGAGATTATATTCTTGAAGTGAAAGGTTTTACAACAAAATATGAACCGATTCTTCAGAATATTTCTTTTAAAGTACGGAAAGGTGAAATCTTTGGATTATATGGTCTTGTTGGAGCCGGGCGTTCTGAACTGCTTGAGGCGATGTTTGGTATTCGTACGATAGCTTCGGGTGAAATGGTTTATAACGGGAAAAAACTGCGTTTTAACTGCAGCCGCGATGCCATGGAACATAGTTTTGCGCTTGTTACAGAAGAGCGTAAATTTAACGGTATGTTCGGCAAGGCTTCTATAAAGTTCAATACGACTATTACGAATCTGGAAAGTTATAAGACAAATGGTATTCTTTCAAACCGAAAACTGTATGAAGCTGCGAACCGGGAAATTGTGCAGATGAAGACGAAATGTGTTTCACCGGATGAACTTATTACTGCATTGAGTGGTGGAAACCAGCAGAAAGTCATTATCGGTAAATGGATTGAGCGGCAGCCGGAAGTATTCCTTATGGATGAACCGACGCGCGGTATTGATGTAGGTGCAAAATATGAAATTTATCAGCTGATTATCAGGATGGCAAAAGAAGGAAAGACGATTATCGTCGTTTCAAGTGAAATGCCTGAGATCCTTGGTATAACAAATCGTATTGCTGTTATTTCAAATCACCGCCTTGCGGGTATTGTAAATACGAATGAAACTGATCAGGAAGCGCTGCTCAGGCTTTCTGCTAAATACCTATAATGTGGAGGACGTATGGAAAAAGAACGTACTAATTATCTTGAAGAGGATACAAATTTAAAAGAATACAGCAGCAGGCTTCTTGAGCTTCGCCGCGATGGTGTGAATAAAATTTCTGAGCTCAGGCAGGAGATTGCTGCTGCAAAGCGTAACAAACTGCTTGATACGAACGCCAGAAAGTCGCTTATTGAGGCGGATAACAAAAAAATTGCAGAAGCGAAAATAGTAGCAGCCCGTAATAATGCTGAATCTGCAAAACTTTCAAAGGAAGCTGTTTCATATGCAAATAAAATTGCAGAAAAATATATCAGCGAGACAGTAGAAGAACAAAATAAAGAAATTGCACAGTTTACCATTGACTATAAAAATAAACGAATGACTTTGAAAGCAGAAGCAGCTGCAAAACGGGAAGAAATCGGGAAATCATGGGCGGGAAAAAATTCTGCTGCAGACGCTGCTGCAAAAAAGGAAGATCTTCGAATCAACAGTTATGAACTGAAATCAGCGTTGTTCGATGCAAGAAGCAAGTATAATTCTGAAGTAAACAGAGCAAAGGCTGTAAAAAATCAGGCGTATGTCGACCACGTGCAGAAAAACCGCGCACTCCGTAATGGAACAACCCGTCTTTCAGAGAACATCATGATCAGCTGGCAGAACTATGTATATCAGTTTAAACCGTCGAAGTTTCTGCTGGATAACGGTCTGTATATAGCTATTCTTATATTTTTCATAGTTTGTATTATCGTAGCTCCGTTTTCAGGAAACGGGCAGCTGCTTTCTCTGCCGAATATTTTCACCATTCTGGAACAGTCGTCTGTGCGTATGTTCTATGCACTCGGTGTTGCAGGTCTTATTCTTATTGCCGGTACGGATCTGAGTGTCGGACGTATGGTTGCTATGGGCGCAGTCATTACAGGCCTTATACTGCACCCCGGAAAGAATATAGTTATGTTCTTTCATATGGGACCATGGAATTTTACATCATTGCCGCTCTTTGGACGACTGGGTCTTGCACTTTTTATTTCGATTGTGCTCTGCGTAGCATTCAGTGCATTCGCAGGATATTTCTCTGCACAGCTCAAAATACATCCATTCATTTCAACACTGGCAACACAGCTTATAATCTACGGCCTTCTGTTTTTTGGAACGAGTGGTACGCCTGTCGGGTCTATCGACAGCGACATCAAGGATATGATCGGAGGACGTTGGACTCTTGGTTTCGTCGGCGGAGATATTGTTACGTTTCCGAAGCTTATTATTCCGGCAATAATTGCTATTTTTGTTGCATGGTTTATCTGGAACAAGACAACATTCGGAAAGAATATGTATGCAGTGGGTGGTAACGCAGAAGCAGCAAGCGTGAGTGGTATCAGTGTGTTCTGGGTAACTATGGGAATATTCGTCATGGCCGGTATTTTCTATGGATGTGGCGCATTTCTTGAAGCATTCAAAGCGAACGCAAGCGCGGGAACTGGTCAGGGCTATGAACTTGACGCTATAGCGGCATGTGTAGTCGGAGGTATTTCATTCAACGGTGGTATCGGAAAGATAAGTGGCGCTGTAATAGGTGTTATTATTTTTACCGGCCTTACGTATTGTCTTACTTT
>JALNVF010000184.1 GCA_023231445.1 Treponema sp. | reverse complement strand
TCCTTCTGCAGCATCTTGGTATACTCACGATATAATAGAGAGACATAAACCATAAGGTATGCCGGAAAGTTTTATACATGTCCTGTTGTAAACTGTTGGCTGCTGTTAAAATTCATACCAGTTTCCATCCAGGGTCAGATACCAGTCGGCAAGAACCTGCTGAATGCCGGCATTGTACCATGAAACACTTCCGTCTTTGTTCAGCACAACAAGGCGGGACGTATTCTGACATACTTTTACAGGAAGCGATGCAGACCTGTTATAGGTAGTTGTTTTTCTGTTTGAAAGATTATAAGAGAAAAACTTATCATTTCCGATATCGGTATAAATTTCATTATTGTGAAGACAGGTAAAAGCATCAGTGTCTTCATCTGCAAGACTCAGCAGTGTTGATATCTGATGTCGTTCCGGATTATATGAGAAAAGTACGGTTTTTTTTGAATTTTTATCTGTTTTTACCACAATACCGTACATAACTGTATCAGTACAGGAAAGTGAGTAAATGACATTACCGTCGATGTCTAAAGGAACTGTTTCCTTTGTTGTTAAATCGATGCCCAATAACGGTGATGAGGGTGCCGTTGCTGCGGATTTTGAAATATAAATAGTATTGCCGATGATTACCGCATCCTGAAGAGCAGTTCCTGAATACAGTTTTTCAAATTGCTGCGTATCAAAATGATATGCGTTTACATACATGTTGCTTTCCATTTCAAGAAGAACATTTCCGAATATGCGGACTGACTGGATGTTTGATTTAGGTGTAAACAACGGAGTTAAGTTTTTTGTATCAAGATCAAGCAGCTGTACCGGACGGCGGGTTCCTTTAGACCATAATATAAGGCTTGTACCATATGTTGCAATTTGTGTCTGTCCGGGATTGTCCGCCAGTTTATTGACGATTCCGCTGTCGTACGAGGACTTGTATACAGCACTGCCGGTAAGAAAATAAAAATCTTCACCAGCAGGCGACATATCGCATATTTTATCGTAAATATTGTCCGTAAGAGAATAAAAAGAAAGAAGGGTCGTATCAGGCGAACTGTCGGTCCGGAATAATGATCCGGAATACGAACCGAGCATGATATACGCACCTTCTTTTGTTCCGCAGCATATTGTATCACCTGTAAGAGTTTTGAATTTTTTTACAATCTGCGGAGTAGATACGCTTTTATTATCGTTACTTTCGATTTCCATAAGCGTATATCCGTTTCTTTCGTTATTTTCAAGATAGTATAAATTTTTATCGCTTTTATCTGCAAGGATAAGAGGACTTGAAGCTGCATATGAAGCGATCGTATCACCGCTGAGTGCGGAAATAATGAATACCGTGTTATCCTTTATACCTGAAAGAAGCATGTCATTATTATATGTTGTAACCTGTGATAAGCCTGCTGCTGTCGGAAATTTTCCTTTCAGCCTGCCTGTCTGCATATTGTAGTAGGAAATTGTTCCTACCGGTGAATATGTGCAAAGTGTTTTTTCCGAGCTGCTTGTAGATGCATATGAAAGAATACCGGTGGGACTTTTAATTTTATCAACGACAGATCCGTCCGTCGTCCGCAGAAATACTGCTCCGTCTACGGTTGCCGTACCGACGATAAGATAGGTACCGCCCGCGGAGAAGGTAAGCGATGTAACAGAATCGGTAAATCTGCGCGCATATATCCGTGAAAGTGAGTTAAAATCCCACACGCTGACTCTGTTAATGAGTCCGCTGTCTGTTTCATACACTGCTACCAGATTTTTTTCAGGATATGCTGCCGCAAGTTTTATCTGAAGGTCTGAAATCTGGTAATTTTCTCCCTGACCGTCATCAGTCCACTTTATCAGGAAACCGTCTTCTCCCGCACTGAAAAAAGTTTTTTGCGAACCACCGTAATTTGCAGCTGCAACGGCGGATACAATACTTTGATGTGCCTGTGTCGAAATATGAGACTGCGCGGAAAGTGACAGAGAAAGGAGAGAAACCATACATGCAGGTAAAACAAATCTTTTCAGTGTTGTCATTTTCATAATCATCTGCTCCTCAGAATAGTGCTGAAATAATGTATATCGCTTGTCATACTGATGACAAAAAGAACGGCAATGAACGTCAGTCCGACGTATTGGACGTAATATTGGATTTTCGGATGAATCTGTTTATGTACGGCCCATTCTATAAATGCAAAAAGAATAAGTCCTCCGTCAAGAACAGGAACGGGAAGCAGATTCATGATAAAAAGCGATATGCTTATAAATGCCATAAGATCAAGCATTCCGGCAATTCCCTGACGCGCACCTGCGGAAAAACCTTCTTTTACGGTATCGCCGAGCATATCTGTTATACGTACCGGCCCTGAAAGCGCATTTTGTATATCGACACCTTTAAAAAGTATGCCGATGCTTTTTATCGTGAGTCCGACATACAGGCCGGTCTGTGTTATTCCATGCCATACAGCCGGAAACAACCAGTACCGCTGGGATTCGTATTTTACCGGATCTGTTCCCGCAACGGTTACTCCTATTTTACCGGTTCCCTGAGATTTATCAAAATCACTGTGTACCGTGAATGAGAGCGGTTTGCCTCCGCGGTTTACCGTAATTGTCAGATTTTCATCAGGATGAGAACTCACGATTTGGATAATATCGGAAAAGTCGCGGACTTTCGTTTTATTAATCGACGTAACAACGTCTCCTGTTTTAATTCCCGCGTCGCGCGCAGCAGAATGTACTTCAGGATACACTTCGTCAACCAGCGTTATTTGAGGAGGATATGAATAATACGTATATCCGGTCATTGAAATAACAGTAAAGGCAAGAAATGCAAACAGCAGATTAAAAAAAGGTCCTGCAAATCCTATAAGTGCACGTTTTCCGGGATGAATACCATACATTGAATCAGGTTCACCGTCAATACGGTTCAGTCCTGCATCAAGCGCTTTGCGGAAATCCTGTTCACCTTTCATCCCACAGTAGCCGCCGAGGGGGAGAAGAGACAGACGGTAATCAGTCTCTCCGTATTTTTTATGAAAAATAACGGGGCCGAATCCAAGTGAAAAACTTTCGACCTTAACCCCGAATAATTTAGCCGCAAGAAAATGTCCCAGTTCGTGAAAAAAAACAATAAAACCGAGACAGAGTATCCCATATATCCATTTCATATCAGCTGCTCCGCAAGCGTACGCGCTTTTTTATCTATATCAAAAACGCTTTCAAAGCTGTCTGGTAACATTTTCCAGTCATTATCAAGAATCGTCCGTACAATCCGGGAAATATCAGAAAAGCTGATCTTATCCGCAAGAAACGCAAGCGCGGCCACTTCATTTGCAGCATTATACGCTATCGTATAGGAACCGCCGTTTCGTGCAGCTTCATACGCATACGAAAGGAGGGGGAAATCTTCTGTACGCGGACGGAAAAAAGTAAGAGATTTGTCGAACAGGTCGAACGGCGTAAGATAATTGTATGCTGTTTCCGGCCAGGTAAGGGCAGAAAGAATCGGATGTTTCATATCGGGATCGGAAATTTGTCCGTATAACATGCCGTCGATTGTCCTGACGAGTGAATGTACAATGCTCTGAGGATGTACGACAACCTTTACATTATCGGGAGAAACGTCGAACAGGCGGCATGCTTCTATCACTTCCAGCCCCTTGTTTGCAAGTGTTGCGGAATCAACGGTGATCTTTTTTCCCATTTTCCATGTCGGATGATTGAGCGCCTGAGCTGCAGTAACATGCCTGAGTTGTTCCGTTGTATATTCACGGAACGGTCCGCCGCTTGCTGTAATAATAAGTTCTGAAACACTGCCTTTCCCGATTCGTTCAAGCAGATTAAACAGTGCAGAATGTTCGGAATCTACGGGAAGAATACGTGCATGATTTTTTTCTGCAAGGGATTTTATAAGAGGCCATGCCATAACGACTGTTTCTTTATTTGCAAGCGCAAGATCGACACCGGCGTCAAGCACTGTCTTTGACGGCAGTAAACCATTACTGCCGGAAATACCGTTTACGACTATGTCGGGCTGCGTTTGAATCAGTAATTTACGGATACAGTCGGGATCCTCCGACGTAAGCGCGCCTGTACAGTTGAATTCCTGTGCAAGTTCACGTACTTTATTGCGGCTTGTGTGTGCAACCAGACCGCAGGCGCGGAATGATTCCGGCATGCTTTTTATAATGGAAAGTGTGCTGGTTCCTATGGAACCTGTGCATCCGAGAATTAGAATTTTTTTCATTTTCCTAAAAAAGTTCTACTCCGTAAAATATATGAAGTGCGACATAAAATACAGGTGCGGAAAAAAGAACAGAATCAATCGAATCAAGAACACCGCCGCGTCCGGGCATAATAAATCCGCTGTCCTTTACATTCGCACTTCGTTTGAATACTGATTCGATAAGATCTCCGACTATAGCAGATGTTGCAATAAGTGCTCCGAATATGAATGACTTCCACAGTCCGCCGCGGAAGATATCAGGCCAAAGTGTCTGCGTAAGAACCGCAGCTCCTATACATCCGGCATATCCGCCGATAAATCCTGCCGCGCTTTTGTTCGGGCTTGCAGAGACGATTCCGCGGTTGTTTTTTCCGAACAGCATTCCGAACAGCCATGCGGCGGAGTCGCAGATGAAAACCATAAACAAAAACACTGCAATATAGTTTACGGCATTGTCGTATATTGTCATACGTGAAATAAATGTGACAAGAAACCCGCAGTAGAAAAGAATGAATACGGAAAGGGTAACTGACGTGTTTGCATACTCGAATGTTTTTGCAGTAAGCGCCTCGTATCCCATCAATATAAGCGCTCCCATCATAAAAACCCAGCTTATATAGCTGAAGGGGAGTCCCAAAAGAATAAATACATAGGTTGAAGCAGGAAGCAGTGCATTAAGTATGACTACAAGCGGTTTCGGAAGCATGGGACTGTTTTTCCGGAAAATATCATACAGTTC
>JALNVF010000183.1 GCA_023231445.1 Treponema sp. | reverse complement strand
TTAAGATCGCTCCTAACCCGACCGGCAAACCAAACTTTTCTCTTCACAAAAAACAGATCACCTGTATGTGTGATGACGATTACTTAAAAACTATGCTGCAAATGTTATAATGCGTTTGCCCTGAAAATTGCGGTCACTTTCGATGATATTTCTGTCAAGCTCCCGCTTCCGGAGCACCCAGTCGGTACTTATCTTATCCAGCGTCTTCTGCGTTTTTATAATACCTCCCAATAAAAAGTCGGGCGAAGTCCGTGCACAAAGGATTGCGCGGAGCGCAGTTTGTTAACATAGTCGTTTTTACAAGGATTGTCCGCATCTACCATAAGACAATATGAAGTTACCTCCAGTATGTTGTAAATCGCGGATTGGCTGCATACTGGGGTTAAAAATCAACAGCAGTCAGTGTACCGCAAACAAGCGGAGGTCACTATGTCCGGAATAATCTATGAAAAAGTGAAAGATGAAAGCGGTAGCGATGTACTTACATTAGGAAACCTCCAAAAACTTCAGTTTTTAGAGGTGCTTAATATGCGGATATGAAGCAGGACCGACCGGATAAAAACTTTGCCGGGAATTTGAGAAAGCCGGTCAATTTTCGAATTATCCGGGTCTCTGTTCCGGACAGCATTCAAGCGGTTTGACAGACCATGGTACCGGAATAACGAAGGCCGGAAATGTGCATCTGTGGATAAGGCTTCCGGAAGAATACGGTCGAATATAAAACGACTGGAATATAGAGGACTTGCGGGTGATAAGGCTGCAATAGCAGGTGCAGGAGAGTTGTCGTGTTTTGTCTGGGGTATGATGACGAGAAATATTGATTAATATTTACGGATGGAAGGAATGGCTGCAACAGAAGAAGTACATTGCATGATAATGCCGTCTTCGTTGTAAGTTTAGAGCAACAGGAGGCATGTTCTACCTGCTGTCTATTTATAATTGTGCAATTTCCTTTTCCGACAAACCTGTACACTGCGCTATGGTAGCAGCCGGAATATTTGCTTTTTTCATATTGCGCGCATCTTCCCGTTTTGCCTGCTTCGTTCCTTCCTACCTTCCCTGATTCATGCCCTGTTTAATGCCTTTCTTCAGCCCCTTTTCCAGTCCCTGCTCCTGTACATACCGCATTTCAGTTTTCCGGTCGCTTTCAATAATGTCTCTGTCCAGCTCCCGTTTCCAGAGCACCCAGTCGGTACTTATCTTATCAAGTGTCTTCTGTGCTTCCATAATACCTCCTCCTTCTATAGCCAGTTTGTTAACATAGTCGTGTTTACAAGGATTATCCGCATCCAGAAAAAACTTACACCCTTTCTGCTCCGAATTCAAGCTTTCCGGCGGCACGTCTCCCAGTGCGTCTATCTTCGGCAGCTCAAGGAATATGACAGTCTGTATGAGCCTTACAAAAGTACATCCGTGTACTTTTGTAAGGATGCAAATGCTTTTTAAGCAGATATTTGTGGCGGAACGCATTCGCAGAACGGTAACGCGCTTCCTGCGCTTTGATTATTTGTTAAGGGAACGATGTTGGCTGTTTTCCTGTCGTTGAGCGTACACGAAACGTCGAACCTGATACCTTTGTCGCTGTCGTCTGTTACGGGCGGTTCATTGGGACGTAACTGTACGTCTTTTACCTCTTTGTGCAGGACGGCTGTAAGGAAACAGCGGAGTGCTGTGTGCGATTCCTCAGATTCGTTTGTAAACAGTGCTTTGAAGACTTCGTCATGACACGGATCCAAAAGAGCGTTCGGGAAAGACGGTACTTGTTTAACTTTTCATCAGCATTCATCTACAGGAGAACCTCCTGTAGATAATTCGCTTCAGAAGTTCATTTTTAATTGTGCGATTTCCTCTTCCGAAAGGCCGGTATATTCAGCTATTTTTGAAACAGCAAGCCCGTCTTTTTTCATATTGCGTGCATTTTCCCGCTTTGCCTGTTCTGCTCCCTGACTTATACCCTGACTTATACCCTGACTTATACCCTGACTTATACCCTGACTTATACCTTCCTGTATTCCCTGCCGAAGCCCCTCCTCCCGGCCTTCCCGGAGTCCTTTTTCATGTCCTTCTTTTATCGCTTTCTCTGCCAGATGCTTCTGGTGTATCTGCGCAAGCATATAATCCGTTTCATACCGCAGCCGTGTTTCCTGCTGTGCCCATTCCTTCCAGTCCCTGCTCATTTTGTTCAACGCATTCTTTGCCATTCGTACACCCTCCTTGCATTTATAGATTTCATTGAGTTTATCACTGTATTCCGGTATTCCCTCGTACTTTAAAAAGATACCACAGATTTCTGCATCGGACAACTCCGCCACCGGCTTACGCAGTATCGTTTTCAGTTTTACCAGTTCGAAAAAATGCAGCTGGAATCCTCCGTCGTATAAGTTTCCGTACTGGTCATACTGCCTGATCTGATGATAATATTCTCCGTCATTGAATTCCCGGTAATCAAGAAACGTTATCTGATGGCAGTCTGCCATTTTATCTGCCCGTTCTCCGGATTCAATCTGTCCTGCCATGAGCCGGGCATTATAATAGTTCATCCGTTTCCGCGGCTCATCAACGTCTCCGGTATCTTTTTTCTGCATCTCAATATCCGCAAGCTGTCCCCCGCAGAAGCGGCATTTTATATCCATACGGATTACTTTCTGGGTGAGCATATCCGATGTTGTTTCACTGTTCATGACTTCTGCGGTTTTAACTTTTTGTCCGGTCACTGCACCCAGCAGCCAGCAGAGTGCACCGTTTGATTCCGATGTTTTTTTACTGAACAGCGATTTAAAGACAACATCGCAGCGGATATCAAGCTCTTTTCCCTGTGCGATGTTCCGGCTGATGAGTTCATCAGATCCTCTGCTGCATGAAAGGGTATGTTCCTGTTTTTTCATGAATACCTCTGCTGTAGTATTGTCAGCAAAGTGCAAAAACATGCAGTTTTTCCCGGAATCATAAAAATACAGCCATATAAACCGGAAGGCAGACTATGTCGTCCGCACGTCTGAAATCTTTTGTGTAGATGATGTACGGCTGTCCGATAAAAATCTGTCTCCAGCCGGTTCGAAGGTTTTTGGTTCCGCTTATTCAAGCATAGCAATTCATGATTATAATCGTAATTTATCATACCATTATATTATGATAGAAAGACTACTTGAAAAAACAATTCTTGAAAAACTTCCAAAGGGCAAAATTATCGTACTTGTCGGACCGCGTCAGGTCGGTAAGACAACACTGCTGAAATCCGTTCTGCAGAAAAGAGGGAAACGGGCGTTGTTCTGGAACTGCGACGAACCGGATATCCGTGAAATACTCCAGAATGCTACTTCAACACGATTAAAGAATCTGGCCGGTAATGCCGAACTTATCATTATAGACGAAGCTCAGCGCATAAAAGATATTGGAATAACAATAAAACTTATGGCTGAAAATTTTTCCGGCGTCCAGGTTGCTGTTACCGGTTCTTCCGCCCTGGAATTTTCAAACAGTATCAATGAATATATGCTTTCCCCGCTTTCCTGCGGGGAATTATGCCGTTATTACGGGACTCTGGAAGAAAAGCGGCTTCTGAAAGGCAGACTTATATACGGCGCATATCCTGAAATAGTTACGAAACCGGAAGAAAAACGTGAACTTCCTGAAAATATTGTTTCGAGTTACCTTTTCAAAGACGTATTCGTATTTCAGGATATGCGTAAATCAGATACTGAGCCAATTGCAAAAGTCTGTTAACTTTTACAATTGGCTTTACAGAAATTTATAAATCTTTGCTATGCAAATCTTTATAAATTTCTGTCTCTACATTAAGGTTGCACTTGCAAAACTCGTCTGACTTTTGCAAGTGCCTCTTTTGAAAGAATGCTTCAGGCCCTTGCCTTACAGGTAGGTTCTGAAGTTTCTTTTAACGAACTTGCAGGGCTCCTGAGTATTGATTCTGCTACTGTCCGGCGTTACCTTACTTATTGATCTCAGTATTAATATCCCGGCGGCCATACATTATCCTGACAATCGTTACGGTGTTTTTTGTTTCATCAGGAATATAAAAGGCAAGGTACTTATTTATAGATAGTATGCGAAGTCCCTTTGACTTCCACGGTTCTTTCTCATACATATGATATCGCAATGGAAATTCATCAAGTTGTTCAATTGCATCCACTTCGTCATATTGTATATTTCCGGCTCATTTCTTTACGGACATCCTCTGCAGAAATTACACGTCCTGCTTCAATATCTGCAACACCGGCATTTATTTCTTTGTTAAACTGTTCCTCGGATAATGAGTTTATATTCAACGGTAAAGATACAGGTAACTTCATATCAAAAGGAATTCCCTGCTGATAAATTACCTGTCTGAGAAATACATCTAGCGCATTAGACATAGGTATGCCCAATTTATCGAAGACTTCTTCAGCCTGTTCTTTTACTTCCGGTTTAACCCGGGCAAAAATATTTGCTGTTCGTGCCATATCTATATTGTATGACAATACCTTGCAAACAGCAAGCTAACTCTGCCGGTACTGAAAATACAATAATTTTTTGGAAGGATATTTTCTACAGAATTTATTTGTAATTTGATCAGCATATCTTTACAGCAGTTAACTTTCTGGATATAGAAGAGAGTCAAGTTCTGGGGGAGATAAGGATTCAAACACTTCTTATTCCGCCATTCTGTTTTCCCGTGTATTTATAATTGTGCAATTTCCTCTTCCGACAAACCGGTACACTGCGCTATGGTAGCAGCCGGAATATTTGCTTTTTTCATATTGCGCGCATCTTCCCGTTTTGCCTGCTTCGTTCCTTCCTGCCTTCCCTGATTCATGCCCTGTTTAATGCCTTTCTTCAGCCCCTTTTCCAGTCCCTGCTCCTGTATATACCGCATTTCAGTTTTCCGGTCGCTTTCAATAATGTCCCTGTCAAGCTCCCGCTTCCAGAGCACCCAGTCGGTACTTATCTTATCAAGTGTCTTCTGTGCTTCCATAATGCCTCCTTCGGCTGCTGCCAGCTGTCTGACATAATCCTGTTTAGAAGGATT
>JALNVF010000182.1 GCA_023231445.1 Treponema sp. | reverse complement strand
TCATTATGGGATTCATCATAGAATATTCCGGTGAATGGCCCAAAACGCTCGGTCTTGAACGGAACATTCCCGAACAGGATACCGGGAAGGGAATATTTTTCTGAACCGTTACCTGCCTACAAAACGGCCCTGAAAAATCCTGCATTTCCTCAGTGGTCCGTCACGATTTCTTCCATATAAGTGTGACGGCGGGTTGAATATATGTGTGCATGGCTGCTCAACTCGGCATTCCACCGGGGAAACGACTGGCAGAACATGCCGCAGGTCTATCATATTTCACTGCTGAACTTCATCTTCGACAAAAACGATCTTTCCGCAATTGGTTACTACCACATGCAGAAGAATAACGGTCATATGCTTTCCGGCATACAGACTGTTATATTCCTTTAACTGCCGAAGATCGACGCACTCGGGGACGTTCCGCCGGGAAACTTGCATTCCGAGCAGAAATGGTGTAAGTTTTTCCTGGATGCGGATAACCCGGATAAACAAGACTATATTAAAAAACTGATCACTGACGAAGAAGGCATTATGGAAGCAAAGAAGACACTGGACAGAATAAGCTCAGACTGGGTGCTCAGGAAGCGGGAACTTGACAGAGATATTATCGAGAGCGACCGCAACTCTGAGCTTCACTATGCGCAGGAACAGGTTTGAATCATGACCCGATTTCAGGGGAATAAGCCCCGTTCTTCTGCATTATAAACATCTGCTCCATTTCAAATGTTTTAATTATAATCCAGTTTATGAGGATCATGATTCTTCAAAAAATAGAGTTCTGACGATTTTTTGAACTATTATATTGGTCTTCTTCCTAAAGCGATAAAAAGATTTACTTCAATGTAAAGAAAACAAAAAGCGAACATACAGTCTCCTTCAGTCGTACAGGATGATACAACCGAAAATGACGTCCTGCGCTGCAAGAGTGACAGTCCTGAGAACGAAGTAAGTATAACCGGATAAACTTTTTTCCTTCAGAAAAAAATACAGGCTGCAGGTACAACAACCCATAGCCTGTATTTTTTTAGCAATTTTATAAGTACATGTACAATGTCTGTGTATGTACATGCGCAATGATTGTCCATGTACATGCGCACGTTCTGCGCATTACTTACGCAAAGATTGTCCAAGTACATGTGCAGGTCCTGCGTATGACGAGCGCTGTCACTGCGCATGTACTTGTCCAAAGCCTGAATAGTACACAGGCAGCTTCTGTCCGTGACTTATTCAGGTTCTGCGTATTACATGCGCAGAACTTATCCATGCCTTGTCCGGAGGCTGCATATTACATGCGCAATGCCTGGATAAGACTTGTCCAGCTCCTGTACAAGTTTTATCCGGTAACTGTTTGTGTATATGAAATCCTACATAAAACGGCCTGCCAGTCGGTAGTGGATATACAGACATGTGCGTTAACGTAGTTGTCTGTCGTACGCTTTCTGACTCCGGAGCGTGCTGTCGATTCCTTTGCCTTTATATACCATCTTATACCGTTGCGTATATATTCTTTACCGCTATTCTTTTTTCAGTGCTGCCGTTATCTTCTTTTCGTTAAAGAACGACAGAATGATTCCGCCTGTAAGACAGAGAACGGCGGAAATAAAAGCTACCAGCCGGTATCCTTTCCCTGTCCCCGCACCTATCGTTGCAAGAGACGTAAAAAGCAGCATGGCAACACTCTGCCCGAGCTTGAAGCAGAACGTGCGGACAGCAAAAAACATTCCCTGCCGGTTTTCACCGGTATGTTTTGCATCGTACTCCGCCACGTCTGCAACCATTGCCTGAGGCAGAATACCGAATATTGCCATTGGAAGAGAACCTGCAGCGACGACGAGAATGCCCTGTACAAGCGGCGGAATACCGAGAGCTGCACCTGTCACAGCGGTGAACGCAAACACAGCTGTAAACAGGAGAAATGCGGACATTACCATTTTTTTCTTGCCGAACCGGTGCGTCGCAAAATTAATCGGAACGTAAAAGACAAGAGACATCGCCGTCATGCCGATGAACATCGGCGTAAACATGTTTTCACCAAGCCCCATCAGCGAGGTGATAAAAAACGGAAGTCCCGTCTGGAACATCGTAAGACCTATCCAGTAAAAAATATCGGAACAGACAAAAACACGGAACTCTTTATTTTTGAATGTCGTTTTAAACGATTCGAACGCACTGCTCCGGACAGGCTGCACGTCGACATATTCTTTTTCTTTTATGAACAGAACAGGAAAGAAAAGACATACAAGCGCAAGACATGCAAGAACTGCAAACGCAAGCCGTATTGCAGAAATACGCCCGACCGACGGTTCAAATATTCCCCACAATGCAGGTGCCGTGTATGCAGCCGCAGTTCCCGCTATGAATGTAAGCGAAATCGCCGTGGATGCCGCCATACGCTCTTTTTCCGTATGTCCCAGCTCCGAATACAACGCCGTATACGGGGTGCAGTACGCGGTAATGCACAGATAGTACAAAGATATCATGACGAAAAGCCACACCACATTTGCGGCACTTTTCTGTTTGAACGGAGCGCAGAACACGAGTACGGTTACAACCGCAAAGGGAACGGCAGACCATCTGAGGAACGGAATACGTCTCCCTTCTTTTGCCCGGCATTTGTCGGAAAACGATGCGAACAGCGGATCGGTCACTGCGTCAAATATTCTTCCGGACGCAGTAATAAGGCCGATAATCGTAAGTACTCCGAATACGACACGTCCCTGCGGAATAAGCGGTACCTGACCGGCCGCGACTGAAGAAGCGTCGGGCTGATAAAAATACACGAGCCAGCTGCCAATAAGTCCCGAAAGCAGCGCCCATCCGAACTGACCGACTGCAAACAGCCACATTCTCCCTTTTGTCAGTGTTTTCATTTTTCCCAGAGCTTTTCCGGATAGTATCCTTCTGAAATTTTCTTTGCTATTTCAGTCTTTACAATCTCCCTGTCCTGCGGATATGTCATTCCGAACCAGCTTTCCGTCGATGTAAAGAATTTTATAACACCCTCATTATTCTGTACGATTTCACCCGCGGCAACGGGCAGCAGCGCTTCCGCCTTTTCACTTCCGGCATTGTCTGCAATAAAATTTTCCCAGTATTTGTTGAACCGGTCAAATGCAGTCAGCCCGAAACCGAACAAATTCATACTCACCCATTCTTTACCGGTAAGTACCCTCTTGTGTCCGTCGATCTCGCTGATTATTTTATCGCCCTCATAATAAATTTTTAAATTCTCGACGATAGAATCAAGGCAGCCGTTCTTTACCGTACACACACCGCGGGAAACAGAACCGCTTCTGCTCATCGTATTTCCGAGCACATAGCCTACCATTGCATGTTCCGTACTGCCGTCCTTCATCGTAGAAAGATATCCTGCAAGCGTTTTTACCGCATCGCGCCCGTAATAATCGTCTGCGTTGATGACTGCGAACGGAGCTTTTATCACATTCCGGGCACAAAGCACCGCGTGAACTGTTCCCCATGGTTTCGTACGGGCTGACGATGCTGCAATCTGCTTCTGCGACAAAAGGCTGTCATGATTCTGAAACACATACTGTGCGTCAAAATTACGTGCGACCCGGTCAAAAAGACGTTCGCGGAAGTCTTTTTCTATATCTTTGCGGATTATGTACACAACATTTCCAAATCCGCTTTTTTCTGCATCATATGCCGCATAATCGAGCAGACATTCATTGTGCAGTCCCACCCCGTCTATTTGTTTTACTCCACCATAACGGCTTCCCATACCTGCTGCAAGAACTAAAAGTGTCGGTTTCATACTTATAACCCCTGAAAAAAAATCTTATGTAAACCACATTTCTGTGTGTCTGTAAAACCATACCACAGAACGGGTATCAGTTCAACTGCATGAACTGAAAGCCGGTTTTACCGTAATACAAAAAAAATGCAGAGCTTTGCGCTCCGCATTTTAACTTCGGTAATTACGAAATTATTTTACTTTCTTCAGACTGCCCTTTACTGTAAGAATACCGTCCTTCACTGCAGCATTAAGAACACCTGCGTATTTATAATCTGCATCAACATCTGCAGTATCCGGTACAAGTGTAATTTTTGACCAGTCAAGGTCCGCCATATTATTCGTACTGCCGCCGGCTTTCACAAATTCATCTTTAAGGATGAACTTCCCTCCAAGATTGGTACCAACGTCTTTCGCAATCTGGAAACCCGTCGTCATGCCGATATTACCTTCGTCATTGCTGGTAATTTTATATGCCGTTCCCCGGTGAACAAACGTAATAGTTACTTTTTTCCATACTGATTTTACAGTAAAAGCATCACCGTCGGCTATTGCACGGGCCGCGACGGGGTACAGTACAAGAGCCCGCAGACCGCCAGGGACTGCCTGTTTCTTACCAGTTGAATCGAAACGGACAATATTAAATTCAGATGTCGATTTTGCCTTTGAAGCACCGGAAGCAGCATCAAAACCGTCTTTTACGGATTTGCCGTCAGCCGACCAGTTAAAATAGTTCTTTCCGTCGTCTTTTACGGTATTAAAGCGGAAATCAAGTACTGCTTTTTGAGCAGATGCCGCAAAAAGTGAAACAGCAAATACAGCACCAGCTGCAATAACTGTTTTTATTTTATTCACACAAGCCTCCAGAATAAGCATGAGCTTACTAATCAAATATAATAAATTTATCGCTGTCCGTCAAAATTTTTTATACCGATGCCGCCGCAGTTTCCAAGGCTATATGTATCATATTTGTAAATGTTTTTTCACGATCGGCGGAAGTCGTCTCCTCTCCTGTAATTATATTATCACTGACAGTGAGGATTGCAAGTGTTTTTCTGCCGAATTTTGCGCCAAGGGTATATAATTCTGCAGCTTCCATCTCGATTCCAAGCACACCGAATTTTGCCCACAGCTTCCAGTTACTGTTTTCGTCATAAAACAGATCACTTGAGGCGCATTCACCGACTTTTACGTCAAGTCCGAGTTTTTTTGCATTCTGATATGCTGATTCAAGAAGTCCGAAATCTGCCGCCGGAGCAAAATGCAGACTGCCGAAACGCTGCAATACGAGAGATGAATCGGAACAGGCCGCATTTACCAG
>JALNVF010000181.1 GCA_023231445.1 Treponema sp. | reverse complement strand
GAAAGTACTGCTGCTGCCGGCAGTTGTATATGTTCTTTTCTTTGCACTGTCGGGTGGAAAATTCGGCAGCGGCAAAACAATGCTCATGATATTACAGCAGAGTCTGGTCCCTGCACTTGTTTCCCTTGCCATGTGCCCGAACATGATATGCGGACGGATGGATTTAAGTGCGGGGAGCATCGTCATGCTTTCTGCCATGGTGGGAGCACGTCTTGTTAATACATTTACAATAGGAATTCCTGCGTATGCAGCGGTTTGCGTCGGGCTGGGGCTTGTTCTGGGCATAGTGTCGGGCGCAATGTATCTTGCAATGCGTGTTCCTGCCATTGTAACGGCTCTGGGGCTCTGTATGATTTTTGAGATGTTTTCAAATTTATGCAGCATGTCGTGGTGTACATCAATAACAGGAGTCTGTACAATACCGGGCCGTATGCCGTGGAATTTTATTATTTTTGCATTTCTGTTTGCTGCATTTTATATTATTTTCAATCACACACCGTTCGGTTATCATGTACGCGCAGCAGGCGGAAATCAGCTTATTGCACGTAATTCCGGAATCAATGTAAAACGCAATGCTTTTTTCTGCTATGTTATTTCCGGTGTCTATCTTGGAGCTGCAGCTCTGCTTAAACTTTCAACACAGGGATCTATAGATACCGCAATGTATATGTCAAGCACGAACATTATTTTTAACTGTATGCTCAGCATTTATATCGGCTTTGCAATTGAAAAGTACTGCAATATTGTTATAGGCATAACGATCGGCAACATTATCATGAACATGATGGCCTCCGGACTGTTAAGTATCGGACTTCCGGCATCTCTGCAGGATGTTGCTTCCGGAGCTGTACTGCTGTGCATTATGCTGTATACATATAACAATCAGCGTGTTATCGATCATTTTTCAAGAATCCGTCTGAGGAATTCGCTGATTCATGGTGTATAATAAATACTGTCGGAAATTAGTTTTTGCAGGAGACAACAGTGATAACAGTGCTTCTCGTAGACGATGAAAAACTTGCACTGGATTATCTTACTAATCTCATTAACTGGGAAAAATACGGTTTTACCATTATAGGAACAGCAGGAGACGGAGAACAGGCATTCCATCTGTATATGCATCTGCATCCGGATGTCATTATTACAGATGTGAAAATGCCTGATATGTCCGGGATTGATCTTGCCATGTCTGTCCGCCAGACAGGTTCCGGTACGCGGATTATTTTTCTTTCGGGCTATACGGATTTTTCATTTGCAAAACAGGCTGTCCGTCTGGGAGTTGACGATTATCTGCTGAAAAGCGACCTGAATGAAACAGTCGTCATCAAAAAACTGCTGGAAATAAGAGAACTCATTCAGAAAGACAGACAGAGCCGCCAGTACACGCTTGAGAAAATGATGCAGGATATTTTTCTCGGTACGCACACGGAAGATTACTACCAGAAATGGATAGGACGGGAAACGTATCTTGAACTTCTCCGTCCGTACCAGTTCATCCTGTTTCAGCAGCGCGGCTTTATGCCCGTCCTCAGAAAATATCTTAAAAAACTGCCGGAAAGTCAGGATATAGCTGCGGTTGCAGGAATCCGGAATGCAGTCAGAAAAGCTTACGGGGAAGATCCTGTTCCCGATGTTGTCTGTATAAAAACCGGGATGCAGATACTTCCTGTCCCTCAGAAAAAGACGTTGGGAGGGGATACTGAATTGTCCATACAGACAGCTGCGGAAAACCTGTCAGAAGCCCTGTCAGCAGACGGAACGGATGATTATATTACAGCATATTGTTCAAAGAGCATGACAGTCAGCGAATTCGGCAGATTTGTGGGTACGAGACGCCGCCGGCTTGATTCCGGATTCCTTAAATCAGGCCCGTGTGTTATTTGTCTTGATACGGAGATCCCTGTCTCTTCCGCGGAACCTTCTGAAGAAGAGGACCGTACGACAGTTAATGACGCGTTTTCAGAGTGCCGTACAGCGGAAGTTGAAAATCTCTTCAATACTATCAACCATGCATTCTGTGACGGAGAGCCCGACCGGTTCGTCCGCCTGGTTGAAATGACGCTTGAATCACTGTCCCGCTTCAGCGGTAAAGTAAAAGGCGCGCGGAGTTCAAGTGTCTTTATACTCGAATCGGAAATAGAAGGGCTTGATCTGATGAATCCGGACGATGTTGTTTCTTTCCTGAAGGAAAAGACAGAAAGACTTGTGGCTATACTTCATGAGAAAGACGGCTGTACGTATTCGCAGAAAATTGAAAATATGGTGCGTTTTATCCAGAATAATTTTTCAGACCCGTCTGTTTCACTGACGGAAATCAGTGCAGCAGGAAATGTAAGTCCCGCATGGGCAGCTGTGAAATTTAAAGATGAGGTGGGGACAGGTGTTAATGATTATTTGAACGAATTCCGGATTGCAAAGGCATGCGAACTTTTCAGATGCGGTGAATATATGATTTATGAAGTAGCCGACCGTACAGGCTTTACCTCCAGTCAGTACTTCAGCAAAGTATTCAGAAAATTCACCGGGGTCACCCCCAACCAGTACCGCATTGATATACGGGAAAAGAAGAAGTCACAATGAAAATATTACGTCGTGTCATTCTCTTTGAACTCATTATTGCGGTTTTTCTCACTGTTGTTATTTTTTCCATACTGATCCGTTTTGTATACCTTTCCGGCCTCAAAAAGTCAGTTGCCGAATCCCTTGCAATGAATGAACAGCTTGCAGCCCGTGTAGATACATACTTTAAAGATCTTGAGAAATTCAGTGCAAGTATAGAAAATGATTATGAACTGAAATCGCTTTTGAACCGTGATATGAAGTCTCATTCGGCAAAAAACGAAGCATATATTAAAAACTACCTTTCAAATCTCGGCCGGTATAACAGCATGGATCCGTATCAGGTTTTCGGACTCATTTTTATCCTTGATGGAGGAAATGCCTATACAACAATCGGTCTGAATCATTTTCTGATTGATGATATTACGTCGCAAATCCTGCCGCTGTATTACCGCAACGGAAGTATTCCGCTTTTCAGCAGACCTCTCGTATATAAAAATGTCGTCGTACGGCAGGACATTTTCAACGATGCACCTTCATACGTATACTGTTATGTTTCTCCGTATCAGAACGGTAACGTGAAAGGTGATATGATTATTATTTCAAGATACGATAATATTTCGGCTATTTTTTCAAATTATGTAAAAGACAAAACGGATTTTGTACTTTTGGACCGGTTCAATGAAACCGTCTATCCCGGGAAAAAATCTCTGTCCCTTGATTATACTGACATTTGCAGAGCAATAGATTCCGGCAGTATGTACATGCAGTCGAATGCACAGACAGGCGACAGTTTTTTTACAATCAGATACAGCAGGTATGGAGACTGGAAACTTGTGGTGGAAGGGCATAAAGCCGACATCCTGCGCCAGAACAGAGAAATGCTTATTACCTATTTTTCGCTGCTGCTTATTTTTATGATGGCTTTTTTTGGCATACTTATACCTCTGCTGAACGGAATTTTTACCCCGCTTAATCATCTTTCGGAGCAGATGAGAAAAGTATCGGAAGGTAATCTTGACGTTACGATTGAAGTGAGAACAAACGACGAAATAGGAGAGCTTGGCTCTGTTTTTAACTACATGCTTGCAGAATTAAAATCGAACATCGCAATACTGATGGAAAAAAATAAAAAAGAAAGTGAATTAAAGTACAACTTCATGCTGTCCCGGATCGATCCACATTTTATTTACAATACGATGAATACTCTCACCTACCTTGCAAAAAAAGGCAGATCGGAAGATGTTGTACAGGTGAACGATGCTATAATAGAAATTCTTAAAGACCGTCTGCGGATAGACGTATATGATTCGTTCGACACTGTCGCCCATGAAATCAATACGACAAAGCAGTATATTGTCATTCAGCAGTACCGGTACGAAGATGTATTTAAAGTTGCATGGAATGTCCGACCCGATGTACTCGACTATGAAATTCCGAAATCGATTATACAGCCTCTTGTCGAAAATGCACTCAATCACGGTATTCTGGAAAATAAAGACGACGAGGGAGAACTGCTGGGAGGGCTTATTTCCATATCGGTACTCAGGACACAGCGGAAACTGTGCATAGAAGTCAAAGACAACGGCAGAGGAATGTCCGATAAGGAATATTATGATGTACTGCATTCCGTACACGCCGACAGGGGTAAGCGGATTGGGCTTAAAAACATCAGGGAACGACTTCAGTACATATATGGCAGTGATTATGATTTTGCCATTATAACAAGGGAGGGCGTGGGAACGCGCGTGTTTCTTACCGTACCCATGAAAGAAACAGAAGTAAAGACGGATCATCATTCTGTTCTACTGTGATTTTCCCGTACGAACCAGCCTGTCTGCCCGTTGTATTACACGCTGGTTCTGTCTTTCATTTTGAACGGGATGCAAGCCATTCCATAATAGTCATGCCGTTATCAGTACACTGATTGTTGAGTACATACAGCCATGACCAGTGGCCCTGATATTCGTACGGGGTGCCATCGTCCTTTTTATATCTGCCGGACGTATCACGTACTTCTTTGAAATATGATTCATGAATATCCTTCCCGCCTGCTTTTCTGATTCGGCCGACAGTGGGGAGAATATGTTCGTCAGGATTTACGACTTCGTCCTTTGCTGAAGCAGTGAACCACATATGTTCATCTGCAAGCTGCGCAATTTCTGCATCCGTAATAAATTCATCGCGATATGCTTCACAGACAGGAAATGCCGCTGCAAAAAATCCGGGATTCCTGATTACCAGGTTTACTGTCATATATCCGCCGTTTGAACAGCCGCCGATATAGATTCTGTTTGTGTCAATATCAGGATGGTCTGCAATAAATTTACGGATAAGCGCTTCGACTGCTTCGCTGTACATGGATGCTGGTCTTTCACGTGTAAGATCATACGGCGTTCCACCCTGTGTCATCCATACAAGCGGAGACTGCGGAGCAAGAATGTACGCACCTCCGAATATTTTCTGGATATTGTAATCTGCAAGCGCCGTTATTTTGTTCCCGAGCAGCATAACGGACGGATCATGTCCGCCTTCACCTGCACCGTGCAGCCAGATAATCAACGGATGTTTTCCTCTTTTTAAAGGTTTGTACCATGCGTATGACAGTGTAATTGAACCTGTTATCGATGTTCCCGCAAAGAAATTT
>JALNVF010000180.1 GCA_023231445.1 Treponema sp. | reverse complement strand
TAAGATCGCTCCTAACCCGACCGGCAAACCAAACTTTTCTCTTCACAAAAAACAGATCACCTGTATGTGTGATGACGATTACTTAAAAACTATGCTGCAAATGTTATAATGCGTTTGCCCTGGCATTGAAACCTATCTTGGAAAGCAGATAAGTTAGAAACATACTGATTATCAGAGCCGGTATCGTTATTGGAAGACGCAACCTGTCCGTGTTAATGAAAGGGGCGTGGAGCGGGGCTTCATCTTGATAATCGTGTGAAAAAGTTTCAGAATACCTGTGGAGGTTTTTATTATGCCGGTAAGAAAAGGTTATGCAGAATGGAAAGGTGATCTGAAAAGAGGATCAGGAACTCTTGGTACGGAAACGGGGATTCTGAAAGATGTTCCGTATAATTTTATATCCCGTTTCGAAACAGGCCGGAACACGAATCCGGAAGAGCTTCTGGGTGCAGCCCATGCAGCCTGTTATTCAATGGCGCTTGCGGCGGCAGTCTCCGGGGCGGGTTTTAAAGTGAACTCGGTCCGGACTGAGGATGCTGTTCACATCGAAAAACAGGGTGAGGGATTTTCGATTACACGCATCGATGTTTTTACGGAAGTTTCTGCCGAAGGTATCGACGAAGAAACATTTATGAAGCTTGCAGAAGATACGAAGAAAAACTGTCCTGTATCAAGGGCACTTTCGAACACGCCTATGGAACTCAAGGCCGTTTTAAAGGAGTAAAATATGAATACAGTAACGTACAAATGTGAAAAATGCGGAAAAGAGATATCATCTGACCCAAAGGCTGCTGTCCCCGAATGCTGCGGGATAAAGATGAAACAGCTGCCGCTTGATGTCTGTTCAACAACGTTTGACGCAGAGTCGTACCGGTTTCAGAATGAAGACGGTCCCTGCGACGAAGGTTTTGACAACGTATAAGATGTCTGTCTGTCTGAGAAAGGTGTTCTGACGGAAGCCGAACATCTTTCGTATTCGTACGGCGGGGGTAATTCCCCGCCGTTTTTTCATTCCAGAGCCTGTGCAATGTCCGCGATGATGTCGTCTATGTATTCTGTCCCGATTGACAGCCGGATGGTGTTCTGCCGGATGCCGGTTCTGACAAGTTCTTCAGGGGAAAGCTGCGAGTGTGTCGTTGAGCCGGGATGGATGGCGAGCGACTTGACGTCCGCAACGTTTGCAAGGAGCGAGAACAGTTTGAGTTTATCCACAACTTCCCGTGCACGCGCAGCGTCCCCTTTTACGTCGAAGGTAAAGATTGAACCGGCCCCGTGCGGAAAATACCGTTCGTACAGTGCGTGGCTGGGACTGCCGGGAATCGACGGATGGTCCACCCGTTCGACAGCCGGATGATGCACAAGGAAGTCTACGACTTTCAATGCGTTCGACACGTGCCGTTCCACGCGGAGCGACAGTGTTTCGAGTCCCTGCAGAAACAGAAAACTGTTGAACGGACTCAGAATTGCACCGGTGTCGCGCAGAAGCGTTGTCCGGATTTTCAGTATGTACGCAGCCTTTCCTGCTGCTTCGGTGAATACCAGTCCGTGATAGGCAGGGTTCGGTTTGGTGAGCCCGGGAAACGTGTCAGGGTACTTTGCCCACGGGAACGTACCGCCGTCTACGATGAGGCCTCCTATTGACGTTCCGTGTCCGCCAATGAATTTAGTGGCGGAGTGTACGACAATATCCGCTCCGTGTTCGATCGGGCGCAGCAGAAATGGCGTGGCAAATGTATTGTCGATGATGACGGGAATGCCGTGCCGGTGAGCAGCTGCGGAAACGGCTTCTATGTCTGTGATTGAAGAGTCCGGGTTGCCGAGCGTTTCAAAATACACTGCTTTCGTATTCGGCTGTATGGCCTTTTCAAAATTTTCAGGATCGGATGCATCAACGAACGTTGTTTCAACGCCGAAGTTTCTGAACGTGCAGGAGAACAGTTCGTATGTACCGCCGTACAGTGTTGCTGCCGATACAATGTGGTCGCCTGCCGACGTAATATTCTGTATGGCATAGGCAATCGCTGCCGCTCCCGAAGAAACAGCAAGTGCACCGATACCGCCTTCAAGCGCGCTGATACGCGCTTCCAGTACGTCGTTTGTCGGATTTCCGAGACGTGAATAAATCTGTCCTCCTTCCGAAAGACCGAAGCGTCCGGCAGCCTGAGCACTGTCCCTGAACACATACGACGAAGTCTGATAAATCGGAACTGCCCGTGCGCCTGTGGCGGGATCAGGCTGTTCCTGCCCTGCATGAATCTGCAGCGTTTCAAAATGATACTTTCCTGCCATACATCTGCCTCCTGAAATACCTGGTATACTGATTACCCTGAGGACGTAACCAATATTAACCTAGTAAAATGCTAATATATACGAGGAATATAAATGTTATTAACTAGTATGTCAATAGGAAATAGGGTGTATTTATTGACAACTATAGTGAAATGTTATATTGTGTATATACAATATACACAATATAAGAGGATGTATGAAACTTATTGACGTACAGAACATCTGCAAAAAATATTCCGGTTTTGAACTGAAGAATGTCAGCCTTTCTCTGGAAGAAGGCTACATCATGGGCTTTATCGGACGGAACGGTGCGGGCAAGACGACGACAATCAAGTCAATGCTTAATTTAGTACACCCGGACAGCGGAACTGTCCGCATCAACGGATATGACCTTACAGAGAATGAACTTGCAGTCAGACAGTCAACCGGATACGTTTCCGGCGGTGTGGATTTTTATCCACACACAAATATAAAGAAACTTACCAGTGTAACGAGACGCTTCTACACAGAATGGGACGAACAGCGTTACCGGGAACTGCTGGACCGTTTTGAAATCGACGAGAACAAAAAAGTAAAAGAACTGTCTGCCGGAATGAAAGTAAAATATTCGCTTGCCGTGGCACTGTCGCATAACGCACGACTCCTGCTGCTTGATGAACCGACAAGCGGTCTTGATCCTGCCGCCCGCGATGACCTGCTGTGCATTTTTCAGGAATACATTGAAGACGGAGCACACAGCATTCTTTTTTCCACCCATATTACCTCCGATCTTGAAAAATGCGCGGACTTTATTACCTACATAAAGGATGGAACAATTCTTGCAGAAACAGACAGGGACAGCTTTAAACAGAGTTACGTGCTTGTTTCCGGAACAAAGGAACAGCTTACGGAAGGAGTGAGACAGCATCTTATAGGCATGCATACACATCCGCTCGGATTTGAAGGCATGCTGCACGTTGAAGACCGCAGTCTGGCAGACGGACTTGAAACGGCGGAACCGTCGCTTGACGATATTATGGTTCATATAGAAAGAAGAGGTGATAAATGAAAAATCTGCTGTATAAAGAATTCAGCCTGTGCATGAATGTACAGATATACATCTTTCTCTGTCTGGGCCCTTTTATGATGCTTATCCCGAATTATCCGCATTACGTCGGATTTTATTATTCCTGCCTGAGCATATTCCTCCTGTTCACCCGGGGGATGGCAGAAAACGATATAATATACACCGCCTGTCTGCCCGTACGCAGAAGCGATATTGTAAAGGCCCGTTTCCTGAGCGTCGCAGTTATTGAACTGTGCGAAATAATCGTCAGCATACCGTTCGGCATTGCAGGGAACGTACTGATGCCGGAGGGAAATAAAGCCGGCATAAATACGACAGCGGCGTTTTACGGCATACAGTTTGTCCAGTATGCATTGTTCAATGTATGCTTCCTTATACCCTGTTACCGGAAAATAGAGAAACCCGCACTGCCGTTTCTGGGAGGAAGCATCGCCTTCTGGGCAGGATATGCCGCCGCAGAACTGCCGGTGTGGACAGGAACCGCAGCAGGCAGACTGATTACAGCGACTGATACCGTATCGCAGCTGAAACAGATTCCCGTACTGGCCGCAGGAATGATTGTCTGGTGTGCAGCCCTTCTGATTTCATTCCGCATATGCGTGAAAGAATTCAATAAAGTGAATCTATAACATGGATATAGTCCTTTCACCGTCTTCCGGTAAACCGATCTATCTCCAGATTTATGAACAGATCACCGCACAGATACTGAGTGGCAAAATTGAACCGGGTACACGGCTTCCTCCGATCCGTACCGTGGCACTTAATCTGCGCGTAAGCGTCATCCCCGTAAAACAGGCGTGGGAGCAGCTTGAACGGGAAGGATTCATTACAACATCAGCCGGAAGAGGAACGTCAGTCGCTCCGCTTGCAGGCCATGAGATACGAACCAGGCGGAGTGACGCTGCTGTAGGAATTCTTGTACGTGACATAGCAGCATGCAGAGCAATCGGAGTGTCGCGTGATGAAATTGTTGAAATTGTAAATCAAGCATTCAATAGAAATACAGAGCCGGAATAATATACATTTTTAATCAGTCTGAATAAAATATTCTGGTTTTTCCTGTTTTTTGTGTTATACTAAGGGAAAATGTGCTTCCCGGGTGAACAGCGTTCTTGAAATGTTTATTTACGGGGCCAGAAGTTCTGCAGCATGTTCCGGCGGCGCGGCGCTTCCTTATCTTTTTCTCATAGAAAATGCCTGTATGAAAATACAGTATATGAACGGAAATCTGTGCCTGAATCATAATATATCAGAGGGGAAACATTGTTACCGGGGGTGCTGCCATACTTTCAGGCATTCATTTGCCGCGCACCTTATAAAAGGCGGATATGACATTCGTACTGTACAGGAACTTCCTGGACAGTACGACGTGAGAACAACTGATTTATACGCATGTATTAAATAAAGGCCCTTCGGGTGTACACAGTCCTTTGGATAGAGTGCAGCATGAAATAAGAAGATTATCCTGAATCAGGATAAAATGCTGGTAGAAACACGGTAATATATATATTATAAGTAAATACGACAAATAAAAGGAAGTTTATACTGACAGACTTGCAGAAATACAGATTTTATTTGGAACAGGACAATAAATGTTAGATGGACCCTTCGGGCAGACTGAGATTAGCAAATTGAGTAAAGTGTAGGGATTGATATGAAACAGAAAGTTTTTATTGGGTGTTCAACGGAAAGTCTCGAAGTTGCAAAAGCGATCCAGATTGAACTAGATCATGAACATTTTTCAACAATTTGGACACAAGACATATTCAAATTGACCAGTACAACCCTAGAGGACCTGATCACAGCAACAGCGGTACATGATTTTGCTATCTTTATTTTTAGTCCCGATGATGTTGCAGTTATTCGAGAGAAAAGTTCCCAAATAGTTCGAGATAATGTGGTATTTGAACTAGGATTGTTCCTTGGT
>JALNVF010000179.1 GCA_023231445.1 Treponema sp. | reverse complement strand
GCATAAACGGAACAACAGGCCGCCGTCGCGTTTCAGGAACTGCAAATCCGAACGAAACACCCTGTTCCTTTATAACTGCACGACGCCTTGCCGTAATTTCCGCAAGAATGTCATGCGGCATTTGAAACCTCGCGTATACTTTCAAGTTCTTTCTTCACCGCACCTGTTTCAAACGCATCAATAATTTTACTGTATCCGTCTTTTATTGAAGACACTTTTCCGCCAATATACAGCGCAGCACCTCCGTTAAGTGCAACCGCTTCCCGCAATGTCCTGCGGCCTCTGCCTTCAAGCAGATCGTTTGCAAGCTGTGCATTTTCTTTTCCCGTACCGCCGGCAAGTTCATCTGCCCTGCAGCCGCTGATACCGAATTCCACAGGATCTATCGTATATATTTTTTCCTCTCCGTTCTCGTTGATTTCGTAAACCGACGTTTTTGCGCATGGTGAGATTTCGTCAAATCCGTCGTCACTTACTACAACCATTACTCGTTTAGCGCCGAGCATTTTGGAAGCATGCGCAACAGGGTCAAGGAGTGATTTGTCGTATACGCCGAGCATCTGATATTTTGCGTCAGCAGGATTTGAAAGAGGTCCAATAAGATTCATAATTGTTTTTATACCGAGTACTTTCCGGACAGGACCGGCAAAACGCATCGCACTATGATATACAGGTGCAAATAAAAAACCGAAATTTGTTTTTTTGATAATATCTGCAGATTTTTCCGGCGTATTGTCGATCTTTATACCAAGCGCCTCATAAAAATCAGCAGCACCGCTTTTACTTGAAACTGCACGGTTGCCGTGCTTCGCGACTGGTAATCCGCATGATGCAGCAGCAATAGCCGACATAGAACTGATATTAAAGCTTCCTTTACAATCCCCTCCGGTTCCCACAATGTCAGTAAGTTCTGTCGTATCAAGCGGCATGGGAGTCTTCTTACGGCAGAGTACCGCAGCGCATCCCGCAATTTCGGCTGCCGCCGGTTTCTTTGCAGAAATAGCAGTGAGAACAGCTGCGGTCTGACGTTCATCCATGCAGCCGTCCGTTAAATCTTCCATAAACATTTCGGCTGTCTGACGCTCAAGATCCCGTCCTTCACACAGCTGATTCAAAACCGCAGTTACAGGAAACGATTCGCGGCGATAATTAAGGAACGCGGTAAAAAACTGTTTACCACAATCGGATGCAATTGACTCAGGATGAAACTGAACACCTTCAACCGGCAGCGTCTTGTGGCGGATTCCCATAATATCACCGTCTGCAGCACGCGCCGTAACCTCGAACTCAGGAGGAAGCGTTGCTTCGTCAATAACCAGACTATGGTACCGCGTAAATATTCCTTTTTTTCCGATAAGGCGGAACAAACCTTTTCCATCGAGTGCAATCTCTTCTGCAATACCGTGCCTGATGAATTTTGCCTGTACAATATCCGCTCCGAACGCATATCCGATCGCCTGATGGCCAAGACATATACCCAGTACAGGAACTTTTCCTGAAAAATATTTTATTGCTTCAACTGAAACTCCTGCGTCTTCAGGACGTCCCGGACCGGGAGAAACAATAACACGGGACGGATTAAGGGAGGCTAGTTCCCCGACAGATACTTCCCTGCTGCGTACTACGCGGATATCCTCTTTCGTGAGTTTTGCAAGAGACTGATATACGTTATACGTAAAAGAGTCATAGTTATCAATTATAAGAATCATGCTGAACCTCCGGAAAATCAAGCTACTATTGTTACTGTATAAAGTAACAATAGTACTATAAGCCATGCCCATGATTCTGTCAAGAGAAACAATACATAAAAAAAAAGACTGTCCTTCAGACAGTCCCGTAAAACGTATGCTATACCCTAAAATCAGACAACAAGAAGCAGAACAAAAGTTGTAAATGTAACAAGTGAAAGAGCTAGAGACGGCACTAGCGGCCCTATTTTACTTTTGAAAATATACTCCATATACCTCTCCTTATTCTCCTGTATATGATAGTAGTGTAGTTCAAAAGATACGTTAAGGCAATATATTTATAATTAAAAAGAATATTTTTTTATATTTTGTTCTTTATCTTCACTTCCGGAATCTGTATATACAACAGTCAGAACTTTTTTGGTACTTCTGTAATTAATTTGACAAATCAAAGTTCCGGAGATACTATATTTTATATAGGTGTTACGCATCACGTGCTATAAAACATCAAAGTTCGTACAAAACACTTATGTACTACAGGAGTTTTTTAAATGGAAAAAAGAACATGGTGGAAAGAAGGAATTGTATATCAGGTCTATCCACGGAGCTTTTTCGATTCAAACGGCGATGGAACAGGCGATATAAACGGGATACGGCAGAAACTTGATTATCTGAAAGATCTGGGTGTTACCATATTGTGGCTCTGTCCGTTTTACAAATCGCCGGATGCGGACAATGGGTATGACATAAGCAACTATGAAGCAGTGCAGCCCTCATTCGGAACAATGGAAGAACTGTCTGCTCTTATTAATGAGGCGCATCAGCACTCGCTCAAAATAATTATCGATCTGGTAATAAATCACACAAGCAGTGAACATTCATGGTTTCTGGAAAGCCGGAAATCAAAAACGAATGACTATTCCGACTTTTATATCTGGCGCGACGGAAAAGACGGAAATCCTCCAAACAACTGGGGAAGCGTTTTCTCCGGCAGCGCATGGACGTACAGTCCTGAAAGAGGGCAGTATTATCTCCATCTTTTTACCCCGCAGCAGCCCGACCTGAACTGGCAGAATGATTCCGTCCGTTCAGAATTATTCGCCATGATGGACAGATGGTGCAGAAAGGGTATAGACGGTTTCCGGATGGATGTCATAGGCATGATAAGTAAACCGGAAGACTACCCGGATGCACCCGTTCGTCCCGGTAAAATTTACGGAGAATGGGGATCACTGATTATGAACAGGCCTCAGGTTCACATCTGGCTTAAAGAAATGAATAAAACAGTCCTTTCAAAATATGACCTTGTAACAGTAGGAGAAACATCGGGAGTAACTACTAAAGACGCTCTTCAATATGCAGGTTTTGGTGCACATGAGCTGAATATGGTTTTTCAGTTTGAACGTCCCGATGCAGAAACAGAAAACGGTTCTAAATGGACAATGAAAAAAGCGGAACTTTCTGTTCTGAAAGAAATATTCAGCAGATGGCAGAACGATCTCGAGGGAAAAGCGTGGAACAGTCTGTACTGGGAAAATCATGACCAGCCCCGCAGTGTTTCGCGGTACGGTGACACAGGAAAATACTGGAAAGAATCAGCAAAAATGCTTGCAGTCTGTCTCTACATGCAGAAAGGTACTCCTTATATTTATCAGGGACAGGAATTAGGTATGACGAATACGACTTTTGAAAAACCTGAAGACCTGAAAGATATAGAAGCTGTTAATGCATACAATGAAATGATACATGAACACAAAATATCCCCTGCCGTCGCGATGCAGTATATAAACCGGATCAGCCGGGACAATGCCCGTACACCGTTCCAGTGGTCGGATAAACCGCAGGCAGGTTTTACCACCGGTACACCGTGGATACCGGTAAACGCAAATTACAAAGAAATCAATGCACAAAAAGAGCTGGCCGATCCTGATTCGGTTTTAAATTTCTATAAAAAGATAAACCTACTGCGAAAAAAGTATCCGGTAATCGTATACGGAACATATACCCTGCTCATGCCCGATGATGAACGATTGTATCTCTACACCCGGCAGCTTGATAACGCAAAACTGCTCATTGTATGCAACTTTACCGGAGAACAGGTACACGCATATATTCCTCAGGAATTCAGGGATGCACCAGTGCTCATAAGCAACTACGGATCAGAACACTCTGACCGTTCAATGGTACGACCGTATGAAGGTACCGTATACAGTATTAATAATTAAACGCTCCGGTAAAAACAGTTTAAATATATGAAAGTATGTATAACAACCGGCATCGCAATCAATGCTGTAAAATAAACTGATTTCATATATACTGTACCTGTCATGATTACAATAAAAGAAATTGCAGAACGTGCAGGTGTAAGCGCCACTACCGTTTCAAACGTCCTTCACGGGAATACGTCGCACACCTCTGCCGACACGATCGAAAAAGTAAAAAAAATAATAAAAGTCCAGAATTACGTTCCGAATATGGGAGCCATGATTCTGGCCCACAGCTTTTCAAAAATAATCGGCGTCATTCTGCAATACACCACACGAGGAGCGGAAAAAACATTCATGGATCCGTTCGAAGGAGAATTATTAAGTTCTCTCGAGGAAGAAATCCGCAGAAACGGCTATTATACCATGCTGTATGTAGCCACCTCCGTTTCTGAAGTAATCGCGCTGGCAGCAACATGGAAAATCGACGGACTTATTATCATAGGCCTTCAGCCGGACGAGTGCGGACTTTTGCGTTCGTCAACCACAGAACCAGTGGTTTTTGTTGACTGCTATTTCAATCATGACAGTAATGAATACTATAATGTAGGGCTTGCCGACCGGGAAGGAAGCAGAGCAATGACAAATTATCTTATTTCCATGGGGCATAAAGACATTGCTTTTCTTGCAGACAGTAACAATCCCCGCGGTGTCGACCGGGAACGGCTCGAAGGAGTCCGACAGGCTTTTCAGGAACACAGTCTTGAATTTTCAGAAAAAAACTTCATAAGTATTTCCAGGGATGAAAATAAGAGACACCGGATATTAGACACTCTGGCAGCAGCTCCTGCTGACTATACAGCCCTTTTCTTTTCCTCTGACTATTATGCATTTGATGCACTTACCTATTTTGTCGCTAAAAACATCCGTGTACCGGAGGACTATTCGCTTGCAGGATTCGACGATAATGTTTTTTCGCGGGCGGCCCACCCGAAAATCACAACGGTACATCAGGACGTCTCACAGAAAGGCGCCCTTGCAGTACAGATGCTCCTGAAATTAATCAGAAAAGAATCTGTCCCAGAAAATAACATAAAACTTCCAACATCACTGATTACACGCGAGTCAACGGGAAAAAATCCTAATAAATAAGCGTATTCTGAACTGGCAGTCATAAATATAAAATTCATTACAAACGCAAATTTTTCCTGTCAGCCGCATGCAGCAGAATATTTCCCCCTCCCCTCACGGACAAAAATATAATAATTTTTCAGACTTGTCCTTAGTGCTGTATTATTTTATAATGGCCACTATCTATGCTGAAAAAAGGGTTCCGGCCAAAGATTGTACTTTACTTACTTTTATTTCTGCTTGGTGCACTGGCTGTGCTGTATACTGG
>JALNVF010000178.1 GCA_023231445.1 Treponema sp. | reverse complement strand
ATAACAAAGGAAGAACTGCTTGCACTTGCAGCCGGGTACAAAACCGAATACGGGCGGTATCTGGAATATATTGCAGAAATGAAATAAGGAAGATTCATCATGCCGTTTACATTTACACCATGTTCAGCAGACGGGCTTGTCATAGACGGACTGTTCGAAATACAGCCGAAGGTCTTCGGCGACAACCGGGGATATTTTTTTGAAGTATACAGTGAAAAAGAGTTTAAAGCCGCAGGACTTATGATGACGTTTATACAGGACAACCAGTCGTCGTCTTCAAAAGGCGTCCTGAGGGGACTTCATTTTCAGACACAGCATCCGCAGGGAAAACTCGTACGGGCAGTATCCGGGCAGGTCTACGATGTGGCTGTTGACCTGCGGAACGGATCAGAAACGTTCGGACGGTATTATGGAGTAGTTCTGGATAGTGAAAAACAGAATCAGTTCTACATTCCGGAAGGATTCGCACATGGATTTTACGTACTGAGTGACACCGCCGTGTTTGCCTATAAATGCACAGATTTTTATGATCCTGCAGGAGAAGGCGGCATCATGTGGAATGATCCGCAGATCGGCATCCCCTGGGACAGCATTGCTCCCGGCATGACACCCGTTCTGTCTGAAAAGGACGGGAAACATCAGAACTTTGACAGGAACGGCAGCTGGTTTGACATACACGGCAGATGGTGCGGAAACAGGTAGGAAGGAGAACATATGTCACGCAGATTAACAAACATCATGGTAACGGGAGGCGCAGGCTTTATCGGCTGCAACTTCATTCATTTTCTGTTCAGTACGGAAAGCGGTTTTACGGGAAAGATCATAAACGTGGACAGCCTTACGTATGCAGGCAACCTTGAAAGCCTTGCAGATATAGAAACGGAATACGGCGGAAAGCGCTACTTCTTTGAAAAAGCCGACATATGTGACAGACCGCAGATAGAGCGTATCCTGAAGCAGTACGATATCGATACGATCGTGCACTTTGCAGCGGAAAGCCACGTGGACCGGTCCATACTGGGACCGGAGACGTTCATCAGGACAAATGTAATGGGAACGTTCACGCTGCTTGACTGCGCGCGGAATTACTGGAAAAAGGCGGACGGCACCATGCGTGATGACGTACTCTTCCATCACATCAGTACGGACGAAGTGTACGGTTCTCTGGGGGAGACGGGGTACTTTACGGAAACGACACTGTATGACCCGCGTTCGCCGTATTCGGCGAGTAAAGCGTCGAGCGACCACATAGTCATGTCGTATTACCATACATTCGGGCTGCCGGTAACGCTGTCGAACTGTACGAACAACTACGGGCCGTACCAGTTTCCGGAGAAACTGCTGCCGCTCATGATAGCGAATATCAGGGACGGAAAGAACCTGCCGGTATACGGGGAAGGAAAAAACATCAGGGACTGGATATATGTGGAAGACCACAACCGGGCAGTCTGGCTCATAGTGAATAAGGGCCGGACCGGAGAAAAGTACAACATAGGCGGCGAGAACGAATGGCAGAACATCAGACTGCTGCATAAAGTCATAGAGCTGACGTGTGCGGAACTGGGGAAGACTCCTGCTGAAGTGGAAAAGACGATCGTGCATGTAAAGGACCGGCCGGGCCACGACATGCGGTATGCGATCGACTGTACGAAGATAAAGACGGAACTGGGCTGGACGCGGAAAGTGACGTTCGAGGAAGGATTAAAGCATACGGTACAGTGGAACCTGGCCCATAAGGAATGGCTTGACCACATCCTTTCAGGTGAATATACAAAGTGGATAGAAAAAAACTACAATAAGAGGTAACGAAAGAATTACTGTATGTTTTATTATGCAGCACAGGTACATACCGGAAGGGAACTGAATTTTATAGACCAGATGAAACAATCTCTCTCAGAAAAAAGCTGTGTACAACAATTAATTTTTCTGCGCCGTATAATGCATATACAGCGGCATGGAATTATGAAAGACGAACTGCAGCCTCTTTTTCCCGGCTATATTTTTCTTGAGACGGACAGAATACTTGATGCTGATTCATGCATGCAGATGAGGAAATCGGAATACTTTTATCGCTTCCTTAAAAATAATCAGAGTATTACGCCGCTTGATAATAATGATCTGAAGATCCTCCTGCATTTCATGGATTTCGGAGAAAAGGCAGGACCGTCGAAGGTATACTTCGATGAAAACCAGCGGATTATCGTTACAGAAGGACCGCTGAAAGGACTGGAAGGATTCATCATTAAGGTTGATAAACGAAAAAAACGGGCAAAAATCCGAATCAACTTTGAAGATTCTCCAATAGTAATGGATCTGGCATTTGATTTACTCAGTAAAAAATAATTTCCGTCGGACAGTCACTTTATCATCAGAGTTAATCAATTTTTTCTCAGACACATATCAAGATCAGTCTCAAGTTTTTTCCAGTCCGTTTTTCTGCCGATAAAGACAAGTTTTATCTGCTGGTCACCGTTATTCCATCTTCCGAATTCACGGGTCATTTCCTGACAACCGGCCTGTTCAAATATATATGACCTGTCGTTTCCTGCGGAAAACCAGACTATACCTTTTGCACGAATTACATTCCGGGGAATCTGCTTTATCCATAAGTCAAATAATTCCCGCACAAACGGTTTCCGTCTGGCATAGACAAAAGTAGTTATACCAAATTCTTCCGCTTCGGGTTTACCGTCCCCGTCGTCCTGCATTGCCTGAATCCAGCCGGCACTTTTATATACCGTATCAAAATCAAATGAATTTGTATTCAGGATTTTTTTAAAATCAATTTTTCCGAATGTTGTTTCAATCACTTCCGCTGACGGCTGAAGATGTCTGACCGCGCTGCGGACGGTTTTTAGCTGTTCTTCAGTGACCGTATCAATCTTATTAATTATTATCGTCGTACAGAATTCAATCTGCTGCACAAGAAGCCTTTCGATTTCTTCCGAAGATGCAGCACTGCTCCCCAGTCTGTGTACTATATTGTGAGTTTTATCGTACGACTTTATAAGTTTTTCACCGCAGCCGAATTCATCAGCAAGACGGAGCGCATCAACAACGGTAACAATATTGTCGAGTCGCGAACCTTCCAGCTGCATAACAGCCTGAGCAATCGGAGCAGGTTCGCAGATACCGCTCGCTTCAATCACAATATAATCGTATTTTTCGGAATGAATAAGCGTCTGTATCTGTTTCATCAGATCCTTTTTCAGCGTACAACAGATACATCCGTTAGAAAGCGGAATAACACTCCCTGCATCAGACCTGCCGTTGTTTTCTATAAGTGTCTGATCAATATTAACTTCACCGATATCATTTACAATCACGGCTGCTTTCCAGCCGTTCTGATTGTTAAGAATATGATTCAAAAGAGTCGTTTTACCGGAACCAAGATAACCGGTAAAAAGAGTCACCGGAACAGTTTTTGTAAACATGATATACACCTCTGCTGCAAAATAAAGTACTTCCTGTTCAGTATATATAATATGCAATATAATTGCAATTTATGAACAGACCTGTTTCTCTATTGACATCCATTCATGCTACAGGTTACATTATATTTAGACGTTCTTCTAAATATAATCACAGGATTACTATGGCAGATGTTTGGACAGCAGTGGCAGATAAGACACGACGACAGATACTCGGAATGCTCAGAAAAAAATCAATGACGGCAGGCGAAATTGCAGCCTGTTTTGATATCAGTAAACCGTCTATAAGTCATCATCTTGATATTCTGCAGCAGGCTCATCTTATATCGTGTGAAAAAGACGGACAGCGCCGTATCTATACGCTCAATATGACCGTATGGCAGGACTTTATAGAATTTGTTGCAAAAATGACGATGGACTGCGACAAGAAAGATACACCGGAGGAAGGTAATGAAACTACAGGAAACTGAAAAAGAAAACAATCACCAGCATACACTATTCTGGTCCATTCTTATTGCCCTGAGTATAATACAGTCAGCAGCACTTTTTTTCGTATGCAGGAAACTCCCCGCACACGTTCCCGTCCATTTCAATTTTGCAATGAAGGTCGACCGGTACGGAAGTCCCTGGGAACTCTGCATCGTATCAATATTAACCCCTTTCATGTTTATTATGAGACCTCTGATCAACAGACGTTTTTCACAAAATCCTGCCAATATAAAAATACAGGATGGTGTCATCCTTTTTGCAGGTACGTTTATCGCTGCGCTTGCCTGGTGGACTGCAGTACTTGCGTTCCAGCCGGTAGAAGAACAGACCAGAATTGCCGTAAAACAGCTGCCTTTTTTTATTTATGTTATTCTCGGAATATTCACTGTAGTATTCGGTAATTATGAAGGAACTATAAAACCAAATAAAACCATGGGTATAAGAGTACCATGGACGCTTGCAGATAATGAAAACTGGCGAAAAACGCACCGTTTTGCCGCACCTCTTTGTGTAGCCGCCGGTATAATCCTGTTCTCAGGAGGAATAACCGTTCTGTGCACACACAGGATGATATGGTACCTCATTTCAATGGCAGTTTACCTGATGCTTACAACCATCGCACCTGTCGTTTATTCATACACCCTAAGCAGAAAAATGAGAATTTAATTTATACCCGTCAGGAATTAAATTGAGCGTATTTTATTTATTGAACAATTTTCAGAGTATTATCTCTTCTGGAGAAATATACAGGAATCAATCAGACAAGGAGTTTTTATGTCAGTTGTAACATTCAGCAGTGTACGCAAAGTATATCCGCTCGGCAGACAGCAGGTTATTGCAGTAAATAACGCAACTTTTTCCATTGAAAAAGGAGAATTTGCAGCCATTTCAGGTCCTTCAGGTTCAGGTAAATCAACAATTCTTAATATGACCGGACTCATAGACCTGCCGACCGCAGGTTCAATCATCATCGACGGGACGGATGTCTATAAAGGAATTAATCTTGAAGAAACGCAGACGGACAACGGCCGCTGGGAAACGACCGCCGGCAAAAAAAAAATAAAAACAACTATCCCTGCAAAACTGGACAACAGGATTACAGGTCTCCGCCGTTCTCACCTCGGTTTTATATTTCAGACATTCAACCTTATCCCCGTTCTGAACGTATATGAAAATATTGAATTCCCCGTTCTTCTCGGAAAAAAAGGAAGCGGTTCGGAAAGTCCGGTCGATTCGTTCTCAAAAGAACAGAAAGAAGAATGGATCAACTACCTGATAGAAAAAGTCGGGCTTACAGAATGGAAAACACATAAACCGTCCGAGTTAAGCGGCGGACAGCGACAGAGGGTTGCCATTGCACGTGCCCTTGTAACAAAAGCACCTGTCATTCTTGCAGACGAGCCGACGGCAAATCTTGACTCGAAAAACAGCGGACAGATTCTTTCCCTTATGAAGAAGCTGAATAAAGATCAGGAACTGCAGACGACT
>JALNVF010000177.1 GCA_023231445.1 Treponema sp. | reverse complement strand
TATTTTTTCACGCTGCGACGGGATCATCAGAAAAGAAGGCGGTTTTATTAATAAATTCACCGGAGACGGATTCATGGCTGTGTTCGGCGCACCGGAAATTTCGGAAAATCACGAACGGCAGGCAGTACGTGCGGCGCTTTCAATTCTGGAAACAGTTGATCTCCCATGCGGCATGGGCATTGCTTCAGGAGACGCCGTCGCCGGTACCATCGGTTCTGCAAAACGGAAAGAATACACCGTTATCGGCGATACGGTTAATACCGCTTCCCGAATGGAAAACCTCTGTAAATTATTCGGGTCGTCACTGCTGATTTCAGACAGTACCATGAAACAGGTAAAGGACGAAATACCGCGTTCCCGTTTTCTGGGACAGATCAGACTGAAAGGGAAAAAAGAACCGGTCGGCATATTCGATCTTTCTTCAAAAGGATCCTGTTATGACGACTCGTTCTCCGCTGCAGTTACCTGTTATTACCGTTCCGATTTTTCTTCCGCGTTAGAACAGTTCACCATGCTGCAAAAAACGTATCCGGGAGACACAGCAGTTGAATGGTTCATTTCACGGTGTATATCAAGAAAAGAATCGAATACTGAGTGGGACGGAATTGAGCTGATGACTGAAAAATAGATTCACAAAAACAAGTTATGCTCTGTTGTGTGTCAGTATGCTGCGTTATGCATATTCCTGCGGGAGGATATGCTGAGCGGTAAAGGTTCATGGAAGGACGGAGCCCGATATAATACTCCGAGAAGCTATCCTGTCGTGTATCCTGCAGCGGCACCCGATACAGCCCTGGCTGAATATCCTGAAAACAGGAAGGAGGCAGGAATACCGGTAAACAGGGACAGACTTCCGTGCGTTTTAGCCGCAGTGGAAGTTTTCGTAAAAAAGCTGGCGGATCTCGCGGATACTACTGCGGCGTATACGGTACAGGTCTGCCGCTGTGTACAGTCGCAGGCTTCATCTGTATACGCCTCAAGTCTTCTACTGTGCCGGATGCAAAACTCCGCCGTACATGTCGGAAGTCTGCCGCTGAGCCTGTCGTGAACTTTTGCAGTGTACACCGGGAAAGTGTATCTGTACCGATCGTAAACTTCTGCAATACACACCGGAAGAGTACATCTGTATTTGTGTCGAACTGCAGGCAAGCTATGCGGCAGTGGAAGACGATCGCCGAAATACGCACGTCGCTCAAAGTAAAGGAAACTGATTCCGCAGCAGCGTATTTTCTCTTCGAGTATCTCGGTGAAACGCGAAAAGTGCTCTACCGGGATATTCTGTATCTTGAACTACCTTTCAATGGTGACGAAAAAGGAAACGCTCGAATGAAAAGAAAATCTGAGCAGAATGCGGCCGCAGCTCGAGGCAAACGGATTCGTGCTCTCTCACCGCGCGTTTCTCGTCAATCTCCGCCATGTCGAACGGATTTCCCGTACGGAATGCACGCTGTCGAACGGTTCGAGTATTCCCGTGTAAGCAGAAGTCAGTATGAAGCGCTTACCGCCGCGTTTATCCGCTGGTACAGGACAGGTTCCTGATGTTCAGTCTTATACGGTGGCTTTACGAAAAACAGATTGTAGAAGACCACGAGCGGCTTATTGCAAATCATGTGCAGGAAGTACAGAACCTCTATCTTACGATGCGAGGCTGGCGGCACGACTACCACAACCACCTTCAGACTATAAAAGCGTTTCTCGCAATGGGAGATTACGACAATGCAATCGAATCGTGCGAAAAACTGTCCGTATCGTCGGACCGGTTCGTCAGAGTGTATATCGGTACGCTCAAACAGCAGCTCTATATATGCTGTACGAACGCAACGACGGAACTGGTGCGGCGGCTCGACAGCCAGTATATCTCTTTAAAACGGGGAAATCACGGTCACCGTCTCAAGCGGATCGACGCCGTGGTAAAAAAATACGGCGGGTATATCAACAGAAAAAATGAACCGGGTGTTTTCTCGACGGAGATTCTGCTTCCGCTGTAAGCGTTTCAGGTACTGTTTTTAACATTCCGCGTACAAATTGATAAATTCGCATCAATGTATGACACACTGTCATTAGTAAGGAGGATCGGTATGAAACAGAACACCGGAACCGTACCGGAAGGAAAAAACTATTCTCTCTTCAGTAATATTGTATACATTTTCTCCGGTCTGATCAGATTCAGACCGCGGGCGATTGTCCTTCTTACCGCAGGAAGCATTACGGCATATGCAACAGTCGTTGTCGGAAATTTTCTGCCCGCCCTCGCGGTAAAAACGCTCACCGACGGAAAGGGGATCTCCCGTCTGCTGTGTACGATTGGCATCGGTATAGCAGTTTTCGCAGCCTGTCAGTTTTTCAGCAGAATGCTCACTGAAGTATACGCAGCGCTCTGTACGCGAACACGGATCTCCGTCTTTTTCGGACGGCTTGAAGAAAAAATTCTCTCGACCGATTACGAAAACATAGAACCCACTGTCATGCAGCGTAAACTGCAGCGCGCACAGACGGCTGTATATGACGGATCAAACGGAATAGAATACATGATGCGCGCCGTACCGGACCTTGTTATAAGGTTTGTGGGAATGGCAAGCTATGCGGTGCTGCTTGCAAAACGGTTTTCACTGCAGCGAAAAATAGAACTGCATTATTTTCTGCCCCAATTGTCCGATTCTCTTTTTCTTTTCCTCCGTGATCTGCTTGCATACTCTCTGCTCGCAGTCCAGACGTTGAACGGATGTATTACCATAGCGGAGTTCACCTTCAATATCGCCCTTATTTCCGGCTTTTTCCAGTGGATGAACACCTGGACCATTTCGGAATTGTTCCGCGTGAATATCGAAGTGATTCAGTACCAACAGTACATGGACATCGGCGACAGACACCCCCGCGGCCGTGCCCGTATAGTCCCGGCTGTGGGTCATTCACTTTCAATCGATTTTGAGGACGTTTCGTTCAGATATCCGGGCATGACGAACGACACGCTTTCGCATATCACGCTGCATATAAAAGCAGGTGAAAAACTCGCAATCGTGGGAAACTACGGAGCCGGAAAAACAACTTTCATAAAACTGCTCTGCCGTTTGTACGACCCCACGGAAGGCATCATTCTCCTCAACGGGATAGACATCAAAAAATACGATTACAGCGAATACATCACGCTGCTCGGCGTCGTGTTTCAGGATTTTAAACTCTTTGCCTTTACCGTCGCACAGAATGTCGCCGCTTCCGTCGTCTGCGACAGGAAACGGGTACGCATCTGTCTTGAAGAAGCCGGCATTCTCGACCGTGTCGACCGGGTGGAAAACGGGCTCGACACGGAACTGTATCAGAATACGGAACAGGGCGGCGAAGCTCAAAAAATTGCGATCGCACGTGCGCTTTACAAAAATTCGCCCGTAGTGATTCTCGACGAGCCGACAAGCGCACTCGACCCGAAATCGGAATACGAAATCTACAAACGGTTCGACAGCCTTGTGGCAAACAAAACGTCCGTCTATATTTTGCACCGCATGTCGAGCTGTCGTTTCTGCGATACGATCGTCGTGTTCGATAAAGGACATATCGTCCAAACCAGCAGTCATGCGGAGCTGATGAAAGATACAGGTTCGCTCTATTACCGGCTGTGGACGCCGCAGGCAAAATATTACTGCGAATAATACGGAAAGTAAAAAACAGCGCTGCCGGCAACCATTAATACAAAACGATGTTCAATACATACCGATTTACAAATCATACCGTCCGTTATATACTGAGTGATACTGATAAAAGACGAGATAATCTATGAAACGCAACAAATTTGTTATTATCGCAGTGCTTACTGTATTGTTCAGCGGTCTCTGTTTTGCTCAGTCGCTGAAAGATGGAACGTACAAAGGAGAATCGCAGGCTTCCTATACGCAGGAACCTTATTGGGGAGAATGCAAACTGACTGTCAAAAACGATAAGATAATCAGTTTCGATTTCTACATTATAGATAAAGATAAAAATCAGATATTCGATAAAGATTATGAAAAAGTTTTCGCGGGAAACGATGAATACATTCTTCAATGCCGCAACGATCTGAAAGGTATAGAGCAGTATGTCAAAGCTTACAAAAAAAATATGAATATGAATGACGTCGATGCCGTCAGCGGCGCAACATGGTCATACAACATATTCAAAGCAACCGTAGAACAGGCACTCAAAAAAGCAGAAAAATAAGTCAACAACCTCGACCCAAGGGTCGAGGTATGTTGTTCTCTAAAGGTATTGCAGTCGGGGTTTAATACCCTTCATACGCACCAAGGGGTGGGGGTATTAAACCCTCCGCACGAATGAAACAGGGCCACCGTATCGCCCGACGTTATTTTTTCCGTAAAACGGCGCACCGCTTCCTGTATTGTTTTGAGCGGCATATCGGTATATGCAGCGTTTCCGATGACGAGCGCCACACGATGCTCAGCCGCAAGATGCAGGACACAGCAGAATGTTATATAATAGAAAATAAGCACTTTTTTGCTTATAAAGTTCATAAATCTGTTAAACGTCTCTTTTTTCTATAATTTTATCTTAGGCGGTACAAAATAACAGGCATAATTACTTTATATTTAATATTAAATCCATCTTATGTTAAAGTCAATATTACGTACCACGACTTGTCCGATGCTTATTGTTTCAGAAACGGAATTATCCTGATTCTTTCAATTGATTTTTTACATATTCGTATTTATAATAATATTAACTAGAGGGAACCTCTAAAAACTTCAGTTTTTTGAGGTAACTCTGAAAACGCGATGTTTTAAGTCGTGATATTACAACGACCTAAAACTCGACGGCATCTCTAAAAAATCACCGAAAGTGAGTTTTTAGAGGTGCCCTATAATATAAATTTATATTTCAGGTACAGAATGAAAATGAACCGGAAGAGATTTCTTATGTATGCAGCCTGCGCGGCTGTACTTTTTACGAGTGTGACCTCCGTCTGTTTTGCTGAAAAACCGTACTGGTGGAACAGTCCTCACAAAGATGACGAAGACAATATGTACGAACGCGGATCGTCGGAGAACTGCGCTTCGGAGCAGGAAGCGCTTGAACAGGCAGAAGACGGAGCCAGACAGCTCCTTATGAACAGAGTCGGCATAATACCGGCACTCAAAGAAGCAGGTCTTTCACCTTCACCTGAATACGCCCTCGTTGACTGCACTGAAGCTGATACGGCAACCCAGAAGACCGGGAAAAAATGGGCAGCATGGGTACTTCTGAAATATCCACAGCAGGAAAAGGAAAAGCTCCTTACACGATGGGATGCATCCGTTTCTTCAATAAATGAACTTAAAAAGACAGAAAATCAGATACCGCATCAATTCAATCTTTCACTTACCACAGACAGAGAGACGACACAGTACAAGACTGGAGAACAGGTCGTGTTCAACGTGTATACCGACCGTGATGTATATCTAGTGCTGCTTGACCATCAGAGCGACGGTACG
>JALNVF010000176.1 GCA_023231445.1 Treponema sp. | reverse complement strand
GTGGAGCAAATATGGCGAAGATTGCTGAGCTGGAAAGTTCCCGCATGAACGACGGGCAGAATCTTGCAGATGTCCGCATCACGTACCGGCAGTATGTGCAGTATCTGAAGGAAGCGTGCGGTACTTGCAAAACAGAGCGGAGCACCGGTGCTTACATTGTCGTTGAAGCCGGAATGGACGCTGGAAACGGTGAAGGCATCAGACTGGCAGTCTGCGTGGAAACGTGATGCAGATTCAGTCTGTACATGGGCGGCCGGAGTGTCGCTTAATATGACGCCGCTTATATCAGCTCTTGTGTCGAAGACGGGAGAGTCGGAAGAGATTGAGATGAAGACAGCACAGGATGCATATCGTGCATATCTGGAACAGAAAGATGTCGTGCGGAAACAGTATGAGATCCTCGGGACGATGACGAAATAGAACTCGTTGTTTTTTCAAAATTTCCGTAAAACACTATATTTCAGTTTCCGGACCGCAGGGTGGTATATTCCTTGCAGACTGATGTTTTTTGATGAAGAATAACGCGAGTCTTCCTGTTTATGGAAAAAATCTGTATACTTCCGGTATGTCAGAAAAAAAGATTACAAACTTTCATACGCATACGATGCTGTGCAATCATGCATCAGGGATGCCTGCCGATTATACGGCCTGTGCACAAAAGGACGGGTGTGCGGCACTTGGATTTTCAGACCATTGTCCGTATCCTGAAGGTTCCGGTGATTACTGGCCGGAAATCCGTATGAAACAAAATGAAGTATCTTTATACATGGAGTCTGTCCGTCAGGCAGCTCAGACGGTGGATTTTCCTGTCTATGCCGGTTTTGAATGTGAATGGGACAAAGCGTACGAGTCATGGTACAAAGACGGGCTGCTCGGTACATTCGGTGCTGACTATATTGCATTCGGTCCTCACTGGGTAACACTCGGTTCTTCACATATGTATGCGATGGACATCAGCGATGCACCGACGCTGCACAAATATATTGACCAGACAATAGAAGGAATCAGAAGTGGTATATACGCATTTATTGCGCATCCCGATCTGTTCATGGGGCGGTGGAAGGAATGGGACAGTGAAGCTGAATCCTGTCTTACCGCACTGCTTGATGCTGCAATTGACTGTAATCTTCCGCTGGAAGTGAACGGTCTGGGCATGAGCCGGACCTGCAACGAAACTAAACGGGGCGTTCGGTATCAGTATCCGTACAGGGAATTCTGGCAGATGGCTGCGGAACGGGGAGCGAAGGTTATTTGCAATGCTGATGCTCATGCACCTGAAGATGTAATTGCAGCCGCCCGGAATGCGCGGAAATTCGCAGAAGACCTGGGAATTACGCCTGTTGAATCGCCGGTTGCTTGACTAATATCTTTTTTTTTACGATTATTAGGTAAGTTATGGAAAAACAAGTTATAAACCGTGCCTACCTTGAGACATTGTCATTTACGGATCTTATTTCGTTAGCTGACAAATACGGAATTGATGTACCTGATAATCTTAACCGCAGTTTTCTTATAGGAGACCTGCTTGATATGGCGGAAGAGATGAAAAAAATGTCGGCTTCCGATATGGTCGTTTCATCTGCTTCAGGGGCTGTTCCTGAGGAAAATAAACTTCCTGACACCTATAATGTAACCGACATTGAAGCAGTCCTCCGTAATCCTGCATGGGCTTTCGTCTACTGGAATATCAGCGAGAATGAACTTCACAGTATGAAAAAGGCAGGGGCACCGGCACTGGCTCTTCGTGTCTGTTCGTTTGCTGATAAAAATGACATAAAGCCGGATGATGTATATGACGTACAGATTACCTTTGCCGATAGAGAACAGTATATTCTTCTTCCTGCCGGAAAACAGTATGTACGTATAGAGCTGGTTTTTACAAATAAAGGCATCTGCAGAGTACTGGCTGCTTCCAACCTTATTGAAATTCCTCATGGTACTAAACTTCTTGCAGATATGAAACCGGGAAAAGAAGAACGGCTGGCTCCTGTTCTGGAACTTTCCGGAATGAAAAAACTGCTGGTTGATCAGTACAAGAATCACAGGCAGTCGTTTTCTTGACGAGAGGTAAAAAAGATGGCAAATAAAAATTTAGTTCTGCTTATTTCCTGTTCTCAGGAATATATACGTCATACTGGTGATGATGAAAAGAAATACGGTGCGGAAGTGAACAGGTTGTTCGAATCTGTTTCCGACGTATATATACCGCTGCTCAACATGTTTGCTTCGCTTGAGCGGGATACGATACCGTTCCGGATAGCTCTTGTAATGCCTCCTGTTTTCTGTACACTGCTTGCTGATCCTGTGGTACAGAAGCAGTATATAAGCTGGCTTGACCGGAAAATAGATCTTGGAAAGAAAGAACTTCTGCGGTGCAACGGTAACGGAAGACTTTCTTCAGCGGTGAAATTTTGTCTGGAAAAGGCCCAGGAAGATAAGATTGATTTTACGACTGTCTACGGTCAGAACCTTATAAAAAAATTTGTGGAATACGAGAAAAAAGGATACATCGAATTTCTTGCAACATGCGGGACAAATATTTTCCTTCCACATTATGCGGATATGGAAGAGGTGTTAAATGCACAAATCGAGACTGGTTTGCATGCACACCGTACTTTTTTTGGAGAAACTCCGAACGGATTCTGGCTTCCCGAACTGGGATATGCACCCGGCATTGAGAAAGTGCTTCATTCATACGGTGTGAATTATACGGTACTTGATGCACGCGGACTTCTGTTTTCTGAAACTGAGCCTGAAAAGGGAATTTTTGCGCCGGCGCGGTGTGATAATTCTGTCGCAGTTTTTGCCAGAGACAATGAAACTGATGACGAAGTTTTTGGTCCGAAGGGATATGCTTCGAATACCGTTTACTGCGATGTGAACCGTGATATTGGGTTTGAACTACCACTTGAAAAACTTGGTTCATATATTGAAAAAGGTTCTGCCCGGTATGCATCGGGGTATCGGTACTGGAAAAAACAGCCTGATGGAACTCATGAAGATGATGCGCATTGTGCTGATCCTGCAACAGCTGAAAATATCTATGATGCGGAAGCTGCGATGAGACAATGTTCATCCGATGCTTCTTCTTTTGTAAAAGAAAAAATCGAGAAACTCATGGAAGCTGAAAGGCTTCTTCCTGATTCGGATTCGGTATCGCTTATCTGTACGTTCAGTGCAGAGGATATCATACAGAATTGGGTTGAAGGAATAAGCTGGATGGAACAGATTTTCCGGAACAGTGTAAACCAACCTGTTTCTTTTGCTCTGTTCAGTGATCTCCTGAACGACCGGTATAAAATGCAGCGGGTAAAACCATATTACAGTGCAAATAATGGAACCGGATACGGTGAAAATCTGCTTTCAAGTAAAAACAGCTGGATGATGCGCTATGTACGCAGGGCAAGCAGCCGTATGATTGATCTGGCTGACCGATTCCCGGACGACACGGGACTTAAAGCCCGTCTGCTTAATCTGGGGGCACGCGAACTGCTTATGGCGCAGTCTGACGGTTGGGCAAAGATGATAGAAAACGGCATTTCTCCGGAATATGCTGCAGAGCGTTTTAGAAAAAGTATTTTGTCTTTTACGGCAGTATTTGATTCGCTTGGTTCCAACACCGTAAGTACGGAATGGCTCACGAATCTGGAAGCAGAGCATCCGCTGTTCCCCTGGATTAATTACCGGATATTCAGCAGAAAACGTTGAATTTTACTGGCACATAATATGCTGGTTGTCGTCTTGGTTTATTCAGCGCATCTTTAGTTAAGGAATTGTGCATCACGGATGCGCTCGAACAGAAGAAGTTGATTTTGTGCGCTTTTTATTCCCTCTTTTGCAGGATCGTACAGTTTGTCAAGTTTAAGTACTTTCTGCCATGAATCAATAGCGGCGGTAAAGTCACCTTTTGCAAAGCTGGACAGACCTTCGCTGTAGTATTCGTCTATGAGCTTCTGTTTTTCTGCACGTCCATTGTCTCCAAGCTTTATTTTTGCAGAGAAACTTATATGATTTATCGGGTTAAGAGATGATGTGAGGTCCAGTGTATAATTTACGTTCATCTGAACTTCTTTTAGAATTTTAAATTCACTTCCGAGGCTTATTCTTGGGTTCCCGCCTTTGATGAGAAAGCCTCCGAGCACACCGAAGAAATTTGTAATCTGGACAGATACGCCTGCGCCGGCAGACCACATTTCGTATTCCGTAAGATTCTGCAGATTCAGCGGTTGACGGAATTCTGTCGTGAAAAGTACCGGTTTCAGGGGGCGGTAGGAAACACCTGCTGCGGCGCTTGTGGGAAGGGGATCGTCGAGCCTGGTTCCGGTCGTTGTTCCGAAACCGGTAAGAGCTGCTCCTGCATTAAGCAGATTCATCCCTATCCGCAGGTTAGGTTCCCGTGAGGTATACAGTTTACCGGCATTGAACCGCATCATGATTCCTATATCGCCTGCAAGTGCAAGCCCCGACTGTGCAAGTCCTGAGCCGCTTATTATTGTATCCGTATCATTGTCTGTGTAGTCGGGAACACCGCGCCATGTCGCTTTTGCGTTTACACCGACGGCAATGCCTTTAAAATTGTACCCAGCGAGAAAGTTATATGATGCGTTTAAAATTGCAGTTGTTTCGGTGTAATAACTGCCGGCAACACGTTCTCCGAATATGTTGTATTCGCTGAACGGTACATAAAAACATTTGATACCTGCACCAAATCCGGCATTATTGATTCTGACTGTTCCGGCAAGTGTTTCCATTGCCGAATCGGCAATCCATGCGTTGTGGTAAACGGCTGTTTCTGTCTGTTCCAGTACGGAACTTGCAGCCGGATTATATTCAAGGTACCCTATATCGTCGGAAAGACCTGTATATGCGGTACCGAGACTTTCTGCACGTCCTCCGGACGGAATAAGCAGTGAACGGTATGCTGTGGTGCCTTCATTTTCTCCGGCAAGAGATGAGAACGTATCTGATAATTTTGTCGTTACTTCCGTGAGGTCGAGTGCAGGTACGCTGAATTCGACGGCAGGCAGAAAAAAAATGGGAAGTAAGAATCTGAACCTTTCCAATGTTTTCATCATTATAAGTATACTCTATTTTCGGTTTTTTTTCTCCATTTTATAAACAATATAACCGAAAATCACTAATAGGCAAAAGTATTTTTATAGGAAAAATGGTACAGTACTGTGAGGACATTCAAAATCGGAAATGACTAAAAGAGTCCGGTTTATATTTATATTTTTTATTTTTTTCTCAGTAATACCGTTTTTTGCGGAAGAGAGAGGGGATATATTATCTCTGACCGAAATAGATGTACTCATAAAAGATACGAATTACGATCAGGCTCTTGAGCAGCTTTATCTTTATATTACAAAGTATCCTGATCAGTTTGACGAGGCTCAGAAAAGAATAAAAAAGGTTCTTGATGCACGTGACAGATATACAGTTCTTGCAAACTCTTTAAT
>JALNVF010000175.1 GCA_023231445.1 Treponema sp. | reverse complement strand
ATGATGGATATCGATTTTTTTAAATTAGTAAACGACCGGTACGGGCATATTGAAGGTGACAATTGCCTGCGGAATATTGCCTACGTATTAAAAAAGATCGTACGCAGACCGTCAGATCTGATATTCAGGTACGGTGGAGAGGAGATGGGGTGTATCCTGCCGGAAACAGGTTTTTCCGGAGCAAATGAAATTGCAGAAAGAATACGGGCTGCTGTTGAACAGCAGAAAATACCTAATGAGGATTCTTCAGTTTCCGATTTCGTAACGGTAAGCATCGGTGTTATTACTATCGAGTGTAAAAATACACTTACTCCGGATCAAATAGTTAAAAGATGCGACTCATTATTATATGAAGCAAAACAGAGCGGAAGAAATTGTATAGCTGCAGAGAATAACTGCTTTATCCAATGATTCTCGACTGGCTTGCCGACGGCATGAGCGCCGGTTCTGAGGGTTTGCTTTTGATAGATACGGAAGGGGATCACTCTATCTACCCTGTCGAAACATGGGTGCAATGTTTGTTACTTTTCCCTGCTGGCTTGAATCACTCAGTAATACTCATTTAATTACGGATTATACTGTGTGGTGACAGCAGCGTGCTGTTGCCCGCTGACAAAGACGGCTGTAATAATATGAGCAGAAGTCTTTACCGTTTACTTGAAGGAAAGACAGCGACAGTATATATTTTGATTATGGTAAGAGTTACATTAGAAAATGTCCGTTTTTAATGTCGGCGGCAGCACCTGTATGTATGCTGAATAAGAGAGAGATGCCTGTAGATGTAGTCTTATATGTAAAAATCAGACAGTTGCGGATTGGGAGGATATATATGAAAAATAATGGAAGAGTTTTCTCAATATTTTATAATAGATCAATGCAAACAGGAGTATAGAAATTGATAAACATAAAAAAAGCAGATAAGGCAGAAATACAGGAATTACTTACAATTTATTTGGAAAAGGTGAAGTGGCTTAGAGATAATAATAAAACCATGTGGGATGAATCACAGTTTACTTTAGAGAGTTTAAAAGAAAATTATGGTAATCCTGAATATTTTATAGGTCGTATAAATGGTAAAATTGTTGGTGGTTTTATTTTAATTGAGTATGATCAACGATATTGGCCTGAAAAAAAAGATGATGCCTTTTATTTTCATAAGTTTATTGTAAAAAATGAATATTGTGGTAAAGGTTACTCTGATGAAATGATACGGTGGGTAATCAAGTATAGTAAAAATAATAAAAAAAAATATGTAAGATTGGATTATGATGGAGATAGAAAATATATCAAAGATTTGTATACAAAAAATGGTTTCAAACCTGTTGAGACATTATCAAATGAAAAGGGATTTAAATTGATTAAAGCTGAATATGTGATTAAATGAATTATGAGACATAAGGCGGAATGGACCCGCAGAAAAAATCATTATCAGGTGGTTAAAAATTGAAAAAAAAATATTTTACTTCATAATTATAGTATATTGATTTTTATGGAGGGTACATTATGGCTTTTATAAAGTGGTCCCCGGACTATGAGTTTGGTATACCGGAAATGGATGAACAGCATAAACATTTTGCTGATTTACTGAACCGCTTCTATGAGGGACTGGTTGATCAGGATACAAAAGATCATCTTCTTATTCTTCTGAATGAGGCAATCGATTATACGCATTATCACTTTTCGGAAGAAGTCAAAATGATGCAGGATATCGGGTATTCAGCATTAATTGAACAAAAGAAAATGCATTCAGATATTGAAAATAGAATTGAAAAATTCAAACAGACTATTTTACTCAATAAACCTGTCCTTTCTATGGAAGTAATCAATGAAATAAAAAGCTGGTTTACGTATCATATTCAGATAGAAGATAAAAAATATGTTGAATTATACAAACGTGTAAAATCCAAGAAGTAACAGACAGGAGACGTCTTCGTCTTTTTTCTGAATGTTAGTGCTTCGTTTCATTTTAGTGTAACTGTTTTACCTTTGCATGTTTGTTTCAAATATGTATAATAATCCGCATGGATGTACATAAGTATTTTTCACAACCCGTGATCATTGAAATGAAACGGCAGATACAGACCGCCGGTGGAAATGAAGTTTTTTTTACCGGTATTATTAATGCGTCAGGGATCGTTACGTCGGTAAAAACATGTGCACGGGGTACCTCTGACGAAGTCCCTGTTCATCAGACAGAAGTAAAAGAATGTTCCGTACTTATACATAATCATCCCGGCGGTTGCCTGGAACCTTCAGATGCGGATATGGCTGTTGCATCGGATGCTTCCGGGCGTGCTCAGGGTTTTTATATTATAAATAATGACGCAACCGATGTATATGTCGTTATGGAGCCGGTAAAACCAAAAGAAATTAAAAAACTCAATCTTGATGATACTGCGCTCTATCTTGAAAACGGAGGACCTTTATCCGTTCAGTCTTCAGCATATGAGGAAAGGCCTGTACAGATTGATTTGCTTCGAAAAATTGCTGAATCGTTCAATAAAAATGCACTTGGTGTTTTTGAGGCCGGAACAGGTGTTGGTAAATCTTATGCGTATCTTATTCCTGCAATGTTATGGGCGGTCGAAAACAGGGAACGGGTGATTATTTCTACAGGTACGATAAACCTTCAGCAGCAGTTGTGCGAAAAGGATATTCCCGCGGCGGAAAAAATTATCGGCAGAAAAATAAAATCGGTACTTGTAAAGGGCAGACAGAATTATGTCTGTCTGCGTCGTCTTCAGGATGCGGGTAATGAACGAGAGCTTTTCGGAGAAGATACCGGAATGTTCGATTCGATAACGGATTGGGCAAAAACGAGTCAGACAGGAAGCAAAAGCGATTTAGCGTTTATGCCGCCGGAAAGTGTATGGTCACGTATAAAATCTGAAAGTGATGCCTGTATGGGTGCCCGTTGTCCGTTCCATTCGGTGTGCTTTGTCATGAAGGTACGCAGGGAAGCATCGGATGCACAGCTTATAATTGTTAATCATCACCTTTTATTCGCTGATATAGAATCACGTATGAACGGAGCGGGGTATGATGATCAGGCTGTTCTGCCTCCGTATCGCCGCATTGTGTTTGACGAAGCTCATGGAATAGAGAACGCAGCGACAAGTTTTTTCAGCGAAAGTGTGAACAGATTCGCGCTGCTGAAACAGGTAAATCTGATGTATCGTCACCGTAAGAATTACGAAGCAGGATATATCCCGTCTCTTGCAATATTGTCTTCAAATGAAGATAAAGCTGTTGAATCATATATTATTGTAAACCGGATAAAGAAGACTGTTTCAGATCTTGAAACTGCTTCGCAGGATTTGATGAAAGATGTTGGGGCGACTATACGGCTTTGTGATGCTACCGTCAGGGATTTTGGACCGGTTCTTTCGTTAACCGCAACCCTGGCTCAGACTGTGTCGGAATTTACATCTCTTGTAAAGGAAATAATGCAGGGGATTGCAGACGATGATAAAACCGCAGGGGCTTACTGGGAAGCCAGACTTGTTGTCCGCAGACTTGATAATGCTGTACTGCTCCTGCATGATTTTGCATCATGGGATGAAAAACGAGAGCTTGTGTTCTGGTTACAGCGTAAATATCTTTCTAAGGATGCCCCTTCTGCTAAGGACGACGACGACCGGGCATATACGGTATTTACAAAAACTCCGCTTGACATAGCGCCTCTTATGAGTACAGGTGTATTTGAGCCGATGGAATCAGTTGTTTGCACTTCTGCAACTCTTGAAATAAACCATGATTTCGGCTGGTGGATGAGACGTTCCGGTGTGGCCTTTGCGGAAGAGTCCCGGCTTTTGTTTGGTGATTTTCCTTCTCCCTTTCCGTATAAAAAAAATCTGCTTTTTGCAGTACCTAAAGATGCTCCTTTCCCTGAAAACGGTATGGAATTTCAAGCATATATTGAATCGGCTATTGCGCGTCTTATTACCGCTGCTCAGGGGCGTACACTTGTTTTGTTTACTTCATACGATATGCTGCGCAGTGCGTTTCGTGGGGTAAAACTACAATTGAAGGAATTCGATGGAATACTTATAAAACAGGGCGATGACGACAATTCACGTTTACTCGATATGTTCAGAGAGGATACAACGAGTGTTCTTTTTGCAACTGATTCGTTCTGGCAGGGGGTGGACGTTCCCGGAGAGTCCCTCTCTCAGGTTATTATCGTAAAGCTTCCTTTTACCGTACCGAACGATCCTGTTTTTACCGCACGTGCGGAGGCGGTAACTTTACGCGGAGGAAATTCATTTATGGAACTCAGCGTTCCTGAAGCGGTAATAAAATTCCGTCAGGGATTCGGCCGTCTTATACGAAGAAGTGACGACAGGGGCTGTGTAATTGTACTTGACAGACGTATTTATGAAAAACGGTATGGGCAGATTTTCATTAACAGTATTCCTGAAACAAAACGTTCGTATGAAAAACTCGACGACATAGTAAAGCAGGTTGAACAGTTTTTATTTGACAGGTAAGTTTTTTATCTATATTATAAGTGCATGTCAAGCTTTATAACACTATGCTGTCTTTTTGGTATGGTAACGCTGCCTTCATTTTTGAATACACTTGCCTACCCAGTGTCAAAAAAATACAGTATCAGGATTTCCAATTATATAGTAAAAGTATTGGCTCCACGTATTTTCAAAATACTTTCCTGCTATAAAAATTTCCATTTTATCGGTTATAAGGAACATTTAGAGGATTTGCCGGAACAATTTATGATTGTTTCGAATCACCAGAGCCTTTTTGACATACCGTGCTATATGAACTATTTTCAGGATAAAGAACTTCGTTTTGTTGCAAAGGCTGAACTAGGCAGGCATATACCTCTTGTATCCGAAATGCTTCGTGCGCAGGAGCATTGTCTTATTTCACGTAAGGCAAGCCCTGTAACGGCAATGAAAACGATGGAAAATTTTGCAAAGCGCGTTGTTGAACGCAACCAGATACCTGTTTTATTCCCAGAGGGAACGCGGACAAAGGACGGAAATGTCGGGAAATTTTATTCAGCCGGATTCCGGAAACTTTCTGAAGCAACGAAACTGCCTGTCGTGGTCTGTGCCCTCGACGGAGGCTGTAAAATAAGCAACATAAAGACGATCATGACGAATTTAAGAAACGGCTGTTACAGAGTAAAAATTCTGAAAATATATCAGCCGCCGCAGACAAAAGAAGAACAGGTTGAGATTCTTCAGGAAGCACCGGCTCTTATACAAAAACAGCTTGATGACTGGCGCAAAGTAAAAGCGTGAACAAAAAACGGCATCTTATTGATGTCGTCAGGGTAGAAAGTCGATGGAGGAAAAAAATCTTACGATTTTTTTCTTGTATTTAGACGCAAAAAAAACGACATCTTATTGATGTCGTTTTGAATAGAAAGTCGAAAGAGGAAAAAAATCTTACGATTTTTTTCTTGTATTTTAGACGCAAAAAAAACGACATCTTATT
>JALNVF010000174.1 GCA_023231445.1 Treponema sp. | reverse complement strand
GGTTTCTTCTGATAAAGCATAAACCCGTACCGACCGCTCATGTGCATAATCAGGCTGTCGCGTGTTATAATTCCAAGAACCCGGGAATCCTGAACAATGCAGTATCCAAAACAATCGGAATCGGTTATGACCATTTCATAGACAGTACCGACTTCTATGCCGGGAGGAAGTACTCTGGTAGCGGTACACAAATTGGCGATATACACTTCCGAAAGCTGTCCGTTTATATGATTTTTTTTCCGGTTTTTTTCTACGATAAAGTCATATGCTTCCCGGTTGAATACGGAAAGCTGTCCGGACGGTTCCTGAATAAAATTTCCCTGTGCATATGAAACACCCAGATCTATAAGGGCTGCCAGATCCTTCTGTGTCTCGACGCCTTCGGCTATAACGTCAATACCGGCCGTATGGCAGAATCCGGTAACGCTTTTTACAAATGCATGTGCCAGCGTATCGGTTTCCGCTTTTTGAACGAGAGAAGACGACAGCTTTACATACTGAGGATGAAATTCCGAAAGAAAACCAAGCGGATATAAGGAATCGGTATCATCAATCACAAGGGCAAGATGCTGTATTCTCTCATGGGAAATTATTACGGAATGTATTTCAAATACAACGCTGGCCGCCGCATCTCCGTTAAAAAATCTGTTGTCCGCACACATCTTCTTTGTCAGCGGGAAAAAAAGTATATAATTGTCGGCAGACATCATATACTGAAAAACGGCATCAAGTGCAAACAATCCCTGATGTTTATGTTTTGCGGAAGAACAGGATAGTATTTCATGGCCTATGATGCTGCCGTCGCGCAGAGAAACAACCGGCTGGAATAAATACCGGGTATCAGGGTGTTTTTTTATACCCTTTACTACAGTTTTCTGGATATACCTGTCTGCCATACAGAACTCCGCTGAATTAAAACACTTATATATAGTTATATAGACATTTTCATATTAAAACTATATGAGTTTTTCTATAAAAAAAAAACACCTGCAGGTTCAACCCCGTACCATCAGGAGCGGAACGCTTACCGTATGTTTTAAATAGTCGGAAACACTGCCTAGAAGCACATCCTGAAATAATTTATGCCCGTGAGTTGCCATCGCGACAAGATCATATGTTCCGGCGTTAATATACCGGGTAAGTTCCGTTTCCGGTTCTCCGCTTAAAAAAACAGGTTCAGCTTTTACCGACGACGCGGCAAACTGACGGACACGTTCAGACATGCATTCTCCGCTTTTCTCCCTGAGTGCACGATCCTGATCAAGTGTATGGGAATGAACAACATGGACAAGCGTTATTCGTACATTTCCGCAGGAAGCTATACGAATAACTTCATTCACCACGGCATCGTCAACGGACGAACAGTCAAGCAGTACCAGAATATTCGAAAACGGACTCATCAGGCATTACCTCCTGCAATTGTGGAATAAAGCAGATAGACGTTCAGAACTATGACCAGTATTGAAATAAGCAGAGCCAGTATGAATTCCGTATTTCTGCTCGTAAACTGTCCCATAAGACGGCGGCGGCGGCAGAGAATGAGCAGGGGTATAAGTGTAAACGGAAGCTGTATGCTCAGAACAACCTGACTCAAAATCAGAATCTTATATGTGTCGACACCGATTACAATCAGAATAAACGAAGGAATGGCCGTTATAAACGTAGATATCCGGTACAGCAGTGTTTTCGGATCTTCCGGCTGCCCCAGGAAACCTGTTATCACGTTTACTTCCGCCATTGACGAAGTAACTGACGAGCTTACACCGGAAAATACAAGCGCAACTGCAAACAAAAAGGCTGCAAGCTGACCTGCAAGCGGTACAAGCGTTTTTGAAGCATCCTCTATACTTGTTACCACAACACCGCCCGTATGAAAGACACGGGCAGCTACAATTATCATGGCTGCATTTACAAGAAGTCCGAGGCCCATCGCAGAAAGGGTATCAATACGTTCGTATTTAAGCAGCGAATATTTCTTTTCGTCAGTAATACCCCAGTCGCGGGAATGGATGACGTTCGAATGCAGAAATATATTGTGCGGCATAACTACAGCGCCGAGTATACCCATGGCAATGTAAATACTTTTTCTGTTAAGCCGGGGAATTACAAGGGCAGGCAGTACTGCACTCCAGTCAGGTTTCACAATCACCAGCTCTGCGACATAACACAGCGAAATAATACCGAGAAAGCCCATAATGATGCGTTCAAGGCGGTGATAACGCTGGCTTATAATAAGGAAGACCTCAAGAAATACCGTTACGAGTGCCCCGGCCCATAACGGCATGTGAAACAACAGTCTGAATCCGATGGCACCGCCCAGAAGTTCGGCAACGTCTGTCGCGACACAGGCCGCAACGACGGTCACCCCGATAACCGACGCCGCAGGTTTCGGAAAACCTTCGCGGATATTGCATGCGAGCGATTTTCCGGTTGCAATCCCCAGTTTTGCCGCCATGCTCTGAATCACGATGAGCATCAGCGTACTGAGCGTAATAACCCACAGAAGGTCATAACCGAAGGACGATCCGCCCTCTATATTCGTAGCCCAGTTTCCCGGATCTATAAAACCGACCGTAACAAGAAAGCCGGGACCAAGAAAAGCCAGTATCTTTCTGCCTTTTTCACGTATACTCATTGCGGTAAGTATAGTCCCGGCAGAATCCGCGGTCAAGCGTAGATATTTTTTTATATTGTCAGAAAATACACTATTTGAATGTTATACTTTTGTTTGAAGGATGGAGGCATGGTATGAATGACAGCAATTTATTCGAAGCCACAATGGAATCTTTTCCCGACGGTATTATTATTGCCGGCAACGACAACAAAATTGTTTTTGTAAATACTGCCGCCGAAAAGATACGGAAGATCTCCCGCGAAGAAAAGATCGGAAAAAGTATACTCGACTGCCATAAACCGTCCTCGCTTGAAAAAGTAAGCAGAGCACTTACATATCTGAAAGAAAAAAAAGGCGTTTTCAGAAGAATGGTTACGGATACCGAAAATGACCGTATTTATGAAAACACCTATCAGGCTATTCATGATCAAAACGGAAACATGCTTGGTTCGATGGTGGTATCGAAAGATATTACTGATAAATGTAAGGCAGAGGAAGAGAATCGGAATTACAATCAGCGGCTCAAACTAGAGATATCAAGTCTTACAGAAAAGCTGGACACACTTTTTTTTGAATCATTGAATGCGCTTGTTTATACACTTGAAGCAAAGGATATTTACACAAAAGGGCATTCGGAACGAGTTACACATATCAGCAGCCGGTTCGTACAGGAAGTATTTGGTCAGGCAAAACTTTTTTCAGACGTAGCGCTTGCAGCAAAATTTCATGATTTAGGAAAAATCGGTATTCCGGAAGCTATTCTTAATAAACCGGGAAAACTTACGCCGGAAGAAACAGAACTTATGCGGCGGCATCCGGTGATTACTGCGCAGATACTGTCTCCTTTCGACAGTCTGAAAGACATAATCACTATTGCAAAACATCATCACGAACGATACGACGGAGAAGGATATCCAGATAAACTTGCAGGAGAAAATATTCCGCTTGGAAGCAGAATACTTGCGCTTGCTGATTCCTACGATGCAATGACTTCTACAAGACCGTACAGAAAGTCACTGAAACCGGAAGATGCGGTCAGAATAATAAACGACAACCTTGCAACGCAGTTTGATCCTGCTCTCGGTAAAAATTTTGTTGAGCTTGTGGAAACGGGAACAATATAACTGAACAGTCAGATTGTCATGCATTTTTGAACGTGATACACTGTCCGCCATGACACGAGAAGAAAGCCTTGGGAAAGAACCTGTCCTCCCGCTTATGATAAAAATGGGTATGCCGACGCTTGCAGCACAGGTAATAAATCTGCTGTATAATATTGTCGACCGCAGTTACATCGGCCATATCAGCGGAACAGGAGCTGCGGCATTAACCGGAGTCGGACTTGCACTGCCGGTTATCATTATAATAACAGCTTTTGCCTCGATAGTGGGCGGAGGGGGTGCACCTCTCGCGGCAATTGCGCTTGGAAGCGGAAACAGAAAGCGCGCATCTGAATTTCTGGGAAACGGATTTATGCTGCTCGTACTCATGGCTGTCATTCTTACCATTGTTTTTTTCCCGTTAAAACATCGTTTTCTTTTTCTTATTGGAGCAAGCAGTGTTACCTTTCCCTATGCGGATCAATATCTGAGTATTTATCTGTGTGGAACATTGTTCGTACAAATTTCTGTAGGACTTAATACCTTTATAACCGCACAGGGAAACGCAAAAACGGCAATGCTGTCTGTTGCAATAGGTGCAATACTGAATATCATACTAGATCCGCTGTTTATTTTTGTATTCGGTATGGGAGTTCGCGGAGCTGCACTGGCTACGGTTATTTCTCAAGCCGTAAGTGCCCTGTGGGTGCTTCACTTTCTTTTTTCCGGCAGAGCAACGCTTAAACTCGAAAAAAAATATATGCGTCCGGACGGACGCATTATTGTACCTATGATATCACTCGGAGTATCACCTTTCGTCATGCAGGCAACAGAAGCACTTATTTCGATTGTCATGAACAGCGGGCTCCAGAAATACGGCGGAGATTTATATGTCGGTGCACTGACCGTGATGCAGGCTGTCATGCAGTTTGCAACTGTTCCTGCCGGAGGATTTTCACAGGGCATCCAGCCGGTAGTCAGTTACAATTACGGAGCCGGACAAACTGACCGGGTTAAAAAAACTGTCAGGTATCTTGTTATACTGCTCGAATCGTGCAGTATGCTGATTGTTTCGGTTGCGCTTATTCATCCTGCTCTGTATGTTCATATTTTTACGAATGACGAGGCTCTTACCGCATTCATAGTCAAAACAATGCCGTTGTTCATGACTGGCATGATGCTGTTCGGTATACAGATGGCATTGCAGTCAGTTTTTGTCGCACTCGGTCAGGCGAAGCTGTCGATTATCATCGCTCTTTTACGGAAAGTCGTACTTCTTGTTCCGCTCGCCCTTATACTGCCCGCAATAACCGGAAAAGCGGAAAGTATTTATATCGCGGAACCTGTATCGGACTGCATATCGGTTACCGTCTGCACAATTTTGTTTATTGCAAACTTCAAGGCAATACTGAACGACGCTCAGAAAAAATGAAACGTATTCTTTGCACATCTTCTTTTTAAAAACCATAGGATGGTGTTACAATAGTAAAGACATACTGTGTACTATCTGATGACACAGTCATCAGCTGTCTGAATATAATAACGTATTCTGAGCGAGGTTTATATGGGAAAGAAAAAGGATAGAGCAGAATCAGAAGAAACAGCACTGGTACAGGAAGTAAAATCGTGCAGAGCCTGCCCCTGGTTCTGGCGGGATATACCGCCATACGGTCCTTATCCGGCTTTCGACTGGACAACAAGTTGTCCCGAGGCAGCGCGCAGAATACTTCCGCAGTCATCTGATGAAAAACCGGTAGAATGGATGGACGCTGTTTC
>JALNVF010000173.1 GCA_023231445.1 Treponema sp. | reverse complement strand
GCACGGCGGTGTGCTGTTGTTCGCGAAAGCGGATTAAAACCATTCTTATGATTCATCTGTTTCTTCCTTCTGCTTTGTTATATTGACAGCATTCTTCAGATGGCTGTAATCGGTCATACCGAGCGTCAAACCCCATTCCTGAAGTTTTTCCTTTATCTCGGTAAGACTTTTTTTACCAAAGTTGCGAGTCTTCGCAATGTCATCTTCTGTCTTCTTTGTTAATTCGCCGATTGTACGAATGTTGGCATTCTTCAGACAATTAGAAGAACGCACAGAGAGTTCAAGTTCATCAACAGGTGTATTGAGAATATCGTGAATTCTTTTGTCGCCTTCATCGTTATCATCACCGCTGGAAATAGCATTGTCATCAAAGTTTACAAAAATCTTGAAATGTTCTTCCGCGATTTTTGCAGCTTCTGCCAATGCATCTTCCGGAGCGATTGTTCCATCTGTCCAAATCTCAAGTACAAGTTTATCGTAGTCGTTTCTCTGGCCCACACGACAAGGTTCAATAGCATATTTTACCTTGGGAATAGGGGTAAATATCGCATCCATTGGAATTGTACCTACAATTTCAATATAATGTTCATTCACTTCAGCAGGAACATACCCTCTGCCAAGGTCAACCTGAATTTCAATATCAAGATGAGCTCCTTCCATCATTGTGAAAAGGAGTTGATTCTTTGTCATGATCTCAAGTTCACCCTCTTTGGCAAAGTCATCGCTTTTTACAGTACCGGGCCCTTTGAATTCATAAAGAACCGTATCCTGCTCGGTATCACCTGGCAGCCGCAAACGTATCTGTTTCAGACTGTTAATCACTTCCAGTGTGTCTTCGGCAATATTCGGAATTGCTTCAAACTCACTGGAGATAACATGAGGAACACCATCAGCATCATAAGACGTAATCCGAACAGAAGTTATTGCATATCCCTGTATTGAGGACAGCAGAATACGACGAAGGGTATTTCCGATTGTCGTACCAAAGCCCGTCTCAAAAGGATACGCTGTGAACTTTCCGTAATTCGGATTTGTCTCAAGAGGCGTATAAGTAATGCCTTTAGGTTTTTTAAAACCTTTAAGCAGATTTTTGCGAGCCATCTGAACTCCTTATTTAGAATAGAGCTCAACCACGAGCTGTTCTTTAATATCAGCCAAGTCGGTAACTTCTGCGCGCTGCGGATATTGTGTAAATGTACCCTTTACTGCATCTACATCAACACTTACCCACGGCATTGTTCCCGATTTTGAAATTTCTGTCAGACCGTTCTGGACAACAGCAAGCTTCTTACTGTTTTCCTTCACTTCAATGACATCAGCGGGTTTTACTCCGTAACTGGGAATCGTTACTTTCTTTCCGTTAACAAGGATATGTCCGTGAAGAACAAGCTGGCGAGCCTGATTGCGGTTGATTGCATAGTGCATTCTATATACAACATTGTCGAGACGTGACTCGAGCAGACGGATCAGATTCTCGCCGGTAACACCCGGCATGCGAAGAGCTTTCTCAAAAGTTATATGGAACTGCTTTTCAGCCATACCATACATTCTCTTAATTTTCTGCTTTTCACGAAGCTGTGTTCCGTATTCACTTCTCTTACCGGTACGGGCTTTAGGGTCCTTTCCCGGAGCTGCACGTTTTCTGTTCAGCGGGCATTTGTCGCTCATACAGCGGCTGCCTTTTAACATTAATTTCTTCTGTTCTGCTCTGCACATGCGGCAGACAGGTCCTGTATATCTAGCCATTTACCTGAGTCTCCTTACATACGGCGAGTCTTGCGGGGGCGGCATCCATTGTGCGGAATCGGAGTAACATCAGAAATAGATTTTACTTTGAGTCCCATGGATCCTAGAGAACGAATAGCATTTTCACGACCCATTCCCGGTCCCTTGACAAATACGTGAACTTCACGCAAGCCGTAGCTTACTGCCTTCTGAACAGCTGCTTCTGCAACTGATTGAGCGGCAAACGGAGTCGATTTCTTAGCTCCGCGGAATCCAAGTCCGCCTGAAGATGCCCATGCGATTGCATTGCCGTTCAGGTCGGTAATAGTTACGATAGTATTGTTGAACGTAGCCTGGATGTAAACATTACCTTCATATACGCTCTTCTTTTCCTTTCGCTTCTTAACAGTAGCCATTACTTAATCCTCCGCCTTATGCTTTTTTCTTATTAGCGACTGTCTTTTTCTTACCTTTGCGTGTACGCGCATTGGTGCGGGTACGCTGACCGCGGACAGGCAATCCTTTGCGGTGGCGAAGACCACGATAGCAGCCAATATCCATAAGACGTTTGAGATTCAGACCAATCTCAGTGCGGAGACGACCTTCAACTTTATAGCTTTTATCGATGATTTCACGAATCTTCGCAAGCTCTTCTTCAGTCAGGTCGTTTGCCATCTTTTCAGGATCAACTTTAGCTTTATCACAAATATCTTTAGCCGCAGGGCGTCCGATACCGTAAATATAAGTTAATGCAATACCTATGTGTTTATTAGGGACGTCTACACCCTCAATTCGAGCCATCTGATTTCTCCTTAGCCCTGTCTCTGCTTGTGCTTCGGGTTTGAACAAATGATGCGGACAACGCCGCCACGTTTGATCACCTTACAGTTCGGGCAGATAGGTTTTACACTGGTACGTACTTTCATAAAAAAGTCTCCCTTGGGAATAGTATCACCGAATCATAGCACCTCGCAATGAGTTGCAATCCGGTGACAGCTACTATAGCATAAATTCCCGTTCCTATGCTACTGGTTATTCACAAAATCGTTAGAGACTTCGTGACCTGATTTTGCCCTTCGATACAAGTCCATCCTGATGATGCATTTTCAAAAGAGCTTCAACCTGACTCATTGTATCAAGTGCTACACCAACAACGATGATAAGAGAAGTTCCGCCCATCAACATAGAAATTGACTGCGGGAACTTAAATAAATCCTCGATGAGTGTAGGAATGATGGCAATGACTGCCAAAAACAATGAACCCGGTAATATAAGACGGTTCAATATTTTCTGCAGGTATTCCTCTGTTTTATCCGTACGTACACCGGGAATCGAGCCGCCGTTTTCCCGGATATTCTTTGCTATTTCAGTGGGGTTCAGGGTAACCTGAGTGTAGAAGTATGCAAAGAAGATAATGAGTACTACAAGCAGAATATTGTACCAGAGTCCGTTCGGGGTAAGAAAAGCAGAAAGCTTTGATACCCAGCGGGCGGAATTCTGGCTGTTTCCAAGCATTGTGAGAAGCTGAACAGGAAACGTAAGTAAAGATGATGCAAAAATAAGCGGAATAACGTTTGACGGGTTGATCTTAAAAGGAATGTACGTATTCTGACCACCATACATTCTTCGACCTACAACACGCTTTGCGTAATGAACAGGAATCTTCCGTTCCCCTGTCTCCTCATAAACAACCAGCGCGATGATACCCACAAACATAAAGAGAACAATAATTGCAAAAACGAGCTGAATATCACCAGTACTGATTTTCTGTATTAACTCAACAACAGCATTTGGCCACCGTGCAACAATACCTGCCGTAATCATGACAGAAATACCATTTCCGATACCATTTGCTGTAATCTGATCGCCAAGCCAGACTGTAACCATGGAGCCGGTCGTAACCGTCAGCATAGTAAGCAATTTAAAGGCGACTTTATTATCAAGAACGATGCAACCCGGGATGCTTGATGCATAGACAGTTACAGCATAAGACTGCAGAAGACAAACAAAAATCGTACCGATTCTTGTCCACATCGCAATTTTACGCTGTCCGCCGTCTTCTTCAGCAACACGCTTCAGGGAAGGGAAAATAATCACAGCAAGCTGCATTATAATCTGCATCGAGATGTAAGGCATGACGCCAAGCATGAAGATCGAGAAGTTCGAGAATGCACCACCAACGAAGAAGTCCATATAACTGGCAAAAGCATTTTTATTCTGCTTTGCCAGCTCATCAAAGTATGACAACAGTACGTTTGCATCTATTCCCGGCATAGTCAGCACACTTCCCAAACGGAAAACGGCCAGAATGACGAAAGTAAAAAGTAAACGACTGCGGAGTTCTTTGACTCTAAACATATTTACAATTGGATTGCTTGCCATGTTCTACTCCGCTGCACTATTTTTTTGCTTCTGCTTTTTTTGCAGGAGCCGCTTTAGAAGAAGATTCCTTCTTTGCAGCACGTGCCTTCGCATAAGAAGCTTTTTTCTCTTTCCTGCTTGTTCCGACAGCAGCATTAACCGTACCGCCGGCTTTTTCAATTTTTTCCTTTGCAGATTTAGAGACTTTATCAACGGTAACAACCAGTTTCTTGGTAATATCACCATCGCCGAGAATTTTTACTATACAATCGTTTTTTGCCGAAATCAGACCTTTTGCAATAAGAGAAGCTTTGTCTACCGACTCTCCTTCAGCAAATTTTGCATCAATCTCGGACAGATTGAAACATACGTTTTCTTCCCGGAAGGCTACATTGGAAAAACCACGGTGAGCGATACGACGGTATAACGGCATCTGGCCGCCTTCGAATCCGACATACGGATTTCCGCCGCCGGACCGTGACTGCTGGCCCTTATTGCCTTTCCCTGCTGTCGTTCCAAGTCCTGAAGATGAACCCCGGCCGACTCGTTTCGGATTCTTGTTTGCACCCTCAGGCGCAGTAAGAACAGGATTGTATTCTGCCATTATTTCATCTCCTCAACTGCAACAATGTGAGCACATGTTGCAATCATTCCGCGGATTGCCGGCGTATCGTCATGTATAACCGACGAATCAATTTTCTTCAGACCAAGACTGCGTACAGTGGCTTTTACAGCCGTACGCTGTCCGATTATGCTTTTAGTAAGTGTAATCTTAAGTTTTGCCATAGATTAACCCCACAGCTCGTCAAGAGTTTTGCCTCTTCCCGATGCAACAGTCTTTGCATTCATAAGATGCAGTATTGCATCAAATGTTGCACGGACAACATTCACAGATGCACTTGAACCAAGAGACTTGGAAATAATATCCGTAGCTCCTGCTGCATCCATAATTGCACGGACAGCACCGCCGGCAATGATTCCAGTACCAGGGCAGGCCGGTCTCAAAAGGACTGACGAACTCTTGTAATTACCAATCATATCATGCGGAATTGTTCCATTTTTTACCGGCATCACGATAAGATTTCTCTTTGCGCGGTCGATACTCTTTTTAATAGCTTCAGTAACATCATTCGCTTTACCGAATCCGTAACCGACGCGTCCCTTTTTATCGCCAACAACGGTAAGAGCGGAGAAGGAATAGCGGCGGCCACCTTTTACAACTTTCGCTGTACGGTTAAGTGTGACCAGCTTTTCAATAAATTCTTTATCTTCTTCACTTCTTCTTGAATCACGGTCTCTGCCGCGTCCACCCCTGCGTTCTCCGCCACGGTTTTCGCGCATTCCGTTATCTCTGGTCTCAGCCGAAGCTCTGACCTCTCTGGCGTCTTTTTTTTCTGTAACCTGCTGTTCCATAATGACTCCTAGAATATGATCCCGGCTTTGCGGGTTCCATCAGCAAGGGCTTTAACGACACCATGATAAAGATAACCATT
>JALNVF010000172.1 GCA_023231445.1 Treponema sp. | reverse complement strand
CCAAGATCACCTCTGAAAGATGAATCCAAAGTAATCTTGCTTTCATCGATTTCCAGTTTCTCCGAAATGAGTTTCTGGATTTTGTTGAACAATTCGTCCATTTTCGTTCTCCCTAAATCAGCCTTTTGTTTCAGGCGTAATTACCTGACGACCGCGGTAGAAACCGCATTTTGGACAAACATGATGTGACTGTACAAGATTACCACAGTTGCTGCATTCAACAAGCTGCGGAGCCTCCAAGTGCATGTTCACTCCCTGTCGTCGTTTCGTCACGGCTTTAGATGTTTTCGATCTGGGTACTGCCATATATAAACCTCGCTATGTTAGTTTTCTGATATAACTGCGATTAATACTACAACAGTTTCCGTCAGAGTGTCAATCCATTATATCAGATTTAGTTTTTTAGTCAACACTTTTTAAAAAAATGTCATTCATTTTTTCTTCCTGCCGCAGAATATCAGATGTAACCGCTTATTCCGGCAGGATTTTCTGATTATGCAAATTTCTTTCTCAGCGCTTCATCAACAACAGACGGAACCATTGAAGAAATGTCGCCGCCGAGCTGGGCAAGTTCCTTGATTGAGCTTGATTTTACAATAACATATTTTTGTTCCGTCGGAATGAACAGTGTCTCAATATCGGGGTTAAGCGTATGATTCATAAGTGATAAATCAAATTCATATGCAAAATCGTTCGAATTTCGTATTCCCCGTAATAATACCTTAGCACCGGTTTTCTTTGCATAATTCACAATAAGTTCATTGCATATATGCAGTGATACATTTTTATACGGTTTCAGTAATTCGGACATCAATCCGAAACGTTCTTCCTGTGTAAACAGATATTTTTTATCTGCATTAACAGCGATAACGACATCTATCCAGTCAAATATCTGGCAGGCACGCTGTATAATGCTTAAGTGGCCGTTTGTAGGCGGATCAAACGATCCGGGAAATACTGCAGTTGTCATGAATATGATTCTAATAGGTTTGACGAAAACCTGCAACGGTTGTATATTTTATCAGGAATGAAAAGAATATTTTTAATTTTATTGACTATATCTCTATTTTTTTTATTATCTTGTGTAACAACACAGTCTTTTAAGCAGAAGGAAACTGTTGAAACATCTGCGGACACAAAACCTGTTTCCGTTCAGGAGGCGCCTGCTCCGTCAGATGATGCTTCTGAATCAGCTCAGGAATCCCCTGCACCTGCTCCTCAAACTGATGTTTCTGCTGAACAGGCTCCCGTCCCTGTTCAGAAAGCGTCTGTTCCTGAAAAAAATACAGAAGTCTCTGTTCAAATTTCCCCCGCTCCGGTAAAAAGTGATGAAGAATATCTCCGGTCTGTAAACGATATTGAAGTTACAAAAGAAACATTTGCTGAAGATAAAACGGAAATAATGGAAATTATAAGTAAACTAGCCGTTATAATGGCCGATGGAGATTACGACGGATGGGTTAAATATATAGATGAAGACACCGTAAAATATTGGTCCAATCCGCAGAATCTCAGAAAAGCTTCAAAAATGCTCCCTGTCAGGGGACTTTATATGAATAATCTGCGTGACTATTTCACGTATGTTTTTGTTCCCTCCCGGAAAGGCCGGGAAGTAGACGAGATCCGGTATATTTCAAAAAATAATGTAAAAGCCGTGGAAGTCAGCGAAAACTCCGATATTATTTATTACTACTTTAAAAAAATTGACGGTGTATGGTTTGTTCATATTCCCCCTCTTTAAAGTTGATTTTTTCTGTTGGAGCGTATAAAATAGATAATAAAGTGTTTCCCTAGGAGGATCCCTGTTTATGAAACTTTCAAAAAAAATATTTTTTACTGTAACTGTAGTCACCGTATGTGCAGGCCTGTATGCACAGGAACAGAAAGTTCAGAAAAAAGACGGCAGTAACAGCAATGCAAAATCTGAAACGTCAGTAGAAAACGAATATCTTAACGATATGGATGGAACGGTTATTCTTACGCTTGCTCAATCCGAAGAGTATGATAACAAACTTGTCGCTCTTCAGTATCTTGAGACTTCTGTTGAAAAAGGTAATACCTCTGATGAGGTCGTTGCTGCTCTTGATCAGCTTGCAGGCGAAGGAATCAGTACGCAGACACGCAAAAACGGCCGGCTTATGAATAATTACCCTGATATCCGTCGTCAGGCATGTCTTCTTCTGGGAAAAATCGGAGGAGAACACTCTAAAAACACACTTAAGAATATAGCTCTTGCCGATAATGAACCAAGTGTTCAGGCAGCAGCAATCAAATCGCTCGGAGATATCGGAATCAATGCAAACGATGAAGTGACCGAAGCTATCGCATATGCAAATCTCCGCAACAGGGTTCTTAATCCGACAAGCAGCATGGCGTTTGAAGTTCTTAACGCTTTTGAAAAGCTTTCAGCGAACACGCAGAATAAAAAAGCAATGATCGATGAGATATCACATATTGCTGCCGACAGTCATTACAATTCAGCTGTCCGGAAACATGCACTGGACATTCTTAAAAACATGAAAACTGATAGTTCGGATACTTCGTCCACTAAAAAAAGCAGTACGCAGCCTGAACCGGCTGTATCAACAGACACAAATAACGCAAATTAAAACTGCGTGAATAAAAAAAGCTGTCAGATAGATTTTCTGACAGTTTTTTTTGTGTACAGGTGGTGGCTTGGATTTTTAAGTCGAAGGTAAGAAAAATCTTACGATTTTTCTTTTTTATAGGAGACGTAAACCGGAACAGCTCCGGTTTGGAGTCTGAGGTAGAAAATCTTACGATTTTCTATAATCTATAAAAAAATGCCACCGTTGGTGGTGGCTTGGTTTTTTAAGTCGAAGGTAGAAAAATCTTACGATTTTTCTTTTTATAGGAGACGTAAAAAAAATGCCACCGTTGGCGGTGGCATTTTTTTTACTCTTGAGAGATATGGGATTCGAACCCACCGCCTTCAGCTCCGGAGGCTGACGCTCTATCCAGATGAGCTAATCTCTCTTATGATGTGCTCTTTACTTTATAGATATTTATTCTTATTGTCAAGCAAGGAATTTTACAAATGGAACCAGTTATTTTAGCATCGTCTTCACCAAGGCGGCAGGAAATTCTAAAACTGCTCAATATACCTTATCAGGTTATAATGCCTAATATCGATGAAACTGTATCGGCAGGCCTTGTTCCGGAAGAAATTCCTGAACTTTTTGCACGTGAAAAGGTTGCTGCTGTCGTTCGCTCTCTTCCTTTGGACAGGGAGATTCAATGGGTACTTGGTGCGGATACTGTTATCATCTTTAACAATAAGATCTACGGCAAACCGGAAAATCAGAAACAGGCAGCTCAGTTTCTCCATCTTTTCAGCGGAAAAACGCATACGGTACGTACGGTTATTGCGTTATACAACGGAAGAACGCGCACAACATCCACCCGGGTATGTTCCACAGAAGTTACTTTTAAAGAAATGTCTGAAAAAGAAATAACATGGTATATCGAAACGGGCGAATGGCACGGAGCTGCCGGCGGTTACCGGATTCAGAGTCTGGCATCCTGTTTTATCAGGAAAATCAGCGGTTCAATGACAGGTGTTGCAGGCTTGCCTATTTTCGAACTTTATGATATTCTCCAGGAACAGGGTTATTCTATAATAGATTAGTTCTGCCGGTTACCTCGGGCCGTAGGCTTAACAGGTAAACGATCTTCCGTACGTTTACATTTTGTAATTTTACAGAAAGACAACGCATCGAGAAACAGAGTAAGGGGCAGTTAATAACTGCCGGTGAAGGAGTACATCATGGCAGTTGTAACCATGAAAAACCTGCTTGAATCCGGAGTACATTTCGGTCATCAGGTTAAACGGTGGGATCCGCGTATGAAGAAATATATCTTCGCGGAGCGTAACGGAATCCATATTATTGATCTGCAGAAGACTATTGCAGCTATTAAAGAGAGCTACGATGTCGTCCGCAAAATTACGACATCGGGAAAAACTATCCTGTTTGTCGGAACAAAAAAACAGGCACAGCAGGCTATTCAGAAAGAAGCAGAACGCTGCGGCCAGTTCTACGTAAATAACCGCTGGCTTGGCGGTATGCTTACAAATTTTTCTACAATCAAAAAATCACTTCTGAGACTCAAAAAAATCGAAAAGATGGAAGTCGACGGAACATTTGAAAATCTTACCAAGAAAGAAGTATCTGCACTCCAGAAGGAAAAGGCAAAACTCGAGAAAAATCTTGGCGGAATAAAGGAAATGAAAGAGCTTCCTGGAGCAATTTTCATTATCGATACACATAAAGAACAGATTGCTGTTGCAGAAGCTCACCGTATGCACATCCCTATCATTGCTGTTGTTGATACAAACTGCAATCCGGAAGGAATCGACTACCCTATTCCCGGTAACGATGATGCTATACGTGCAATTTCACTCTTTACGTCAATCATTGCAAATGCTGTTATTGATTCTGATAACGAACAGGGACTCAAGATTCTTGAAAACCTTAACGAGGATGAAGACGGAGTTCAGACTGACGCATCTGTAAAAGATGACGATGTTGAAATTGAGGATTACAGCAACTATCAGCCGACGGAACAAAAAGAAGAAGACATAGAAGCTGATCAGAAGGATCAGGATCTCGTCGACGAAGACAAAGTATACAAAGACTAATTTTATTGGAGTATATGATGGATATTAAAGCATCAGATATAAAGGCACTCCGTGAGTCAACGGGTGCCGGTATGATGGACTGCAAAAAAGCGCTCCAGGATACGAACGGTGACATTGCAGAGGCAGAAAAACTTCTTAAAGAGAAAGGTCTTGCTGCTGTTGCAAAACGTGCCGACCGCGCAACCGCTGAAGGCCGCGTCTATATCCGCCGTCAGGGTAATAAAATCGCTATGGTGGAACTTGTCTGTGAAACTGACTTCGTTTCAAAGAATGATGAATTTATTGCACTCGGAGAAAAGCTTGTAGACATTACACTTGAAAAAGGCTATACGGAAGTTACGCAGGAACATAAAGACATGCTCACACTGCTTGCAACAAAAGTACGTGAGAATATGTCCGTCCGCCGTGTTGCGCTTATCGATGTTCCGGAAAATGCGGTTGCAGGTACGTATGTGCACAGCGATTTCAAAACAGGTGCACTCTGTGTTGTAAAAGGATCTACTGATCCGAAAGTACAGGAATTTGCAAATGACTGTTGTTTACATATGGCCGCATTCACTCCTTCGTACATCACAAAGAAAGAAGTTCCGCAGTCATATATTGACGAACAGATGGAAATTTTTACAAAACAGCTTGATGCCGATCCGAAAATGGCGGGTAAGCCCCAGAATGTCAAAGACGGTATTCTTAAGGGAAAGCTTGAAAAACATCTTGATGAAATCTGTTTCATGGACCAGATGTTCGTAAAGGACGACAAAAAATCTGTTTCAGCAAAGATTGTTGAAACAGGCAAAGAAGTTGGTACAACTCTTGAGTTCGGACAGATTATTCTGTACGTTCTTGGTAAATAGGTTTATACTGTAATTATTCCTGAAAGCGGTTCGGAGAACAGCATTCCCGGCCGCTTTTTATTTAATGAGAGGTATGCTATG
>JALNVF010000171.1 GCA_023231445.1 Treponema sp. | reverse complement strand
TCGTTCCGACAGAGTGGTTTTACCCGAGTCAATGTGGGCACTAATACCGATATTCCGTACTTTGGAAATATCAAAGTCCATATTGTTTACCTCTTATAAATAATATCCCAAGATAGAGTATTATAAAATATATCCTATTGTATCTATTTATTCAACTACTTCGTGTAGATGTGTGCGCATCATGAATATTGTGTTAAAAAGTACTTTTCAGGACGATACGTGCAGTATACCTGAAAAATTTTGACAGCCGGCTGCATGAAAAAATAACCGACACGGTTCCATCCTTGTATTCGGAGTTATTCTGACTGCATGAAATTGACGCTGAACCTGAAGCGCAGAGTATATTGTTGTTTATTCCCATTGTGGCTTTAAATATTTCCTTTGCAGAGGAATCAGAGAACGTACCTGTACCTGTAGCAGCAGAAAAAAGTAGACCTTTTCTTTTCGAAAATCGTGCTGAAACGCAGTATTCCGGTGTTTCTTTGTCTTTTTCATTAGTTGCCGGAAAACTGAGGTTTGATGCCTTGCAGGTAAGACCGGCAGACATCTGCCGGCCGGTATAATGTATTCCGAATGCGTATTTTATATCGTCGTATGTGCAGCGTTTTTTTTTGTCGTATCTGTGCTGTATAAGGCATGAAGTTCCGGTGGTCAGTGAAGACTGCCGGAGAAATGCGGATTTCCATGTGTACTGTGATGCCGCCTGCAGCTGTCCAAGTGTCGTGAGCAGCGAATTGTCGGGACAGCGGATATTCTTTCCGTCGGCAGCAAAACCTGCAAGTATAAATATAAAGCGTCTGAAAGTCAGTTTATTTTCGCTGCGGTATGTATATCTGATTTGAGAGAATGGTTGTTCATATGCATTTACCGTAAGAAGGGACATGAATGTCTGTGAATGAAAAAGTGCCTGTACGGAAAATGCCGGAAACCAGTCCGCATGGAAGAAAGCTGTGTCCGAAAACCACGATGACAGTGTGTTAGAAAGGAAGAATCGTCCTCCCGTAAAAGAGAATTCCGTGCGTATCATATGGGGAATATTGATGGAGCAGACGGCAGAGGCTGCGCAGGTACCGTCATCCTGGTAAAACAGTGATATAGCTGAATCTTTGAACAGTCCGGCCGTTTCCGGTATACCTGCGGATATATATCCCGCAAAAGGTCTTTCTCCGGTGAAAGGCCCGGGCAGCGATGACGAAAGTCCCTGACGGAGGGAAAATGATTTTGAAAATGGAGAAATGGAGGTGGAAAGTTCCGGTGATGACAAACGTTTCCAGCTGCCGCCCGGTACCAGTGTCCCTGCCTGTATAACAACCGGAATGTGCAGATAGTGTGAAAGAGAGGCTGATATACCGAAGGACGGATTGTCTGTCAGTGCCTGAAAAACCTTCTGACAGGAATTTTCGTCCGGAACGGTCAAAGAAACCGGAGAAAGAGTGCTGAACAGTCTTATATCGCAGTCCCTGAATAACGCACGAAAACCGGTTGTCATACCGACTGTAGCCTGCGATTTGCATTGTGTATCGTTAAACGGTACAGTAAGAGAAAATGACGTGAACAGATCAAGTCTGCTGAATATGTTCAGGGAATTTTCTGCCTGAAACGGAGACATTATAAAACAAACGAGTGCGGCGGTCTGTACCGTCGTAATTATCCGGGTATGATTTTTCATACTGTATAATTCGCTCAGGACGGATATTTTCGGAGTTTTTCAGAAAAAAAACCGGATATCATATCAGATATCCGGTTTTCATATAAATATATTATTATATAGAAGTTTTTTGAAAATCTTTAGTAATCAGTTTGATGAAACTGTGCTTGTTACATAGCTTTCATTTTTTGCAAATTCCGGTATTTGAACAATACGGGTACGCCAGTATTCTGCTTCACTTTTTGTTGTATACGGACCAATACGTACACGGTAGAAAATACGGCCTTTATTGTCTTTATACGTAAAGACATCGGCAGGAATTTTGTTGTTGTCGAGTGTTGCGCGTGCACCGTCTGCTGTTTTCTTGCTTGTGAATGCAGCTGCCTGTACCCAGAATTGTGTGACTGCCGGCTGTTTTTTTATTGTTTTTGCAGGTGCCTGTTTTGTCTGTGGTTTGACATATTTTTTTGCAGATGCATCTTTCTTAGAAACTGGAGTCTTTGGTCTTGCCGTTTTTATTTCCGGTTCTTCAGCAGTATACGTTTCGGGAAGTGTTTTCGTTGTCTGTTTGACCGTTTCCATTGCTCTTGCACTTGTTTCGTTTTCGGGAACGACGTTTTGAGAAATGGCCGGCGCTGTTTTGAGCGTATTAAGATCAATAGTTGTTGAACCGTCCGGGGACTGGGGAGTATCTGACTGATATTTCTTTTCCAGCCCATATACTGTCGTATTTTGAGCAATAACAGTCATGTCGTTTACATGTGTAACAGACGATGTTGTTCCGTCGCCTGCTGCTCCTGCAGGAACTGACTGTACCGCAGGTACAGCAGACGGTGTTTCCGTATCCGGAACAACCTGTCCGTCTGCCGGCTGCTGTTCCGATGAAGTTTCAGGAACAGAAATCCAGCTGCTTGAAGCAGGTTTTTTTACCGGAGTGATGGCTGCAACTGTCTGGGTGCTGTGCGCCGCGGGTGAATAGAGTATTAATGCTGCGCCGAGAACGACGAGTAAAAAAATTCCAACCGCAGCGATAATCCATAATATACGTTTCTGTTCCATAAGATTTCCCATCCTCTTACACATAGTATCGGCAGATGAGTAACGGAATTAAGTATTTTTTGCAATCTGTTTTATTATTATATCTGTTTTTTTTTGTAAGGCGGAGAAAGAACCTGTATTGTTAATTTTCATAACAGGTATACCGGTTTTTGTATAGTTCCGGTAAAGCTCCCGCTGGGAATGAAATCGGATGACTATCTGACGGCACGGCAGACGGTCTCGTGTTTTCGCCCTGAAGAAACGCTTCAGGTAAGGTGCGGTAACATATAGAACGACGCTGCATTTTTTCATGAGAACGGGAATTTTGTACAGTACCGTTGCGTTTATAATAATGTTCCTGCCGGTATTTGAAGCGATAAATTCATCGGTAAGTCTGTTTACTTCCGGATAAACGATAGATTCCTGTTTTGAAAGCAGTGCTGTGTCAGTAAAAATGAGAGCACCGAGCGAACGTCTGTTCAGGGATCCGTCTTCGTTTACAAGTGATATACCTGCTTTCTCTGCGGCCGGAGAGAAAGCTGCGAGAATCTGCGGAGTTACGTGTGCGATTGCCTCATGTACAAGTTTATCAGCATCGACTGATACCCATCCTGCTTTTTCAAGCAGAGAAGCGACGGTGTTTTTGCCTGCCGCCATGGGACCTGTTATACAGATAATCAATGAAATTCTCCCCAGTTTTTACCGGTTTCGATTGAAACTCGCAGCGGTACGCGGAGTTTTACCGCGTGTTCCATTTTATCCTGTATCAGAGCGACGGTGCTGTCAATTGTTTTTTTGTCATCGGGACATTCAAATATGAGTTCGTCATGTACCTGAAGCAGGAGTTTTGCTTCGGAATGTGTCTGTCTGAGTGCTGCATCCACGTCGAGCATAGCCTGCTTGACGATATCTGCCGCACTTCCCTGTACGGGTGTATTTACGGCAATTCGTTCGGCACTGGCTTTTTCAAGTTTGTTGCGGGAGTTTATATTCATAATCGGACGTCTGCGTCCGAAGATAGTTTCGACATAGCCGTTTTTTTCAGCGGATGAAACTGTTGTATCTATGAACTGCTGGATGGATGCGTATGTTTTGAAATAGCTTTCTATAAAAGAAGCAGCCTGTGTGCGCGGAATACCTAACTCGTTTGACAGGCGGAAGGCACTCATACCGTAAATAACACCGAAATTGATTGTTTTTGCCGTACGCCGCTGGTCGGACGTAATCTCTTCCGGAGGAACGCCGAAGATCATTGAAGCTGTTGCGCGGTGAACATCTACGCCGTCCATAAAGGCTCTGCACATGTTGGGATCGCCCGAAAGATGAGCAAGAACGACAAGTTCAATCTGTGCATAATCTGCCGAAATAAGAACGGTATGCGGTACGGCGGTAAAAGCGGCACGAATACGCCGTCCGTCATCGCTGCGGATTGGTATATTCTGCAGGTTCGGGTCCCGGGATGACAAACGTCCCGTCGCCGTTCCCGTCTGGATGTAACTTGTGTGGAGCCGCCCGTTTTTGTCGCAGAGTTTTGGCAGTGCTTCAACATATGTCGACTGGAGTTTTGCAAGTTCCCTGTATGCGAGAATTTTCCGGGGAACAGGGTCCCATGAAGCAAGATCTTCCAGAACCGATGTATCAGTCGAATATCCTGTTTTTGTTTTTTTACCCGGTTTGAGGTTACGTTCAGTAAAGAGTACTTCCTGCAGCTGTTTTGTTGAAGCAATATTGAACGGATGTCCGACAAGAGAATATATTTCCTGTTCGGTGGTTTCAATTTCTCCGGTAAGTTCTGCGTCGTACTTATCAAGCGCTTTTGTATCAAGATGAATACCACGGAGTTCCATTTCGGCAAGTACCGGAAGCAGTTTCATTTCTGTACCTGTAAAAAGGTTCATGAGATTCTTTTTTTCAAGCTGTGGTTTGAACAGCTGCCAGAGCTGCCAGGTAAAATCAGAATCTTCGGCACCATAAGGAGCAGCTTTATCGAGCGGAACATCTGCGAACGAACTGCCTTTTGGGACGATATCGTCGTATTCCGTTCCTGCAAGCGAGAGCTTTGTTTCTGAAAGATACTCAAGCGAATACGGTGTACGTCCCGTTCTGTCAGGATCAAGCAGCCATGCTGCAACCATTGTATCGACTATACTGCACGACGGTGCCGGATGTTCCGGATCTGCAAGCTGAATGCCCGCAGTACGGAGTACTTCATAGTCGAATTTACCGTTATGCATTACAATGGTAATATCAGGATTTTTCATAAGACGTTCTATCTGCCGGAGTGCATTATCCTTTGAAATAAGCGGTCCGCCGAAAAGTGAGTCCGAAAGAATAATCGGTATATAGACACCGGTGCCGGCCTCGCTGCACAGCGAAAAACCGACAAGGTTCGTCTGTGTCGTATCGAGGCTGTCTGTTTCGCAGTCGAGTGCCGCAGTTTTACCGGCAGATGCAAGAATACTGTCAACTATAGTAATCAGTTCCGACATATCGGTTACCGCGCGATAGTTACCCGTATTTTTCTTCAACGGTTTCAGAGGGGTAACTTCTTCGGTGGATTCCGGTGGCTGTTCGTCCGTCGAAACTGAGCTGTTTTTCGTACTGCCGGATACCGTTTTCTGCGTTCCTGCGGTAATGCCTGACTCAACCGCAAGCTCCGCGTACGATTTTGCAACGGCTGGTGCTCCGTAAGATTTGAGTCTTTCTGCAGCTGCGTTGTAATCAAAATGTACGGCAGGCACCGCGCTGTTTATATCCTGAGCACAGGGAACTGTTGTACACAGACGGATAAGTTTCTGCGAAAAATAGGCACTTTCTTTTCCTGTCCGGAGTTTTTCGCCAGCGGCGCCTTTTATGTCTGCGGCGTGCTCATATACACCGTCAAGCGTGCCGTATGAGCCCAGATATTTACAGGCAGTTTTTGGTCCTATTCCCGGAACCCCCGGAATGTTGTCAGCTGTATCACCGACGAGAGAGAGCAAATCGAGCATTTTTTCAGGCATAACACCCCATTCTGCCTC
>JALNVF010000170.1 GCA_023231445.1 Treponema sp. | reverse complement strand
CCTTCTTTCCGTATCCATAGATGTGTCTGCTGAGTAACGCTATGACAATGCACTGTCTGAGCTTGTCATACTGCTCTGATTCACCGATCTGATCAAGATACAGGTGCGTGCCGTAATAGGTGAGCCGCTCCATGATTACAGGAGAAGCGGTATTCTGAATTTCAATATCGTACGGATGTCCGTCAGAATCTTGTACTTTTACGTCCATAACGGTTTCTTTGTCGCGGACTGACTGACGCAGGTTGAATGGAGAAGTGATCTTTACGGACTTAACCTGCTGCCGGCCGGAATCCTCCAGAACGGCGTTGATAAACGACTTTGTGATATCCGTATTTTTGGGAGATGCAAGTAAATACCTGACGAATATGTCGCTTGTCGGGAAGATATGGATCCTCGCGTTCTTATCAGTCCATTTTACTGTTTCCATCAGTGCTCCTTATATGTGGAAGAAATAATTCACTATATAAATCGTTCTTGTTTTGCTTTTTACGAGGAAATACCCTGTCTGTGGATTATTTTTTTTAGGTAAGAAATAGTTTTTCTCTACCCTGACATCGTATGGCAGACCAGGTGGTGTAGTATATTTTCAGCATCGGAAAAGATGCAGGGAGAAATACTATGAATGAAAAAATGGTTGTATCTGATGAGGAATGTAAGGTTGCAATACGTAAACCGCTGCACCTGCTGATGAACCGGAAGCTTTTTATTTTATACAACGTGCTTATTTATCTGCCTGTCCTGCTGAGTTTGTTTGTTATGGCGGCGAGCGTTGGTTTCGGAATAGTGCTGCTTATTGCAGCCTTTGTGTTTGCTGATTATGTGCTGCCCCGGAAGCTGCTTAAGCGTGCCGCCTCATACGATGGAAATGATATTATCCTGAATCCCGACTCAAAAATTGCAAAGTTTACCGAACATGTTCCTGCAGCAGAGGTAACGGCAGTGCGTATACGCAGAGTAAAGAAACCTGTATTCGACACAAGATTCAGGAGCCGGTATCTGAACGGGTACACGGGAAAGTACGATGTGATGGCATTCGACACGGCAGACCGGAAAAACGCGCTTGATATAGTGTTTTATGCCAAAGGCAATATTGACGAATTTATGCCTGCCCTTAAGAAAGCACTTGCAGATCACGGAAAGAATGAGTCAGTCATCAGCAGAAACGAAATGCCTGTAACAATCAAACAGTTTGAAAAAGAATAACACTATACCGGAGAAATACAATGAATATACGAAAAATACTTGCAGCAGCTCTGTTTGCGGCTGCATCAGCAGTGCTTTGTACGGGATGCGGGACAGACCCGGTCTCACTGGTAAAAAACTCAGCGCTTCAGTATGACGGATCACTAACGATAGGTCAGGCTGTATCGGGAATGGAAAACAAAAAACGTGCCGAATGGTCGGCGTGGCGTGACAAACAGGGGAGACAGTACGTGACCGTAAAGATTACGGCACAGGATCCTGAGCGGATGTTATTTTCACATAACGATTTTGATTCCAAATATGGTCAAAAACGTGAACTGGAATGTATGAGGGACAATTCTATGTACAGTTATTTTGGATGGGGATATTCGCTGCTGAAAGGTGCAAATCTTGAGATAATAAAACCGTCAGCAGAGGCTTATCAGAACTATATAGATACAGTGCCTGAAGAAAAACAGAAACAGTTTTTCATATTACACAGCTGTACACTTGTGTTGAATTTCCTTATTACAAATCCGAATACAGGTGAATTTTCCTGCATTGAAGGCACAATCCTTCTGCCATTTTCAACTGCAGATAAAGATGATGCAGTTCCGTTTACCATACCGGTAAAGGCTGAAAATGAAATTGTTATGATATACAACAATCTGAGCTTTATTGACAGTTTCGGCGACAGCGGACTGTAAGTAACGGCGGCAGGTATGACATCTTGCATGTCGTTCTTGTCGGGTAAATAGTGGAGAAAAGGCAGGGAGAGGGGATTTCTTACATTGTCTGTTTGAAAAGTAGGGATTCGGGGAATATAATATACGGTTAAGAATGAGAAGGGAGAGATGAATGGAACAGGATTGTGGAAGAGTATTAATCGTGCATGTGAATAATTCCAAAGCCCAGACAGTAAGCAAAAAAGACGATGGCTCGGCTTACGTTTTATTCACTACTATACAGATGCATGAAGTCGTGCTGTTCGTACTCAGAAACAGAAACGAACAGACAATGTGCTTGGTCTGGAAAAAGTAAAGGAAACAGTAATGGATGAACTTGATGCGGCAAGGAAGATATGCAAATGAAAAAATACCGAGAACTAGAAGCGAAATTGGATTCCGCTGTTGAAAACTGTCAGAATATAATATATTCAATTTCTAAAAACGCACAAGAATTTATCGACATAAATAAAAAACGTATTGATGTCTATAATAATCTTGATATAGTTGTTGACGACATTGAAAAGCAGTTTGCTCAAAAGACTTCTATTTTAAACTTCAAAGACCAGACTTTCTTGTGGACTGCGATTGCGTTACAGACATTACGATGGACTCTCCTGCCGGAATTTAAAATTGACGATATCAAGCCTGTTTTTGATGATAGAGAAAAAGCCGCAAAAGGTGGTAATAGGGAAAAAAAAGATCAGGAAAACTATTTGAGCGAAAGGTCGAATAAAAAATCAAAAGACGGACATAAACATCTTGACTGGGAAGAGTATTATAAACGTCCAGTTCCTTACGATGCTATGATTGGAGAAGGCGCACAAAATATTGCAATAAACGATGTTATAAATTATGGAAAAAACTTAACAGGAAAAAATCATCATGCCGCTACTCTTGGGCATGATCCTGTTCTTGGATATTTGTTTGGAACAATGAATATAATGACCAGTACAATCACCTTCCATAAGGTTTTTTTCCCGACTAACTTTGTTTATTATGAAACTCATACTGTTGGTGAAAGTAAGGGCTTTATTCCGACTGTTATTGAAATGGTAAATGCGGAAGTTGAAGACACCTTCCGTGTTCCAGCAGCGCTTGCAAGACAAGCTATGCACATGGTTTCTGACAAAATGACGAAGATGGGACTACCGATTCCATTGCTTTCTGCCGAAGCGCAGCAAAAACTTTTAAGGAAGGGATGGAATTCAAAAGAATTAGAACGGATTACAGAAAGCCTTAAAAATCATTGGAAAGAAAATCTTGGAATAGTTGCTTTACAATTTGCGCTTGCTCTAATTATTAACTTAATTATTCAGACACTTCACATTTTGATGTTTAATGAAGAAAAAGATGTATACATGGATTTGTATAAAATCCGTACGCATAAAATTCTTGCGACTTCAAGTGTAATTGCGGAATCAATAAATATTGCTTATGTTGGTGGGACTGTTGCTGTAGGTTTAAAAACTGGAAATGCAGATACTATAAGGCACGGCTTAGGCAAAATAGACATTGGCGGCTACATAGAAGCTCTGCACCAGATTGTTTCAAGCGCAACTTTACAGAAAAAACTCCGCAGGGAATTCTTAGAATATAAATTATACGAAAAACTTGATGCGGGTCATGAGTACTCGTTCTTACAGGAGAGATAATATGGGATTTTTAAAAAGAAAATTCAGAAATGGAAAGGAAAAGGCCTTTAACGAAGGTATGAAAGGAGGCGTAAGACTTTCCGAGGACGTCGTAAAAAAAAATACAAAGGCTGTTGAATACCTGAAAGAGCAAGCTGACCGCCTTTCACCAGAACTTGAAAAAATAAAACAAGTAATTTTGCAGCTAAGCGGTGTTCTTGAAGATATTCAGATAAAGGAACTTTATGGTGTTGTAAAAACGTTTGACTACAAGTCGGGCTTAGAGCCGGAAGAAAAAATTTTGATTCTGAAACTCTTCTCTTACATCGCTAATAACTACGGTGCAAGCAAAACTCAGATGCAATATGCGAACCGACTTTGTTCATTTCTTTGCGTGAATCCGAATGATACGCTTTGTACAGGGTTTGACGGTTCGGCCATAGCCAATATTGACAGCCGCAATGTCGTAAAAGCATTGTTTCTGCTTCTCAAAGAATATCTGTTTCTTGAAAAGGAAACACACAATTACGGCTCAAAATTCGAAGAAGTTTTAGGTTGGTTCGGGAAAGACGTAAATGCTTCTGATGCCGAGGCGTTAATCAACATCAAAGTAAAAACATTTGGCGTTGACTTTTTATACAAACAATTCGGCGAAGAATTGGAAATAGGTACTAACGAAAATCAGCATCATGGCAAAAAAGAGCAGATGGTCATTGAAAATCCAATTCGAATAACTGAATCTACCGAATGGTCTTATAAAGAAATAAACGTTCGAGAAAAAATAATCGTAGCGGCAGAACTGACTGTTACAGACTGTTTAATTCTTTTTGATTCAGAAGATTTGCTAAAATGCTTTATTCTCGAAAAAGGCGGCTCTATAAAAATGAATGCCACGGAACTTACGGAGGACAGCAGTTGTCATGCTGTTCTTTTTACCGCTGAAGAGAACAGCAGGGAAAACTCGTTTGATTTCAATAGCTGTACATTCCGATTTTGCAATGACGCTTTCAAAAAACTTGCCAGCGGAAGCAAATTGTCATTTACAAATTGCAAAATAAAAGATTCCCGTATTTTCATTGATTCAGATTCCGCTGAACTTGTTTTATTTGAAGGTTGTACAATAGAAAACTGCAGGGACAATTTTTTTCATGTTAATCGTAAAGTTGTAATCAAAAGCAGCCACTTTAAAGGCTTTGTAGATGAACGTCAAGGTGACTTTAATTCTTTTAAAAGTTTACGTGGGTATCACTATTGCTCGTATTATTCTTCAATCGACAATTATACGGCTTTCCTTCAGGCGAGTGATTTGCAAGTTATTAATTCTGATTTCACAGGCGATAGAGGGACTTCGTACAACAGGCTTTTACTTGCAGCGGACGATCTCAAAGTCGAATCATCCGGTAAGGGGCACTCTGAATTTAAAGACTACAAGAACGCTGAAAAAGAAACAGACGCTTATATGATTTATTCAGGATCAACTGAAATCATCGCTACAATTTTTACAAATACATCAGGAATTTTTACACGTACTAATCACGCTGTGATAAAAAGCTCGAAATTCATTAGTTGTGTTGGAATAGTACACAGGGCTTATGAGTCAGCATTCGAAATTGATGACTGTACATTTGAAAATTGCCAGTGTACTCCGCAAAAAGTTTTATTCACCAGATATGGAGGAGAAACAGGGCCAAGCTTTATTTTTGCAGCTTCTCCAGATTCTGCAACTTATACAGGAAGTTGTCACATTAGAAGTTGTCTTTTTAAATCGTGTGTGTCCAGCGGAAGTCTGGTAAATTTTTCAAACACACAGAAGAAAAGTAACAACCGCTGTTATTGTACGATTGAAGACAATATTTTTATAGGTTGTAAATGCTCCTGCAAGGATATTTTTGTAAGTAAATGCCGCATTGAATCATTTTGGGGCACATCCATTACAAATGGAATTACTGACAGGAACAACAACATAAACAATCAGGGTGTTTGTAAAGGAAAAAAAACGAAAAATCAGACCTTGTCATGAAAATTGTGGGACTAGCGTTATCTAACAGAACGGAACCCGTTATCCAGACAGAATAGCGGGCTGATTCCGTGCAAGTTCTCTGTCCGGCTCCGGAAAATTAAAGAATTCAGTGAGACAGTTTCAATTTTTCAGTATATACGAATTTTATGCCGG
>JALNVF010000169.1 GCA_023231445.1 Treponema sp. | reverse complement strand
CAGGATTCTTTCTTTTTCGCCTTTTATTGTAATATCAATAGGTTACGATTGCCTTTCGTAAACATTGAATGACTAATAGTAACAATTACGGATACTTACAAGGTTTTACACCGGGAATAGCTGGCGGCATTTAAACCGATTACAAGCATTTGAACTCCTATTACTGCCAGAATCAGTCCCATCAGGCGAGTAATTATTCCAAGCACACTCTCGCCTGTTACGAGGAGTATCTTTGAGCTGAAAATGAAACAATAGAAGGTGATAATGCACAGCACCAAAAATGAAGCTATTGTAATGCCAATTTCGATCCATTCTCCAGACGCAGAATAATTCATAGCCGTTGCTATTGTTCCCGGCCCTGCAAGCAGAGGGACTGCTAAAGGCGAGATTGCCAGGTCCGTATCAGAATCTTCTTTTACTGTATGCAGCTTTGAATTTTCGCCCTGAAGCATGCGGTATCCAATAATAAATATTATAATACCTCCAGCAATTCGCAGTGCTGGAAGAGTTATTCCAAACAAATTAAATATCGACTTCCCTAAAACTGCAAATATTAAAATGACAATGAAAGTAATACTCAGTGCTTTTATTGCAATTTTTCTCTGCTCACTTTTATCTCTATCACCCACCAGTCCAAGAAAGACTGTTGTGTTCGCAATGGGATTCATAATTGCAAAAAAAGCAACAAATACTGCTATGGCCTGTTCTATTAATGGATTCATATTCTTCCTTGTTCTGGTGACACGTTAACTTATGGGGATTCAAGGTCACAATAGAGTAAAAATGAAAATCATTGACGTGAAAAATGCAAAGAGTTATCTTTTGTTTTTTTATGCACAACGTATTGTAATGAATGGAAAAAACATTGAGAATGGGCGGCGTTCTCGACATTAATTATAGAGTCTTTTGGCCTTGTGAATTCTTCTCCCAAATACCCCTCACAATATTGCTCAGTACGGCTGCAATTGCTAGAACACTTTTGTCGCCAGACCTCCCCAAAAAACATGTAACAAACGGAAACCTGATGAGAAAAATCGCATTCGGCTATTCAACCCGCTGTAACATCCGCTGCTCCCACTGCGTTGCAGCAGGAGAGACCCCCCTGGCTCAAAAAATGGAACTGGCTCGTGCCAGGGACATTATCCGCGAAATGGCCGTGGCAGAGGTGAAGGGAATCAGTTTTACTGCAGGAGAGCCCTTTATCTCCTTCGAAGATCTCCTGGAACTGATTGATCTCTGTTCCGAAAAAAAGATATATACCCGGGTGGTAACCAACAGTTCCTGGGCTAAAACACCCGAACAGGCCAGAGAAAAAATGCACTTGCTCAAGCAATCCGGTCTTTGCCAGCTGCGCCTGAGCTACAGCAGGTGGCATCAGCAGCATGTACCGAAGCAGCAGGTGCTTTATGCAACAGAAGCCTGTCAGGAAGCAGGAGTTGATTCTTTTATCTCTTTTGTGACTGATTTTTCAGAACTGGATGAGCCTTTCGAGCAGTATCTGCGGGACAATAACGTTAAGTTTTTTCCAGAGCCGGTTATCTATGCAGGGCGGGCGGAGAACTTCATCCAGCAGCCTCTTTTCACCGATTACCAGGACAATTGCTGCCAGATGAATCCCTACCTTGCCCCGGACCTGACCATGTATGCCTGTTGTGATGCGGGCAGCCATTTCAGTTCCACCAACTTTTTCCGACTGGGGAGCCTGAACGACTGGTCAGTGGACCAGCTGTTGACCAGAAGCGAAAACAATATTCTTTATAACTGTATTCGCACCATGGGCATAACTCCCATCGCCTCGTATGTCGGAATGAAATCAAGAGATATTGTAACGTATCGTAAATGCAGTTTATGTAAAAAATTATTCAACGATCCTGAGACCTTAAGCATCTTACAAAAAGCTGCCGCAGGCAATCTGCTCCAGTGGCATCGATAGAATGCTCCCGTGACGATGAGGAACATCTTTTCTGATATCAATGTTGCCCTCTGCGGCCCCCCTGTTAAGAGTAATACGATAAAAAATCGAAAACTATCCCATCGAGGGACTCATAAATGAAGAGGCTGCACTGAACCAGTTCAGTGCAGCCTCTTCGGGATAAGGATAATGACACGGGATACGCTCCCGGTGCTGCAGCTCTCAGTCTTTGCCCGCATCTCTTTCCTGTTCAACGCCTCATTTTTTACGGGGATACGGCCAGGCCATGATACCTCCCTCCATAACCTTGACGTTTGTATATCCGTGAGCCCGGAGGACAAGTTCCGCCTCATACCCGCGAAGCGATACCTTGCAGAAGCAGATAATTTCTGTATTTTTGTCTGCCGGAAGCTCGTCCAGGCGGGAACGCAGGGCACCAATGGGAATGAGATGCTCGCCGATGCCGAGGTGCATCTCTTCATATTCCCCCGGGCTGCGGCCGTCCAGAAAGTATGGTTGTTCGCCGTTCTCTATTTTATTCCATACCTCTGTAGTTGAGATCCCCGTCATTCGGCCCTTGAGTTTGTTCTGCATAATATGGGCCGAAGCAATAAAGTGGTCGATGGCGAGAGAAAACGATGGTGCATAAGGCAGATCGATATTGATCAGGTCTTCAACCGTTAACTTGCCTTTGATAGCCATGGCAGCGGTGGCAATCTGTTTACTGACATCGCCCGCTCCCACGCACTGATAGCCGAGGATGCGCTGGTCTCTGGTGCTGACCAGCATTTTCGACACAAGAATTTTCGCGCCCATGAACCCTGGTTTATCTGGACTGGCATTGACCACTGTCTGATAATCCGTCAGACCCATGCGCTCGGCGGCTTTGGTGGACAAACCGGTCGAGCCGGCAGCAAAATCAAAAATCTTGCAGATTCCAGTGTGCATGGTGCCGGGAAAGGTAACGCAATCGCCATTGACGGCATTTTCTCCGGCCACCCGGCCTTCGAGGTTGGCAAGATCACCCATTGGGGCAAAAACTGGCTCACCGCTGATAAGATTGGGGATCTCAACACAGTCACCGGCGGCATAAATATCGGGGTCAGAGGTCTGCATGTACTGGTTGACGGTAATGCCTCCAAATTTACCGGTTAAAAGGCCGGCAGTTCTGGCGAGATCGCTGTTGGGGCGTACGCCGATTGCCATGATGGCAAGCCTGCAGTCGACAATCGTCCCATCCGCGAGTTCAACACCCGTGAGTTTGCCGTCTTCACCGATGAATTTCTTCACTCCATTGGAGGTTAAAAACCGCACTCCTTTACTGCGCATATAGTTTTCAACCAGATGGGCCAGATCCCAGTCGAGGAACGTCAAAACCTGGTCAAGCGCCTCGACAACTGTAACTTCGATGTCCGAGAGACGCAGTGCCTCGCAGGTCTCAACTCCAATCAAACCACCGCCGATGACCACCGCCTGTTTGATTTTTTTTTCGTCATGGATACGCCGCAGGTAATCAGTATCTGCCATACTCAGGAGGTTGGTGATACCGTCAAGCTCAATGCCAGGGATTGGTGGCATGTTGGGCTTTGCCCCGGTGCTGATGATCAACTTGTCATACGAAAGAATCTGTTCTTTGCCGGTGTTGACATCGCGACAAACGACTTGTTTCTTTTTACGATCAATTGACAGGGCCTCTGTTTCCACCAGTGCTTTAATCGCCTTGGCCTTGTCGAAAAAGGCTGGATCACGGGGGACACCGGTTGGTGTACAGAGCAAAAGGTTGCGGTCATTAAAAACGCCGCCGACATAGTATGGATAGCCACACGAAGCCATGGAAAGATCGGGCGCTTTTTGGACAAGGGTAATTTCCGCAAATTCATTAAGCCTTCTGGCTTTGGCTGCGGCCTTGGCACCTGCGGCAGAGCCGCCTATTACAACTATTTTTTTTGATTCCATAGCATATTTCCTCATGTTTATTTTAATAGCCCAACAGAGAACTGTGTGTCTCTTGCCCAGGGGACGTCCGCTGGTAAAGGGAAAACATCGTCAGCGTGCAACTGTTACAAATCAGGCTGGCGGACAGCTAACATTTACAGATGGGTACCTTGAATAGTCAGTCTTTCGCGATCCCTCGTTACAGTCAAAAAAGTACCCTCGGAGCTAAACGATAAACTCCGATATCAAACATGGCTTTAATAAATTTTCTCCTGTGCCTTGAATATCAAAGAAATACAATATTATTCAATGAACCAATATTTTATGAAAAATATGTAATACGAAAAAAATAATCTATATTAACTTTTCATAAGGGATTTAAAATAAGCAGGAAGCGGTGTTTCAAAGGTCATTTTTTCTTTTGTAACGGGATGTAATATGGTTAAGGACGCTGAATGCAGTGCAAGTCTCTTAATTCCTTTGTTCTTGTCCTTTTCCCCATACATTTTGTCTCCAACTACGGAAAACCCTTTTTCCGCAAAATGAACCCGAATTTGATTTTTTCTCCCGGTAAGAAGATCTATTTCAAGCAGGCTGTATTTTTTTGATTCTTTCAGGACTTTATACCCGGTCTTAGCAAGCTTTCCTTTTTCTGGATCCTTAACGGAATACATTTTGTAAGCACTATTCTCTGCAAGATATGAAGTGATTATTCCTTCTGGTTTCGATAACGTTCCATGAATTACAGCATAGTACTTTTTGGTAAATTCATGCCACTCGTCTTGAAGAAAGTGTTTAGCATGCTCATTTTTTGCAAAAATTAGAATTCCTGAAGTATCTCTATCGAGGCGGTGCACAATAAATATTTTGTTTGTTGATTTTTGAACGCCTCTCTTTACGTAATCAGTTAAATAGTAATAAGCTGTATTTTCTTTTATTCTGTCAGTGCTTATTGTTAAAAGACCATTTATTTTATCTACAACCAGAATATCATGATCTTCAAAGAGAACAGTAAGCCCCTTCGGTTGATATTTTTTTGGAGGGGCGTTAAACGTTTTCTTTTTTATAGGCATAATATATCCTTTTAAATATTAAATTGTATTGTGAAATGTATAGATTTCATATGGAGAACAAATTTCAATCCACATGAATTATATCTTTTTGATATAATTATGATCCAGAGTATTCACTATTTTTAGTTTATGTTCATTTAAATAAGCTAATAGAAAAGTTCTAAATATACCTGGGAAATGGCATTTTTAAAATCTGCAACTTTAATCTTCTCTGGAGCGAAAACACAGGGGTGGAGAAAGAGTGGACAGGCCTCAGGTGTTTGCTCTTTTGGAAAACTTCGACAGATGAAAGTGGATAATTGCGCGACATTTCACAAAAAAACAGACCCTTGACGTAAAATGTCCACGTAAAATATCCTTGTTCCCATCTCTGTATCAGAACGGGATAAAAAATAAATTACTGGACGTTTTTAACGTCGGGAAAGAATCAAGTGGAGATGAATAAAAGCAGTGCTGAAAAATAATTTCTTGTTCTTTTCTCTCAATATATCTTTATTGCTGCTCGACCCAAATTATATTTTCAGTATTAAAACCAAGCTCTTGAGATTTTTTAACAAATTTTTTTATTACTTCATCGGTTACCTCTGGTGTTCTCGCAAGCAACCACAAATAAGATGTATTCGGCCCTGAGACAAAGGCGTATTGATAATTTTTTTGTTCTAAATCGAAAATAACATATGATCCATAAAAGGGTCCAAAGAAAGAAACTTTCAGGAAACCTTCAGTAGCAGAATTAACAAAATACGCTTTTCCCTCTGCTTCCTGCCACTTCCTTTTAGATTTAGAAAAACCTCTATTTAAAACAGAAATTCCACCATCTT
>JALNVF010000168.1 GCA_023231445.1 Treponema sp. | reverse complement strand
GCACAGCCTGGTTCCGGCAAACGACGGCGGAATAGCCCTTGGACAGAGTGCTGCAGCAATGTATATGCTGAATAAAATATGATATAATTCACTTTTATACTGGGAATATATGACAGTTGTGCGTAACAAGTAAAAATATTTACTTTTTATAGAAGATTGCGTATACTGACTGGCTATGATACATGAAGAACGTACGTGGTGGAAAGAGGGAGTTGTCTATCAGATTTATCCGCGCAGTTTCTGCGACAGTAATAATGACGGCATCGGTGATTTGAACGGTATATGCAGTAAACTTGACTATCTTACAGAACTGGGGATAGATATCATCTGGCTGTGTCCTGTTTTCAAAAGCCCGAACGACGACAACGGATACGATATAAGCGATTACCGTGATATCATGGACGAATTCGGCACACTGGCAGATTTTGACCGGCTGGCAGCAGAAGCGCATAAACGAAACATACGCATTGTTCTTGACCTCGTTGTTAATCATACAAGCGACGAGCATAAGTGGTTTGTTGAAAGCCGGAAAAGTAAAGATAATCCGTTCCGGGATTATTATATATGGCGCAGCGGCAGAACACCGGGAGACCCGTCTTCCGGCGGTACACCTCCGAACAACTGGGGTGCTGTTTTCGGCGGAAGCACATGGGAATATGATAAAACAACAGATATGTATTATCTTCATCTGTTCAGCAGAAAACAGCCTGATTTAAACTGGGAAAACGAAAAAGTACGCAGTGAAGTGTACGATATGATGACATGGTGGGGTAATAAAGGAATCGACGGTTTCCGTATGGATGTGATTACGATGATAAGCAAGAATCAGCGTTTTCCCGACGGCAGAACGAATCCGTGCGTATCCGAACAGTACCGGTACGGAGAATTTGCCCCGTATGCAGCCAACGGTCCGCGCGTGCATGAATTTCTTCGTGAAATGAACAGCCGCGTTATTTCAAAGTTTGACTGGATGACTGTCGGCGAAGGTGCCAGTTCCGAACTGAGTAACGCGCTCGAATATACGGGGTATGACCGCCATGAGCTGAACATGCTTTTCATGTTTGAACATGTAAATCTTGGAAAACCGTGCCGGGCATCCAACTGGAAAGCTGCACCGCTTGATTTAGCCGCATTGAAACAGATTTTTGCCAAATGGCAGAACGGTCTTGAAGGAAAAGGATGGAATACCCTTTACTGGGAAAATCACGATCAGGTCCGGTCTGTTTCGCGTTTCGGTAACGACAGCAGCGAATACCGTGTTGTAAGTGCTAAGATGCTTGCACTTTGTCTTTTTTTTATGAAGGGAACACCGTATGTGTACCAGGGTGAAGAACTTGGTATGGTAAATGTTAAGTTTTCGTCAATTACCGATTACCGTGATCTGGCCAGCTGTAATGATTACAACGAGATGATAAAAAGTGGTCTGCCGCCGCAGGATGCACTGAAGACACTCCGGAAGATAAGCCGCGATAATGCACGTACACCCATGCAGTGGGATGCTTCAGAAAATGCAGGTTTTACGACAGGCAGACCATGGATAAAAGTAAATTCTTCGTATAAAGAAATAAATGCTGCAGCAGAGATTACTGATCCGGACTCGGTTTTCAGCTTTTACCGGCAGCTTATACATCTGCGTCATACGGACCTGACTGTTGTGTACGGCAGATTCGAACTGCTCATGCCGGACAGCAGGGAGTTGTTCGTATATACACGGACACTTGATGCCTGTTCTATACTGGTAGTCTGCAATTTTACCGGCAGGACGGTTGCTGTTTCCATCCCTGCAGAATACAGGGCAGGGAAGATACTCATTTCGAACTACACCGGTTCTGAGCCTCCCGTGGAATGTGTAAGGCCGTATGAAGCGTTTGCTGTTGAAATAACAGTCTGAAAAAAGTATATATGTTTTACGGAGATGTGTAATGTACAAGTATTTTAAAACGTGTGTGTTTTTGTTTTTTTTTGAACCGCTGCTTGTCTCGTGTGCGGGAATGCCGCGTTCAGGAAACAGGCTTGTCAGTTTTGTCCCTGTTCAATACCGCGAACTTGATTTTTCGACTGAAAATCCGGTAAAGAATCTGTCCGTCGCGCAGATGATGCAGGATATCGGTACACTTGAATATGTTTTTAAAACAGGCTATGTGTTTTACGACCGTATGGAACAGGAACACATATTTGATTTTGAGAAGGCGTTTGCGCGTATGCGGAAAGAGTGCAGGGAATCAGAAGAAATGACATACGGCCAGTTCCAGATTGTCATTGCGAAAGATCTTTCCGGCATACCCGACAGACATATCGGTTTTATGCGCGCCGACGGAGTTTACTCGAATTTTACGCCGCGCAGATACTTTTTTTCGACCGGTATTCAGGTCCGAAAAACAGATGAAGGTTCTCTTTCCGCGGTGAATTCAATCGGAACCATCGTTCAGACAGGCTGGAAAGTGTATGCGTCAGAAAAACAGCTTTTTCCCGTATACAGCAGCGCCGGAAATGAATTTCTTGTCGGTACGCTTGCAGTGACCAAACCTGATGAAATCGATGTATGTGTTGAAAATTCAGAGGGCAGGAAAAGTATACAGAAACTGACACCGCGTGAATGGTATACTACATACATGAACAGTACGTACAAAATAGAAAACGGCAGTCAGGTGTTTTATCGTATCTGTTCGTTTGAACCGTATTCTGAAAACGGGCAGAAAGACGCACTTGAAGCTTTTGCTCAGTCGGGAAAAGATGAACAGGATAAGGATATTATTGTTATTGATTTGAGAGCTAATACAGGTGGAGATTGTTCCTACAGTCTGCGGTTTTTAAGCGGTCTTACGAACAGATGTCTGTATCTGCCGGAAGGCGGAAAAGAGCAGGAGGAAGATTATATTTCCTGTGGATACACGACACTGTTCTCTCCTGCAGTTTTGCAGGCGGAGAAGTACGCAATGAAAGCAAAGTATGTTCCAGTATCAGAAAACTGTGATTCTGGTATGCTTGATAGAATTATTTCATACAGCAGGGAAAAGCCTGAAAAATATTTTTTGATATCAAGTCAGTATTCGCCGGAAGAATTGGTAATGCCTTCTTCATGTAATTCTTTTAAAGGAAAGATTATACTTATTGTGAACTGTTGGACAGCTTCGGCCTGTGATTCTTTTTACAGAGAATTGCGTCCGTACAAAAATACAATTGTCGTGGGAGAAAACACACAGGGACTTATATCTTCTGTCGATCCGCTTCGCTATGTACTGCCCAATTCAAAAGCCGTTGTTGTAATTCCGTGTGGGACATCGAACTGGTCTCGTGAAAAGGATTTTGAATACGACCCGGAGGATGGTCTGCTCCCTGATTACTGGGTGGAAAACGACGTACAGTTGTGTGAAACACTGCGCGGCTTCGGTGTTGATGAAAAACTGATTGCCGGCATTCATACGGCTCCGGCACGGTAGGGCATTCTGTATCAGCTTGCCTTTTCTCTTTTGTTGCCGTATACTGAAATAATACCGGATGTTTCAATGCAGCTGCCTTTCCGCGGATACAGGGTCACTCCGGCACTATATTCTGACTGCAAGGAATTTCCGAGCAGGAAGGCGGCGTTCATACCTGATATACGATACATAAGCCCCCTTTCTGTCCATTGCAGAAAGGGGTTTCTTTTTTTTATGATTTTCTGTCTTTTTTAAACTGGAGGTGTGTATGTGTGTAGGGCTTGCTGCTAAAGTAGTGAAAGTGCAGGACGGTACGGCTGTGGTAGACGCGACGGGAGCACAGCGTACTGTATCGGCCGAACTTCTGAATGATCTTGAACCGGGAGATTACGTCATGGTTCATGCAGGGATGGCTATTGCGAAAATCACTTCGGATGATGCGCAGGAGACTGAAAAAATAATGGGAGCGCTGGACTGATGGCAGAAAGTACAAAAGACAGTGCTGCTGCGGCGGCGGAAAAAATACTGAAATCATACGGCGGCCGTCCGCTGCGCATTATGGAAGTGTGCGGCACGCATACGCATGAAATATTCCGGCTGGGAATACGGAACGTGCTGCCGGAATCCATACGCCTTATTTCAGGACCCGGCTGTCCGGTATGCGTAACGCCCACTGGTTTTATAGACGAGGCTGTCATGCTCGCGCTCAAATACAACTGCACAATCACAACGTTCGGTGATCTGGTCCGCGTTCCGGGAACGGAAATGAGTCTGGCAGGAGCACGGACGAAAGGCGCACATATCGAGGTTGTCTATTCGCCGCTTGATTCCGTCGTGTACGCCGTGTCTCATCCCGATGAACAGGTTGTGTTTCTTTCCGTCGGGTTTGAAACTACGACACCCGCAAGCTGCATTGCGGTGCGGCAGGCAGAAAGGCAGGGTTTGTCGAATTATTCACTGCTTACCGCAAACAAAACAATGGACAACGCCTATGCTGCCCTCAAAGATTCTGCGGATGCGTTCCTGTATCCGGGGCACGTCAGTGTTATTACCGGAACAAGGATATATGAAAGGCTTCGTGAAGAAGGCGTATCAGGCGTGGTAACGGGATTTACCGCAGGAGAAATACTGACCGCACTTGCCGTCATTGTTAATGAAATACAGAAGGGCAGACCGTTCTTCCGGAACTGTTATCCCCGAGTCGTAACAGACGAAGGCAACGTGAATGCGCTTAAATTAATGAAAGAAACAATGATTCCTGTTGACGCCGAATGGCGCGGTATAGGTATAATCCCGCAGTCGGGATTGAATTTAAATAATTCGTATATATCGTTTGATGCACGTAAAAAATATACGCTTCCGAAAATCACGGGGAAACCGAACCCGGCATGCCGCTGCGGTGACGTTCTGCGTGGCGAATGCAGTCCCGACGGCTGTTCGTGCTTCGGTACTGCGTGTACGCCGGAACATCCGGTGGGAGCGTGTATGGTATCGGGCGAAGGAGCCTGCGCCGCTTATTATAAATACGGCGCTGCAACACAGATTAAAATGGAGAAAATATGAACAGTGATGTTGTTACACTCGCCATGGGCGGCGGCGGAAAAGAAACTAACGAATTGATAGAAACAATTTTTAAAAAACACTTTGAGAATCCCGACCTGACTGCTGACGACGCTGCAGTTCTCGATTTTCCTGCAGGAAAACTTGCGTTTACAACGGACGGTTTTATCGTCTCTCCCGTCGACTTTCCCGGGGGCAATATCGGGAAGATTTCAATATGCGGCACGGTAAATGACCTTGCGTGCATGGGGGCTGTTCCTTTGTATCTTTCGTGTGCGTTTGTCATTGAAGAAGGATTCCCCGTTGCAAAACTCGACGAGATTGCATCTGCTATGGAAAAGACGGCGAAGGAAGCCGGAATAAAAATCGTTGCAGGCGATACGAAAGTTGCCGGGAAGGGGCAGGTCGACGGCGTTTTTATTACGACGACTGGAATCGGACGCGTTATGGACGGTGTACACACTGCCGGTGCTTCTGCAAAACCGGGAGATGTTGTCATCGTTACAGGGGACATCGGACGGCACGGCTGCGCAATTCTGCTGGCCCGTAATAAGTTCGACATTACCGCTGAGCGGCTTACGAGCGACTGTGCACCGCTGGCAGGAACAGTACAGAGCGTTCTTTCGGCGACGAAAAACATCCACGTTATCCGCGACGCAACCCGGGGAGGCGTCGGTACCGTCCTGTACGAAATTGCGCATCAGAGCAGCGTCGGAATAGTTCTGGAACAGAAGAATATTCCGGTCAGCGGCGAGGTAAAAGGTGTATGCGGTATGCTCGGTCTTGAGCCGCTGTATCTTGCGTGCGAAGGCCGTATGGTGATTTTTGCTCCG
>JALNVF010000167.1 GCA_023231445.1 Treponema sp. | reverse complement strand
TGACGGCTGTCAGGTTTGCGTAATTGACATATACCGGTAACTCTGCTAGTGTACCGGTAATGAGCATTTGTTCATTATCCTGTTTTATTTTTAAGGGGAAAATATGGAAAAAGTTTCAGCACAAATTCGTTCTGCCCTGCAGCCTTCTCCGAAGGTCCTTGTTTCCTGCTGCGGAAACGACGGGGAGAGCGACGTTCTTGCAGTGGCATACTGCGGGAACTGCAGCTATGATCCTCCTATGGTGATGGTGGGGATTGTGCCGTCACGCTATTCATATCATCTGATAAAAGAATCAGGGTGTTTTACCGTAAATCTGGTGGACAAAAAATATAAGCAGATATTCGACTATCTTGGCAGTCACAGTAAACGTGACGGGGATAAGATTACTGCCTGCGGTGCAAAACTGCTCCCGGGGAGGAACGTGAAAGCCCCGTATCTGGCGGACTGTCCGGTTCAGATAGAATGTACGGTCGCCGGCTCGATTGTGACAGGCTCTCACGAAATGTTCATCGGAAAAATCGAAGCGGTGTTTGCAGACGGGGAGCTTGTCGACGGCGAAGGGAAAATTGATTTCAGCAGAATTGATTTTCTGTAATAAATGGTAATTACGCCGGTTTTCCGGCGTACAGATAAAAGCATTGAAGGAGAAGAGTAGGTTTCCCCTGCGGTACAGAGAGAATTTCCGGAACAGCGTGCTGTTCCGGGTGAGAGAAATTCACCGAAAGAAAACGGCGCTCCGCCCGCGGCATCTGCCGTCCGAAAACCACTCCCGAGCTGCACACTGAAAGGTATCAGGAAGTAATTCCGTCCGCAGATACCCGGTATGCTGTGCCGTTACCCCGCGTCAAGGGGGAGCCGAGTGCGCAGAAGGACATGCGGTCTTCTGCGAAAGAAGGTGGTACCGCGGGATGTCAGTATGACGTCTCGTCCTTTGTGTTTCTGTTTCACCATACGGGGTACGTGTTATGGCTGAAAAAATCTCATTACAGGAAGTGCGTGCTGTATTGCCGCACATTATGGCCGCTGCTGTCAGGAATCTCTATCCGGATGCAAAGACAGCTGCAGGAATTCTTACGGAAGACGGTTTTACGTACGACGTTGATCCGGGAAAGACGCTGGCCGACAGCGATCTGCCGCGGATTGAAAAGGAAATGCAGTCGCTTATTACGCGTAACATTCCTATAGAGCTGCGTACCGTATCCATGGAAGAAGCTCTTGAACTGTTCAGAAATGAACCGTACAAGGCAGAATGTATTTCTGAAACGAGCGGTACGGAGCCGTTCACGGTATGTGTCGTCGACGGTTATACTGATGTGTGCGGCAGCGGTTTGATTCCCTCGTCCGGCATGATCGACCGGAATTGTTTCAAACTGCTGTCGGTATCGGGAGCATACTGGAAAGGTGACGAAACAAAGCCGGTACTTCAACGTATAGTTGCGGTAGTATGCAGCGGAAGTAAAGAACTGCAGGAATATCTTGCACATCTTGAAGAGTTAAAAAAAAGGGATCACCGTATTATCGGGAAAGAACTTGACCTGTTTTCGTTCCACGAGGATGCGGGGCCAGGGCTCTGCTACTGGCATCCGAAGGGCGGCCGCATGCGTGTTGCCATTGAGAACTTCTGGCGCGAGGAACATTACAAAAACGGGTATGAAATTGTTTTTACACCGCACATCGGCAGAAGCTGGCTGTGGGAAACGTCCGGTCATCTTGGATTTTACCGGGAGAGTATGTACAGCCCGATGGAGATAGACAGCACTGATTACTACATCAAGCCGATGAACTGTCCGTTCCATATTATGATTTATAAGAACAGTAAACATTCCTACCGTGAACTTCCGTTCCGCTGGGCTGAACTTGGTACGGTATACCGCTATGAAAAATCAGGTACACTGCACGGACTTACGCGTGTACGCGGTTTTACGCAGGATGATGCTCATATTTTCTGTACACCGGAGCAGATGGACAGCGAGATTGCGGAAGTGCTCCGCTTCAGTCTGTATATGCTTAAGTCATTCGACTTTACTGATGTAAGCGCATATCTTTCTACCCGGCCGGAAGGCAAATGTGTGGGAGCGCTCGAAAAGTGGAATGCGGCAACAGAAGCTCTCCGGAATGCAATCGTTGCAGCAGGACTGCCGTATAAAGTCGACGAGGGCGGCGGAGCATTTTACGGACCTAAGATAGACCTTAAGGTAAAAGATTCTCTCGGACGCGAATGGCAGCTTTCGACAATACAGTTCGATTTTAACCTGCCGGAACGTTTTGGACTTACGTATACCAGCCGGGACGGGAATGAAAAGCAGCCGTACATGATACACCGTGCACTGCTCGGATCGCTTGAGCGTTTTTTCGGTGTTATGATTGAAAACTACGGCGGTCTGTTTCCGGTATGGCTCTGCCCGACGCAGGTACAGGTAATTCCGGTGGGGCACGACTTTGACGGCTATGCCCGTTCCGTATGGCAGAAACTTCGTGCTGCGGGAATACGTGCTGATATTGATGTGAGTGATGAAAACATGAAGCAGAAAATCCGTACAGCGCAGGAACAGAAGATTCCGTACATGTTCATTCTTGGGGATCGTGAGCAGGCTGCCGGAACGGTGAGCTGCCGTATCCGGACAGGTGAACAGCAGAACCGGGCTGCGTTTGATTCAATACTTGCACAAATTAAAGATAAAATAGAACAAAAGAAGCAGCCGTAAAGAAATGATTATTGACATATGCCAGTAATATTGATAGTATACTCCTGATATGAGCATATGCTCATATCAGGAGTATATATGAGAATAGCAGTACCGGCAGATGAAAAAATGCCTGAGACAGCGGTGTCTGTTTCGTTCGGGCGCGCACCTTTTTTTAGTATATATGATACGGAGGATCAGTCTTATACAGTTCTTCCGAATCCTGGTGCCGATGCTTCCGGCGGTGCTGGAATAAAAGCCGCACAGGCTGTCGTCGATGACAAAGTTCAGGCTGTTATTACATTCCGCTGCGGAGAAAATGCCGCCAAAGTTCTTGAGGCTGCAGGCATTATACTGTATACCGCAGAAAGCGGCAGTGTTTCTACAAATGTTCTTGATTGTGCTGCGGGAAAACTGCCTGTCCTTGCTTCTGTTCATCCGGGTTTTCATAATCACAGGAGTAATGCGTAATGCGGATTGCGGTACTGAGCGGAAAAGGCGGTACCGGCAAAACGTTTGTATCGGTGAATCTTGCCTGTGCAGCAGAACATGCCGTATATGCCGACTGTGACATTGAAGAACCCGACGGACAGCTTTTTTTTAAGCCGCAGCCGATGACAAGTATTCCCGTAACGGTACCGGTTCCGGAATTTTCTGCCGGATCATGTTCAGGCTGTCATAAATGTACTGACCTTTGTGCCTGGCATGCGCTTGCCTGTGTAAAAAATAAAATTATTGTTTTTGAAGAAATGTGCCATTCCTGTGGAGGCTGCATACTTGTCTGTCCTGAAAAGGCACTCAGAGAACGGGATAAAAACATCGGTACGGTTGATGAAGGTGTTTCTGATTCTGTCCGTTTTTTTTCGGGGTGTCTCAATACGGGAGAAGTGTCCGGTGTGCCGGTCATAAAAGCACTTACCAGAAGACTGCCGGAAGACGGGACTGTGATTATTGACTGTCCGCCGGGCAGCGCCTGTTCGGTGATGGAAAGCATCCGTTCAGCGTCTTTCTGTGTGCTTGTTGCAGAACCTACTGTATTTGGTGTGCAGAATCTGGAAACTGTCTACGAACTCGTGACGCTCTTCGGTAAAAAATGCGGTGTGGTGATTAATAAAAATATTAACGGCAGAAATCCTGCAGAATCTTTCTGTAAAAAACATCATATTCCGGTATTGGTCCGGATACCTTTTGAAGCATCGCTTGGCAGACTTAATTCGGAGGGAAGAATTGCAGTCCGGGAAAAAGATTCGTACCGGGACTTATTCCGGAAACTGCTCACGCAGATTCAGCAGGAGGCGCAGAAATGAAACAGCTTCTTATACTGAGCGGGAAGGGCGGAACCGGAAAAACGACAGTAGCGGGGGCCTTTATCAGTTTAAGCCATTGTCGTTCGTGTGCCGATTGTGATGTTGATGCACCGAATCTGCAGTATATGATGCGCCGTATGAAAAAAATTAAAGAGAATCCGTATACAGCTCTCGGAAAAGCTGTAATTGATGGTACAAAATGTACCGGATGCGGCCTGTGCGAAAAATACTGCCGGTTCGGAGCGATCCGGAGCGGAACGGTCGATCAGTATGAATGTGAAGGATGCGGTGTGTGTGAAAGGATGTGTCCGCAGAAGGCTGTTCGGATGGTGGTCAGTCCTGCCGGTACGCTTTCTCTCTACCGTAATAAAAGTTCTGTTTTTTCGACGGCACGACTTACTGCTGGATCCGGTACGAGCGGCAAACTCGTGGCTGCCGTGAAAAAGCAGCTTTCAGAGGAAGTTCCCGACAGCAGTTTTACAATTATTGATGGTTCTCCCGGAACGGGATGCCCTGTTATGGCGTCGCTTGCAGGTGCGGATATTGTACTTGTCGTAACGGAACCGACGGAATCGGGGATACATGATTTAAAGCGGATTGTTGATCTTATCAGGCTTCTCAATATAGATCTTACCGTCTGCATCAATAAATACGATATCAATCTGAAAAATACGGAAGTTATAGAGTCTTATTGTAAAGACCAGTTGATCCCTGTTACCGGCAGAATACCGTTTGATACAACGGTCCTGAGGGCGGTGAACAGCGGAAAAACAATAGACCGGTATTCGCGGTCTGCGGCCGGGAAGGCGGTACGGGAAATATGGAATCTGATTGTAGAAAAATATTCAGGAGGTAAGTGATGAAAATTATTGCAGTAGCAAGTGACGGGGAGTCGGTATCCCCGCATTTCGGACATTGTGAAGGGTTTACACTGTTTCAGACGGAAAACGGACAGATAACGGGAAAAACATATATTCCCAATCCGGGGCATAAACCCGGATTTCTGCCTGTTTTTCTTGCAGAAAAGAACGTGTCGGTTATTATTTCCGGGGGTATGGGCGGCGGTGCAGTCGACTTATTTAACGAAAAGAATATCGCGGTCGTAACAGGTGCTGCCGGTGCCGCTGCTGATGCAGTAACGGCATATCTTGCAGGGAAACTTGTTTCAAGCGGTTCTGTCTGTCATGATCATTCGTATGAAGGTGAATGCGGTAAGTAATACAGATTACGGTATTGTGTATGGATCTGTATTCATTGAGCCGGATGAAATTCCGGCTGTAATACCTTCAGGGAACAACAGTCCCGGCGTCCTGAGACGGGACTGTTGTTTTCCGGTGATTTCTGCGGAAGCTGGTAGGAGTTATTCCTGTTTTGACAAAATACTGATACAGTGTTACTAATAATATGTAGTATTAATAACCTATGGTGATGGTGGGGATTGTACCGTCACGCTATTCGTATCATCTTATAAAGGAATCAGGGTGTTTTACCGTAAATCTGGTGGACTGTCCGGTTCAGATAGAATGTACGGTCGCCGGTTCGATTGTGACAGGCTCTCACGAAATGTTCATCGGAAAAATCGAAGCGGTGTTTGCAGACGGGGAGCTTGTCGACGGTGAAGGGAAAATTGATTTCAGCAGAATTGATTTTCTGTAATAAATGGTAATTACGCCGGCAGTGATAGACAGCAGTATATGATACACCATGCGCTGCTCGGATTGCCTGAACGTTTCTTCGGCGTCATGGTTGACAATTGCAGAGTAGGAATATATGATCGACTAGTTAGCGAAATCTAACTAGTCGATCATTTTTACAGGAGGAGTGTTATGAAACTTGTTTTGCTGCG
>JALNVF010000166.1 GCA_023231445.1 Treponema sp. | reverse complement strand
CGTGAAAGACCGAAATAATTACACTCGTCCCAGCTGCCCGAAGTTAACAACGTCAGTACTTGGGTACCAGTCGTATAGCTTGATGCTGTTTCCGGCGTCGTAATGACCGCAGACAGACTGGATGAGTCAGTTGTATTGCTTACCGGAGAAAGGGTACCGGCTATAGTAATATATTTGCCGGTTGTCAGATACACGTCGTTGTTTGATGCGACGACGGCACTGCCGGACATCTTGAATGTACCTCCCGAACAGATATTGACTCCGCCGCCATAAGTTGCGGTATTCCCGATGATGGTACCGCCCGACATAGTAAGAGTTGCTGTTTTATCGGTACCGACGTCTTCTCCGGCTTGGATATTGACCCCACCGCCACTACCGTCCGATGCTTTGTTGATGTCATCGGCATCCGTCCCGCCGATAGTACCTCCGGACATGTTGAATTTACCTGATTCCATATTGACTCCGCCGCCTGAAGTTGCAGCAGTATTGCCGCTTATGGTACCGGCACTCATGATAATCTTTCCCGGATAATCAGTAGTTTTTTCTGAATAATTATTTATACCGCCACCTGTCCCTTTAGAAATATTCCCGCTTATAGTACAGGTTATGCCTGTTATATTAACAGTTCCTCCGTTATTATCTATACCGCCTGCGTTTCCGTCTGCCGTGTTATGGGAAATGGTCCCGCCTGAAAAATTAAACGTTCCACCCAAGTAGTTGAACACGCCGCCGCCGTAGGATGAAGCTTTATTACCGTCAGCATCAGTCGTTCCACCGATCGTACCACTGTACATATTGAACTTTCCGCTATAATTATATACGCCGCCGCCGGGGTTAGCACTGCATGATTTGATCGTACTGTTGTACATATTGAACGTACCTTTGTTATATACTCCTCCGCCGCTGTATTTCGCTGTACAATTTTTTATGTTGCTGCTGCTTATTGTCAGCGTGCCTGCATTGTACACACACCCGCCGTTACCGCTGCTGTATCCGTTCTTCAGCGTCAGGTTTTCCATCGTCACGGTACTGCCCAATGCGATATTCAGTATCTGGCAGCCATCTGTTCCACCACTAGTATGGCCGCCGTTCAGTATATCTGTACCGGAACCGCTCATACCCTCCAGCGTAAGTTTCTTTTTCGTACTGATATTTATCGTGCTGCTGAGGCTGACGGTTCCGTCTATGTAAATGGTATACCCGCCTGTGGGGTCAGCAGCGGACGGAAAAGTGGAAATCAGACTCGCTGCTTTCTGCACACCTGCAAACGGTTTCTGTTTCGAACCGTCCGCATAGTCCGGAGAGCCGGTTGTGTCCGATTGTGTCTGTGTTCCGGTTCCGCTTTCTGTCAACTCTGTGCTGTTATTTCCCTCTACATAGAATCTGTCGCAGGTCAGAATTCCGCTGCTGCTGCCGTAATGTAGTGCATAGTTGCGTCCGTCGTTTTCATTTATTGTTGTACTGCCGTCGGGGTCGGTTGTTCCGTCAGTATTATCATTCTCGTAGGTAAATTGTCCGCAGATATTTTCACTTCCACTCACTCCGCTAAAAGCTAAAACTTCCGCTCCGGGAACAGGATACTGCATTGTTATTTCAGCCACAGTAGTTTCAGAAAGATTCCCTGTTACAGTAATGACACAGCCGTCAGCCAGATATACGTCGTTGGAATTTGCATCCACAACAGCACTGCCGGATATATTGAAGGTTCCGCTGTTGTATACACCGGAACCTCCTGACGATGCCGTATTTCCGGTAATAGTACCGCCGGTCATAGTTAACGTACCACTGTTGTACACACCGCCGCCATTAACTGCCGTACAGCCGGTAAGAGTACTGCCGTTTATCGTCAGAGTCCCTGCATTGGAGATACATCCGCCGTTACCGCTGGTATAACCGTTCTGCAACATCAGATCTACTATGGTTACCGTACTGCCCGAAGAAACAGTCAGTATCTGATATGCTTTGCCGCCATCGATAATGTCCGTACTTGCCCCTTTAAGGCCTGCAAAAGTGATTTTTTTACTGTTGTCTATCATTATTGTATCAGTGTCATCGGAATTACTGCTGAGAGTAATTTTTCCGTCGATGTAGATCGTATAGCCGGTGCCATCTGTTCCGTTTATTGCAGTATCGGTGCAGCAATTAACGGCGTGCTGTACGGTTTTAAACGGCTTGTAATATCCGCCGTCACCGGTATCACTGCCGTTTTCCGATACATAGATCGTCGTGGCTAAAGCTGTTTTGTACATATCTTCCGTTATATCAAGGCTTGCCGGTTTAGTGTCATCGTTCAAATACCACGTATTCGTCGTAAGCCCCGGCCACACGTACAAAACATCTGAAGGATAGCGGTAAATGATATTTCCGGAAGAATCAAGCCCGTATATTTTTAGCGTATAGGTTCCCTCAGGAAAACCTGTTCCGATAATAGCATAAGTACTCGAATCTGACGCACCGGTTTTCTGCGTAACAGTTAATAATGTAGTGGAAGAGGAATTAACAAGCGAAGCTGAAAACGATTTTATCTCAGTTGCCTCATCTGTCAATTCGAGGCTGATGCTTCCCGTCGTTGTCGTTCCGTCGCCTGCCGTACAGTTATCCGGCAGAATTGAGACGGTACAGTCCGCACTTGTCTGCCCCTTGGTAACGGTAACAGTTCCATCTGCATAAAAAGAAGGTGCAGCATCAGAACTATCTGTAAAAAAACCGAGTCTTACCGTATATGCCGCAGCTGCTACCGAACCGAAATTGAAGGTAAGATTAGTACCGGATTCAGGGGAAATCCACGTGTCAGGGACTGTACTGCCTGTTGTCCATATTTTTGCCTTATAATTTGTCGGAATAACGGGGAATACAGACCGGGATACAGCTGATTTTGTACCGGTAGTACCAAGAATATCGGAAGAGACACACCCATCGGGGGTTGTGACGGAAATTTTGAATATACAGCCCGTATATCCGGTTGTCCCGGAAGAATTATTCCCTGAAGAGGGCGTGTTGAAAAGCTGCGAGCAGGAACCGAATTCAAGCAGTACGAAAATCAGACAGAGCGACATTAGTATCGTTTTCTTTTTGAAAACAAATATATCGGATCCTGAAACTCTTATTTTTTTTATATTTTTCATGTTCCTGATGCTCCTGTCTATGATTTCTTTATGGTACAGGTAGAACTGTATGTAATACCATCGTAAGTGAATTCAACAAGAAGATTGTACGTAGCGTCGGACAGTATTGTTCCGGAACTACCACTCCACTTTAAAATAACATACGGCGCTGTTCCTTTCCCGCCTGTTAACGTGGCTCCCGTCTCTCTGTTGAAAATGTCAAGTACGGTAACAGTCCAACTTGTAAGTTCCTTTGAAATGTCAATGTCAGTCGTATCCTTTTTAATTGTAATTGTTGCTGTTGCCGTATTTTTGGTTGAATCATAAGTCGCAGAAAGAGAAAATGCTGAAGGCATTCCGTCTATTGTTACAGGAATACTTAACTTCCCAATAGCTGCGGATTTTTTATCATCAGAAAGGACAAGGCACCTGTTGTCGACATTAAGGAAAAATTTGTTTATGGTTACATAGTCCAGTTCTGAACTGTTTTTCAGTATTGTTGTTCCGTCAGCTGTTGTCTGCGGCGTAATTTCTGCAGACAGAGTGGCATTCTTCAGCATCGTATTTGACCCCGGCGTAAGTGTTCCGGCAATAGTTATCGTTTTTTCGGAAGCGAGATATACATCATTTGAGCTGTTTTCCGCATCCACGACGGCACTGCCTGATATACTGAATGTTCCGCCGTCATATACTCCGCTGCCATTAGTTGTTGCCATACAGCCGGTAATGGTACCACTGGTCATGGTTAGCGTACCGCTGTTATATATACCGCCGCCTGATTTTGCCGTTCCTCCCTTCAGTGTTGCCCCGTCTTTCATAATGAGTATACCAGCATTGTACACGCACCCCCCCTGTTTAATGGTAGTGTTTGTGCTGTCCCCTGTAAGCGTTATGCCGGTAAGCGTTATTGTTGTATACGCATTACCGATGTACAGCACGCGGCAGGAATCCGGTGCCGTCATCGAATAACTGCCGCCGCCGTCGAGCGTGAGGACGAGCGGTGCATCCGATGTTGCGTTCGTAAATGAAACAAGACTGTTATTATTTTCCGTGCCGTCGGCAGGAGAGGTATTCGTATCTTTTGTGTTTGTCGTAACGTCGCTCAGTAGGACGATTCTGTTCGTACTCACGTCCGCTGCGCCTGTATCGTTCGCGGACGTAAGCATGCTTATCGCCTTTGCAACTGTCGCATACGGTGCTTCGCTGCTTCCGTTGCCGATGTCGTCACTTGCATTATTTGTTGCATTCTGATTGTCCACGTACAGCGGTCCGTACGTAACGATGTAATTTTTTGACGCAATGCCGTTCTGTGCCGTTACGCATACCGTTACGTAATCGCATGACGATGATTCAGACAGGGGGTAGGTAAGCGTCCATACTTTTATGCCGCTGCTGTCCGTACTGCTTGTAATTGCAGGTGAAAGTGTTGTGCTGCCGTCCTTTTCCGTGACAGTAACCGACTTGCCTTCCGTAAGCGAGACGGTGAGTTTTATCGCCGTTTCATCTGAGCCGCACATATAGTGCAGATACGTGTATGACAATGCGTCGCTGCTTGTGAGTGTCGCCTCGGTGCTTGATCCGGATATGACCAGCTTTGAAAATGTCGTATCAATATTTGAAATCATATCGGACGTAATCGTCAGAGTCTTAAATAATGATGCTGTGTCTGTCTTTCCCGATGCAAGCGTGAAGTGTTCGATCCATTCGTTCGTTATAAATCCTGTCCATATGTACACTGTTTCGGTACGACGGAATATGATGGTACTATCATCCATTGTAACGGTCGTGTAGCAGAAAAATTCCAGAGTGTATTCACCTGCGGGAACAGTATTGCCGTTGAAACTGATTGTCTGTGTGCCGGAAAGTGCACTGCCTTCGTTTGTGAATGTCTGTGTCTCTACAGGAATCGTTTCATCGCTGCTTTTATACAGTACTGCTTTTGCGGAAAAAATAGTCGTTATACTGCCGGCCGGTGCGAATGAAAGACTTACTGTCCCGTTCCCGTTTTCGGAAGGAGTTGTCTGTATTGACGCACTGCCGTTCCCGTCTTCGTCCACGGTCACGCTTCCCGTACCGGTGCAGATGACAGAAGTATCGTCGTCATCGGTAGTTTCATACCCATGTACTGTAAGTATCCATGTTCCTTCGGTAAGGTTTATTTTGAGAGAAGATGTAGTACTGATTCCTGTCGTTACGGATACGGTCTTTGTAGTATCTCCGCAGACAGCTGTTATGGTATATTTTTTTACCGGAAAATTACTGTCTGATACAACGGGAATTGCCGTCCGTTCCGAACCGGATGCCTGCAGGGAATCTGAAGCAAAAGGGGTGATGACGGTGACGGGTATTTCGTATGCTGTTTTGTTCTGCGTGCCGCTGTTTTCCGTGTTGCTGGTTCCCCACAGACCGGAACATGACGTGAGGGAGAATAGAAGCATTACAATGAATGGAATCAGATATACTGTTTGTCTGATGAATACATGTTTTGTTTTTTTCATCTGCTTACTCCGTTTCCGCATATGTTATGGTTATCGTCTTTTCTGCAGACCATGCCGTTTCTGACAGAGTCCCCGTGACGATAAGAGAATACGTTCCGGGTGTTACGCCCGAACAGCTTACCGACCAGACATCTCCGTTTTGTGTTCCTGCTGCTGTTTCGGTCCGTATTGTTCCGAGTGTATACAGCCCCATATCCGAAATTGTCATTGTTCCCGACTCAAGTAATGTATCGACTGCAGTAGTAACAAGCGTTATT
>JALNVF010000165.1 GCA_023231445.1 Treponema sp. | reverse complement strand
TCCCGTCTGCTGACCTTACTTGTTCTTTCTTTCCTTCCCTTTGTTTTCAAACAGCGTGTCGCTCTGTTCTGCGACGGTGATAGTGAATATATCACCTCACCCCTTTTTCGTCAATACCTTCCCACTCCTTTTCTTCCCTTTTTTTACTTTTTTTAGTTTCCTTCGGCAAGAACTGCTTCACGTTTTGTAATTTCATCGTTCAGATGTTTTATTCCGCTAATTAAAGCAGAAACATCAGAATCTTCTGCAGAAACTGAAACCTGTTTTTCTCCTATAATCTTGTCAGCAACAAGTTTTCCCAGGTCTTTAATTTTTTCTTCACGTTTTGTTTCAAACTGATGTTTCTCAATACGGACAACACTTTTATCACTAAAATCCTGCACAGCGGCCCCGGCTTTGTCTAAAGCCTTTTTTGAAACTTCAACACCTTTGTCTAAAGCATTTTTTGATACAGAAACACCTTTATCCAAATAAGATTTTACTTTTCCGCTGATATCCATAATAAACCTCCTGAAAAAATCAAAATCACTGTTATAAATATATATACAAAACAGCTTTCTCTGTAAAGTTTTTTTTCTATGGACGGCGTACTGCAAGAAGTGTCAAATCATCAAGCTGTTCATCCTCTTTCAGAAACATATATTCAAGATAATTCGAAGATGAAGCATCATCTTTTTTTGTTCCGCAGTAATAGTCATATCTGTTAAAATGTTCATGCAGAAATGCGTCGATCTTTTTGTCGGCACGGACAGTATCAGCCGCAGTGACATCAGGGTCCTTGTACATACGGAATACTTTTTCCACGGACGCAAGTGCGATGATTACATCTTCAATTGATCCTGAGCAGGTCGTAAAATCAAATTTAAGTTCTTCACCGGGAACAGGATTATGATATTTCTCAAGAGTATACATACTTCGTGCAAAAACTGCTTCAATGACGGCACCGACGCGTTCCGGTTCCATCTGCTCCGTCTCCTGGCCGACTTTATGATTGCCGTGCATTTCACCTTCTTTCATTCCCGGTTCACTGCATTTCACCACATTAAAAGAGCTGTCCCGGAATTTCCGCGTTGCCTCCTCTATGCCGTCCGTGTACAGAAAAAGAACATCTCCTCTTTTGAGCGATGTTTTTTCAACTCTGAATCCCCCTTTCATATCTACCATAAATGATGGAAGAGGACCTGCCGCCGGTGTTTCAAGAAGTGTGAGCGTTTTCTGCCTGTGTGAAGTATTGTCATAGATATGTACAATGTTGTCGCCCGCGTTGCACATATAGACATCTCCCGTTTCCGTATCGAAAAGACAGATAATAATCGTTGCAAATTTACCTTTTATACCCAGAGATTCAATGAAATCATTTATCTGTGTAACAAGAATATTTATCTGAGTTCCATTTTTTGTATATGTCCAGTTCTCAAAGTATTTACGGAAAAGTGTCGCAACAACAGTCATTATAAGAGCTGCAGGTACACCGTGTCCCGACGCATCACATTTTATCAGGACATACCAACGGTTATCGAGTTTTTTGTAGTCAAAATAGTCGCCCGAAACACCTGACGCACCTTCGTAATAACCGAAGCACTGTACTTTATCCTCATTGAGCTGCGCAATAGTCTCTTTTCCTCCTCCCTTGTCCGTAAGCAGCGGCAGAAACGTCTGCTGGACGACTTTACCATCCATAAGCAGTTTTTCGTCCTGTGCAGCTTTAACAAGACCATGAGTCATTTCATTTACCGTCTCGCCAAGCTGGCCGATTTCATCATGACTTATTATTTCTATGTCTTTGCCGCTCAGCTTCGTTTTATCCGCAGTTGCCCCTATGACAGCCACATGAGCGGCAAGCCTTCGTATAGGTTTTACAATGATCGACGCAACAAGGAAAGACCCGACCGCACCGATAATATTTGCAATAAGAGCAATGAACGCAGCTGTGTATATAATCGTACGCCTGGCAGAATCAACAGATTGAATAAGTTTTACTGTTGAAACTTTTACAAGTACAATTCCGCGGACATATTCCTGAGATGATCCCTGCCTGTACAAAACCGGCCGGTAAAACAAATATTCCGTATTCGTCCGGTCAAGCTCACTGCTATTGAACTGAGGAAACGAACCGCTTCCCTTTGCAGAAAGTTCGTTCATAGTCGTATTAAATTTATTTGTCAGCTGGGTCGTTATCCGGGCGATTTCTTCCCTGCGCGCAACCGATTTTTCATCAGTACGTAGTGCAAGAGCCGCCCCTTCCGTATTGAGCTGTGCAATATTCACGGCAGTTTCACCTGCTTCCGTTACAGCCTGTTTATTCAGTTCTGCACACCGCCCCGCTATCGTCGATACAGTAGCATCAGTTATCTCAGACAAACCGTAGGCAAGCGAAGGTGTTGCTATTTTATCCGCAATATCAGGATCATTCGTTGCCCATACATACAGGAGGCTTGTATTTCCACCATTCGACGGATAACCTGTGATTGTCGCATACCCTGCCTCGTCAAGCGCCGACTTCTGATCGGGAAGGTAGCTAAGCTCAAGAACATTCTGCGTGGGCATGTATGCCTTTGCACTTGTCGTAAGACCTTCAAGGAGTACATTAACGCGTTCTTCAAGTCCATGTGCAAGAGTCTGCTCCTGCGTACGAATCATGTTAATTCCAAGAGGAATCGAAACAAGCAGAATTATCATGATAACAAGGAACGATGTAAATGCGATAAGCTTCAGTCTGAGGCTTATTCCTTTCTGTTTCAGTTGTGCAGTTTTTCTCTTTTTTTCCAGAGGCATACTATCTCCTGTTATCAACGCCCGTACTTCTTTACGGACCATAACGGTATCTTTTGCAGTTTGTGCAAGTCCGTGTATTGCAAATATCATTCCTGCAGAAGCAAGAACAAAAACACTCCAGAGCAGGACAGTTCCCATCTGAACATGATATTTCCATGTTTTATCATACACCGTCCACGACGGAACATAGTCATACTGTTTTTCAATCTTAACGGTACCGTTCTGTTCTATACGGAGCAATGGTACACTCATGAACAGTCCCCGGTCAGGATGAAGCAGACCGATGCGGTATATTCCTTCATCAAGCGAATCACCGAGCTTTACTCCGGTAATCCGGTTGTCAGACACAACTTTAAATGTTCCGTCCGAACGTTCCAATGCCATGTCATACGGAGCTTTCCCGTCCCGGTCAATATATATGCGGCTCACCGTTCCGTCATAAGTAAATCCGCCGCCTATAATACTGAGCGTTACATTGCCGAACACGTCCGTACTACGATCGACCGAAAGTAAATACGTCGATGGAACGTACTTATTAAAAACAAGGAGTACCACCGACGGTTTCCCGATATTGCCGACGGTATCAATTGCGGCAACAGAGAAGGCATATAATCCGTTACGTCTGTTTTTATAAGATACGTATGTATCCGCTCCCATCAGCCGCGGAGGAGGTGCATCTGCCCTGTGAATATCGTCCGCATGCTGTCTCATTAAGTCCGAAACAATCGTATCAACTTCCTCGTCACTGACCGATACAGGATGACGCTTCGTTTCAACAACACGGCTGTCAACAGGAGCAAGGTACTGAAGATTCCATGTATAACCGGCAACATCATCATCGGAAGGATCCGGCTGCCATCGTATACTGAATGTATTCGACGACAGAAAACCGAATTTGTCTTTTTCAGGCGGTACAACAGACGGAGGAAGCGGTGGAGTCAAATCAAGGTAATAAGGAAGTTCTGCAGCAGCAGACCAGTTCCCCGCATAATCTACAGCACGGGCTTTAAAATACCACCGCCCTTCAGCATCTGCAGCAACCGTAACTGTTTTTTCTGCCGGTAGATTCATATACTGTTCAGGAGGTTCGTCAAAAGCATTCTGAGACCAGCTCCATGAAAATCCTGCAATACCCGACGAATCGTCAGGAAGATTAACACGTACTTTAACCTTTTCTGCAGTCGACCTTGTCCCTGCTGCAAACGATAATGGAGTAATAACAGGCCTGCTGACAGATGTATCGGGTTCAAGCCGGAATATATGCGGTACTCCCGTTTTCTGAGGCTGGTTTTCCTGCCAGATGAATGAAAGCTTCGTACCGTCATCCGATACAATCGGAAATACAAACAAATCGGGATTACGACCGGAAGAAAGAGACGTCTCGTTCCACAGGTATCCCGTTTTCTGCACCATGTGTACCGATTCAGTACCGTGTCTCGTATCAAACCACACAACGGATAACATTTTGTCATATGAAAATATAACAGCCCTGTTCGCATTCCCCTGTGTACTAAGTTCCTCTGCGCTTCCCGGTACGATACCGTTTTTTGTTATACGGGCAATCCAGATATGTGAATTTTCTGAATTATAGTACGTACGTTCCCACGCCAGATATGTTGCTCCCTCAAATGTGTACAAAAAAGGCCGCTGATTATGATATGCCGTAGAATCATGAGAATCCCCCGAAGCAAGCGAGTTTGAACCTGTTATAAGGACAGGTTCAGACCAGTCTCCCCCATCGTTCTGTGAAAACGTCTCATAAAGCTGATATGATATGCGGTTACCGCTTATAAACTGTGCCTGAAAAACCACAGCAGTGCCGTCTTCCGTAGCAGTAAGAACAGGAACAAACGGATTTGTCATTTTCGCAGCCGGCGGAAAATCCGAAAAAGAAGACCAGTCCATACCATTTTTAGACGATGCAGTCCGCATGAAAAAAGATTCATTTTCACCAAGCAATGTAAAAAGAATAAATTTTCCTGACATAGTTGCATAAATTCTCGGCGCGACAAGAGGTTTCTCCTGACGGGGCAGACTATTCCGGGAAAAAGACAGGCCGCCGTCGTCCGATACAAAAACAGAAATACGGTTTACGTCGGACAAAGCTGCAACTGAAATTATCCCTGAAGGAGAAACAGCCGCCGAATACATATCAGGGACATCTCCTGAATAAGAAAACGGACCTGCAAACCGTCTGTTTGTCCGCCATACACCGTCGGGACCGCAATACTGGCAGGTAAGCCATATTGCCTCGGACGATGCATCCACCTCCTGCCAGAACACATAAGTACGTTTTCCGTTCGTTGCTGTACGGGGAAAGCGAGTATCTGTATCCGTAATTCGTACCGGATTCTCCCAGTAAAAATCACGGGCCCGAAGTCCTGACGGAGAACATACAAGCAGCAGTGATACAGCAGCAGCGAAAATCAGTATTTTAAAATCCCTGTTATCTTTTTTCATTACAACAACGCCTTTATTTTTTTCTGAAGGTCAAGAATCTTCGACGACCGCCTGTTCGACTGTTTCTGCAGCAGCTGTTCGACAAGTGTATTTGCAGTAACAATATCATTATTCTGCAGTTCCGTTATAGCCTGCTGATACTTTGCTTCATCCTCCGAGGACAGAACAACAGCAGCTTTACCTCCTATAGATGTCTGAATACGGTCCTTGAGCAACATAGCATCATCGTTGCCGGGGTTAAGTTTGATTGCTTCATCAACTTTTGAAAGAGCAGACTGCAGCTTCACCTCGTCACGTCCCGCAGCATCGACCATGCGCAGTGCCTCCGCGGTAAGCACTTTTGACAGGTTAAGTGCCTTCCGGTCTACAGGTTTCTGCCGTATTCCGAGATCTATTTCCACGTTGTAAATAAGCTGCTTCAGTCCAGGATACGACGGATTAATTGCATACAAATCGAGCAGATCCGTATACGACAACTGCTGTTTCCCCGTAACTTTATAATTTTCACGCGCCGTATCGACCCGCTTTGCAAATAAACCGGTAAAACCGTCAGGATCCAGAATTTTCTGGATGCGGAGTGTAAGAAGGCTCGCATCCTGATTAAGCGGATATACAAGCTGAAGTTCACGGAGTTTCTGCAGTGCAAGACTCAGAACT
>JALNVF010000164.1 GCA_023231445.1 Treponema sp. | reverse complement strand
TCTTTTGTATGAACGGTACATTACCCGAAAGATGCACGAACATTCCCATGAGCGCGAAACAGAAGGACGACAGAACAAGGTATGTGATACCTTTTGTGATATTTTTTTGTATTGGTTGTAAAGACATATATATACAGTATAGAGAAATAGATTTCTGGCCGCAATAGAAATACGAAAAATGTTGGAAAAACAACAGACGAATCACATAAAAAAGATGTACTTTTTCTACAGTGATACGGTTTCAGGGTAATGTGTGTTTTTCTTTGCTTTTTATTGCTATATTACACTATTTAGTGTAATATGGTGCCCTCAAATATTTATTGTATAAACCAGCAGGAGTTCATAATGGTTCAGAGAACTGAATGGGAAGGTTTTAAAGGTACACTTTGGCGCGGAGAAATCAATGTCCGTGATTTTATCCAGCATAACTATACGCCGTACGACGGTGATAAATTGTTTCTGACTCATCCAACGGACGCTACGAATAAACTGTGGGATGCACTTCAGAAACTTCAGAAAGAGGAACGCGCAAAAGGCGGCGTCCTTGATATGGATACGGATGTTGTTTCTTCACTGACATCCCACGGGGCGGGATATATCTGTCCTGAAGGGAAAGTACTTGAGAAAGTCGTGGGGCTTCAGACTGATAAGCCGCTTAAGCGCGCGTTCATGCCGTACGGCGGAATTAAAATGGCAGAAGAGGCGTGTGAAATGTACGGGTATACGCCGAGTCCGGAACTTCACCGGATTTTTACGGAATACCACAAGACTCACAATCAGGGTGTGTTCGACGTATATACGCCGGAAATAAAAGCTGCGCGGAAAAACAAAATAATAACCGGTCTTCCGGATACGTACGGGCGCGGACGGATTGTCGGCGACTACCGCCGTATTGCCCTGTATGGAATTGATTATCTTATTTCACAGAAACAGCATGATTACAACAACATCGGCGGTAACGGGGAAATGACAGAGGAAGTTGTACGTCTCCGCGAGGAAGTCGCCGACCAGATAAAAGCGCTTCACGGTATAAAGGAGATGGCAGCTCTGTACGGATTCGACATATCCGGCCCTGCAGGGAACGCACAGGAAGCATTCCAGTGGCTGTACTTCGGATATCTTGCTGCAATAAAAACGCAGAACGGCGCGGCGATGAGCGTCGGACGCATTTCCACATTCCTTGACATTTACATTGAACGCGACATGAAGAGCGGTTTTCTTACGGAACAGGGAGCGCAGGAACTGGTTGACCATATGGTCATGAAGTTCCGTATGGTAAAGTTTGCGCGCATCAAGAGCTATAATGAACTGTTTTCAGGAGATCCTGTCTGGGCAACTCTTGAAGTGGGAGGACTGGGACAGGACGGCCGTTCGATGGTTACGAAGAACGATTACCGTTTTCTTCACACGCTGGAAAACATGGGACCGGCTCCCGAACCGAATCTTACCGTACTCTATTCGTCCCGTCTGCCGGAAAATTTCAAAGAGTACGCAGGCTATATAAGCGTTACCACATCTTCAATACAGTACGAGAACGACGATGTCATGCGTCCTGTCTGGGGGGACGACTATTCAATCTGCTGCTGTGTTTCTGCAACCGAAACAGGAAAAGAGATGCAGTTTTTCGGCGCCCGGGCAAATCTTGCAAAATGTCTGCTTTACGCGATTAACGGCGGTGTTGACGGTATATCAGGTATGCAGGTAGGGCCTGCATATGCGCCCATTACGTCCGAATATCTCGACTATGACGAGCTTATTGCAAAATACGACAGGATGATGGGATGGCTTGCGGGGCTGTACGTAAATACACTTAACCTCATCCATTATATGCACGATAAATACTATTATGAAGCGGCGGAAATGGCGCTGATCGACACCGACGTGCGCCGTACGTTTGCAACGGGTATTGCAGGCTTTTCGCATGTTGTTGATTCACTTTCTGCCGTCAAGTATGCGAAAGTGAAAATCATCCGCGGAGAAAACGGACTTGCAAAAGATTTTGAAGTTGAAGGTGATTTCCCCCGTTACGGCAACGACGACGACCGTGCAGACGATATTGCCGTGTGGCTGCTCAGAACATTTCTGGAAAAAATAAAGGAACATCCGACGTACCGCAATTCCGAACCGACTACGTCTATATTAACGATTACGTCGAACGTTGTGTACGGCAAAGCCACCGGTGCACTTCCCGACGGCCGTAAAGCCGGCGAACCGCTTTCTCCCGGGGCAAATCCGAGTTACGGCGCCGAGAAAAACGGGCTGCTTGCATCGCTCAATTCCGTGGCAAAGGTTCCGTACGAGTATGCGCTCGACGGTATTTCGAATACGCAGACAATCAGCCCCGGTGCGCTGGGACACGACGACACCGAACGGAGTCAGAAACTTGCCGTAATACTTGACGGGTATTTTGATCAGGGTGCACATCACCTGAACGTAAACGTGTTCGGTATTGATAAACTTAAGGACGCCATGGAACATCCCGAAAAACCGGAATATGCAAACTTCACCGTGCGTGTTTCAGGATATGCGGTCAAATTCATCAGTCTTACCCGCGAACAGCAGCTTGACGTCATAGCCCGCAGCAGCCACGAGGTATTGTGAGTACGCTGAGTGCTTCCGGTTCCTGGGGATACGTCCATTCCACCGAAACGTTCGGTTCGGTGGATGGTCCCGGGATCCGGTATATTATTTTTCTCGCGGGATGCCCGCTCCGCTGTGCGTTCTGTCACAATCCGGACACATGGACGCATAACGGTACGCGTATGTCTGCTTCAGAAGTGATGAAGAGAGCGCTCCGGTACAAACCCTACTGGAAAAACGGGGGCGGCATAACGGTGAGCGGCGGCGAACCTCTTATGCAGATAGATTTTCTTATTTCACTTTTTTCGCTTGCAAAAGAGCAGGGCGTGAACACCGTAATTGATACAGCCGGTTCGCCATTTACGTACGACGAACCGTGGTTTACGAAATTTACTAATCTCATGAACATGACTGACTTGCTTCTGCTCGACATAAAACATATAGACGAAAAAGAACATATAAAACTTACAGGAAAAACGGGAAAAAACATCAGGGAAATGGCGCAATACCTTTCCGAATCAGGAAAACCTGTATGGATACGGCACGTGCTTGTTCCGGGCAGTACTGACAGGGACGATTATCTTGTCCGGACGCGTGATTTTATCAGGACACTCAAAAATGTGGACCGTGTCGAAATTCTTCCATATCATACATTTGGTGTTTATAAATGGAAGGAACTCGGCATAGATTACCGGCTTGACGGTGTAGAGCCGCCTTCAGCTGAACGGATCAGAAACGCGGAATCTATCCTTGAGACAGCAAAATACACCCGCTGGCAGATATAGTTAAATATACTGCCGCTTTATTGAAGATTTTTCATTACTGGATTATACTTATTATAAGTAATGAAATCGAACGAGGTGTAAAATGAAAAGAAGTATTTTTGTATATCTTTTAGTTGCTGCAGGGGTTATATGTTCATTATCGTCATGTGCAACAACAGTAGAAAGGGTAAAGGCTGATGATGTTGTTGATCTGGACGGTTTCTGGAACGACAGTGATGTACGGATGGTATGCGAGTCACTTATAAGCGACTGTATAAAATCTCCCCGGGTGGCACAATATGAAAAGAAAAACGGCCGTGCTCCCGTTGCAATAGTAGGAAAAATCAGTAACGACAGCGATGAGCATATCGATACATCAATAGTTGCAAAGAAATTTCAGAATGCTATTATCAACAGCGGCGTCATGGATTTCGTTTCAGACAAAAATGAACGTGAAGAACTGCGTGAAGAACGCCTTGACCAGCAGGATAACGCAAGTGAAGACACTGCAAAAGCAATCGGAAACGAGACTGGCGCCGATTTCATGCTCCTCGGTTCAATAAAAACAATTGTTCAGACGGAAGGCAGAAAATCTGTCCGTGCCTATTTCGTTTACGCTGAACTTCACGATCTTGAAACGAACAAGATAATATGGAGCGGTGAAGACGACGAAATCAAAAAAGTTATAAACAGACCTGCAGCGAAAATGTAATCAGCTTCCATGTCAACAAAGAATGTTCTAAAATTTGTTTTTGCTGCTCTTTCAGCGGGGGCACTTTTATGTGCCTGCGCGTCTGTATCGTCATCGTCCGGACTTACCGCTTCAGATCATCCTCAAAAAATTAAATATAACGAAAAGCGTTTTAACGCTGCGCTTGAAAGAGGTGATTTCACTACATGTGCCGGTATGCTTCTTGGGCAGAATGTTAATGCAAATGATGTCATCAGGCAGAATCTTGATATAGCAATGCTTGAACATTATGCAAAAGCATTTGATGCATCAGATGAGATATGCGGAAAAACCGACAGACTTATGCATGATGCGGTTACCAAAAGTATATCAAAAACAGTTGTGTCGGCAACGCTCAACGAAAATGCATCTGAATATACCGGAACAGTGTACGAGTATCTTTATATAAACGTATTCAATGCGCTGAATTACTATAACCGGGGAAACATGGAAGATGCACTTGTTGAAATACGTAAGATTAATAATAAACAGCGCGAATATATTACGAAGTACGGAGAAGCAGCTCTTCAGAAAGATCAGGTGGAACAAAAGGATATAACCGATGCCGATTATGCGGCACGTTTTTTCGGAATAAACGTGCCGGCTCTCAAGACAAAATCTCCTCCGTCGGCAACAGAGGCCGATGTTTTCAGAGATTCGGCAACAGCCCGGTATTTAAGTATGCTCTTCATGATGATGGATGACGATGCCGGAAACGCACGTGTCGACAGTGATGTCCTTGCAAAGTTGAATCCCGGATTTGATACAAAAAGTGAACTTGGTATACCTGAAGATAAAGGCCGTCTTGATATTATAGCATTCAGCGGTCTTATCGGCAGGCGCTTTGAACAGACGCTGTATTTTCCGGGTGATGTCGTGAGCGGCGTTCTTGCCGCGGGAACTCATATTGTGGGAAACGGCCCCGAGTCACTCATAATGCTTCCGCCTCTTGCTGACGGAGTTGAAATTCCGGCTTTCAGAATTAAATTCGTTTATCCGAATTTTAAAGAGAATGCGGTACAGGAAAAGACAGCGTCAGTAAGAATTGTAATGGATGACGGAAGCATAGTACAAAATCTTCCTCTTCTTGAGAATTTCAACGATGCGGTTGCAAAGGATGTGCGCGTACGGGCCTCCAGGGATTTTGGCCGCAGTGTAATCCGCAGTCTTGTAAAAAAAATGTCTGCCGTTGCCGCCGGTGAAGCGACGCTTTCTGCAGCCGCGAAGAGTCTTGATCTGAACGGAAAAAATAAAAGTTTTGGGGAAGACGTTTTGTCGCGGGTGGCATATAATGTAGCATATGCGGGAGTTGTTACCGCAATAGAGGCAGTTGATCTTGCAGAAACAGCTGACGTCCGTCAGTGCAGATATCTGCCGGGAAAATCAAATGCAGGTGGAATTACGCTTGCACCGGGAATGTATTCGTTCACCGTACAGTATCTTGATTCCGGCGGAAAAATCCTCGGTGAACAGAAATTTAATTCAGTGGAGGTACAGGCAGGGAAACCTGTTCTTGTGGAGTCGGTATGCATAAAATAGTAAAGCTTTTTTTTGTTTTAATTGCAGTAATGACGCAGATGAGTCTGTACGCATATGCTAAAAATTCTAACAGTATGCCGGGATGGGTCAATGTTCCGTCTTCGTCGTATTCAGTAGAAAAATATTTTTCTGTTGTCGGCGACGGTCCGGACAGGCAGACTGCTGAACTGAAGGCTGTCCAGGGAATTGCGTCGTTGTTCGGACAGAATATTACGTCTGCTGCTACTGCAAAACAGCAGATAGAACATGCGGAGACTGATGACACAAGCTCAAATGCACGCTCTCAGTCGGTAAGTCAGGATATTCTTCAGAACGTTAATCAGGATGATGTTATAGGTGTCGAATTAAAAGAATACTGGTTCGACAG
>JALNVF010000163.1 GCA_023231445.1 Treponema sp. | reverse complement strand
TGGGCTATCTAGTTGTAATTCGTTATTTAACAACAAGTTACTGTTGTTGACGCATGGCGGACTCGAACCGCCTACCTACTGCTTAGAAGGCAGTTGCTCTATCCAGATGAGCTAAAGCGCCGTAATTAATATACTACTATAAATACGATTCTTTTGCAACAGACTGACAGCTTCTTTGATGAAACAAACATTTTATTTTCAGGTAAAAATAAAGAATTCACCGGAGACGTAAAAAAAAGTTCTGGAAACAGATATTTATACAAAAATATTACGTGACAAAGAATCCAGAGAAGATTTATATTCAAGGATAAAACAGATATCTATTCTTACCCGAAAAGCGCTTGAAGGGAAAATTCCCAAAAATATAGTTAAAATATTGATTGCGGGAAACCGGAATAAAAAAAACAGACTGGCAGGAATGTGTAATCTTAAAAGAATTCCGGGGTGTGTATCCCAGGCGAAATAATTACGGAAAAACAGCTGATAAATAACCAGCAATTTGACGAGAAACAGCTGTTCAACCGTTTGCAGAAAATTGTGAACTGAACAAAAACAAATATTAGGGTGACTACAGAATAAATAAAATTGAAGCAGAGCGATATCTTTTAACCAGAGTGGAAGATGCCTGTATATTACGACCGCCGTATGTATATGGTCCGATGAATAATGTTTATAGAGAAGCTTTTGTTTTTGAATGTGCTGAAAAAGAAAGAAAGTTTTATTTACCGGAAGAAGAAAGTAAGAGCCTTCAGTTTTTATACATTGACGATTTATGCAAAATAATAAATTCAATAATAGATAAAAAATTAGTGGGGTATAATACTATTTTTCATGATTTACGTTGCGTATTGAAAGTCAGGAACACAAACATCCTTTCCTGCATCATTATGTGAATTTTATCCAGTCAGACAAAAGTTATACTGCTGAAACCGACTATCGGAGATTAACATTTTTCTGTATCCAGTTGACAGCACTATGCCAGTCATAATCTGAGAATAACCCGCTGCAGAGCCTCGTGATACGGATTACACATATATACGGAAAGCTGCATACATCATGAAGACAATTCACATACCGGATATTGAGCGAACAGTGTTTGCAGCGTATTATGTTTTTATACGATTGTACAGTTCAACATATTTTTTATCTTCAATCAGAAGATGATAATTGAACCAATTCTTCAATTCTTTCGTTACAGTTTTTGGAACAACAGGTTCATCTCTGGCAATTTTATCCCTCAAACTCTCAATCGTTCTGTACAATTCGGTATGAAGTTTTTTCTGGTCATTCAGAGAAGGATAACCAATATTCTGCATTAACCTTTCTTCTTCTGAAAAATGATAGAGAGTATAATTAATTGTCTCATAAAGTAAATTTATCAGATGAAGTTTCATCGCCTGTTCTTCAAGTCCTTCACAAAATGCATTCAACAATTCAATCCAGTGTTTATGCTGTGCATCCATTTCAGGTATACCAACTTCATACTTTGAAGACCATTTCATGAAAATCATATTTTACACTCCTTAAGAATGCATTATAAAAATTATGAAATCAAAAAAAACGTTCTGTACAGTCTTTCAAAGATAACGAGTGTTATCCTGAATCATATCCATTTAAGAATACCTGCGAATACTGCCATTGCCATAATATCAATAATAATTAAACTGCCAATAACTCTAATCTGAATCTTTGGTTTCCAGTCATATGCAAAATTACACATCAGGAAAAACGGAATATATACAGTAATAAAAACAGGAAAAGCCCCCCACCACGGATATACCCAATGAAAAGCAGGGGTCTTAACCAGAAATATCTCGAAAACAGAAAATAATGCCGCATTTGCAACCGCAATAAAAATTCTATTATTGATTCCAAGTATCTTCATACAAGGATCAGAAGGCAGTAGTTTTGAAAAAACAACACCACAAACTGCAAACATCATTGATAATTCCCATCCGACACCTATTAACAAAAGAAATGATGTTCCCGTTGGAACAGTCCACAAGGCATTACCTGAAAAATGTTGGACCAGAGCGTTACCTATCTCATAAAGCCAATGAGTTGCATATAATGAAAGTCCGGCTGCAATACTTTTCCAATTTCTTTTTTCAACCTCAACAGCATACACATAGATTACAAATGCAAACAGAGATATAAAGTACCATTGGAAATTATCGCCCTTTCTGAGAATCGATAAAGCCTGTTCTGTTAATTCCGGTTGATTTAACTGCATATTATTTCTTCCTCCTGATTAAAAAGTTATACGAATTTATGAAGTTCGTATAAATAAACATCTTTACTACTGTCTCAGACTTTATCCTAATACCCTAATTTCTGAAAAATATTACTTCAAAAGAACATGCCCCTTTTGAATGTTTTTTCCTGCACTCCCGCCAGAACGGAATGTGTGATTTTATCATCTAAATTGAAATAATCATGTAACAATTATTATTTTAACTCTGGTTTAAAAAAAAACATTCATTTTCGTCATAAATTTCTGTAATTTTCCGACGAAAGATATGAGACAATCGGTTGAAGAAAGACTGCAGGATATGTTCTCTGTTTTATACTGTTATATCAGTCAGAATCCGGAATCTCGGACCATATCGTTTTATGTCAAGAAAGATGACACTCCATGCTTATTTTATCAGCTCACATAACGTCGACAATCTGGTCGCTCAGCTTGAGTGGGATGAACAGGGGGGTGTCCTGTTCTTTGCCGGAATGAATGTAACGTGGCATACATAAAGGATATAACGGTATTTATGTTATTGTAAATTTCGTTATATCCTTTTACAACAGTTTCAACAACAAGTTCAACGCGTGGAGATGTATATGGAGACCGTAAAAAATGATGGTGATGTTAGAACACTAGACGACAGGCGGAGGCGCGGCAGCGGTTCTACACACAGGCTGTTCACGCATGGGAGCAGATGAAAACCGGAAAAACAGTCACGCTTATTCTGCCCGGCGATTCGGGAATCGGCAAGAGTTTCTTTTCCTGCTGGATGATACACGAAACACGCGAACACATCGCACATGAATACACGCCTGCAGATCTTGTTGTCGACGAAATCGGACGTTATGAAACGAAATACGAACAGCAGGCGATATTTGATATTGCGGACCAGCGGCAGAAATGCATGGTACTCATAAACCGGAAGAAAAGCGTTGAGTCTGCGAACTATGTTGATACGGCGGTTATGGACCGGCTGAACCCGACAGCAGTTTTTATTGATACGACAGGGTATCTGTATTTACAGGTACGGAAAGTACTGTATTCACAGACTGCCGGTGAGAAGTTCGAACGCTGGTGTATAGACCGCATATGCCTTTTTGAACCCGATATCGTTCGACAGCTTCAGTGCTTCGTCTTTGATTTTTTGATCGTACCTTTTCATTGCCATTCTCCTTATATTTTCGGCAATTTTGGCACTGCACTTTTATTGCATTATTCCAGACGGATTTTCTACTTTCTAACTTCTTTTTTGCATAATGAATTATTTATTTTTAATACTAGTGATATAATTATAATATGAAAAGATAATTTATTTAGGGAGAAATTTTATATGCCTAGAAAAAAAGCACTCTTAGTAATTATAATGTTGTCTTCGATAATAAAAATGCAAAAGATGTATAGCCAAGACATTTCAAACGAAACTTCCACATTGATTGGAAACTGGTTTCAGTTAAACAATGTAGGTTTTTTTGATACAAATGCCTCTCGATATTACAAATTTCTTCCTTTACGCAACGATCATTTGAGATAACAGCCGGTATGAATGCTGGTTTTCAAGATATTATAACAAAAAATCTTGTTTTGGAGGATTCGTATTCTTCTAAATCGGGTTGTAATATCCCTGCAACGATTGCTATAAACAATTTCAATATCGGTCCAGTGTCGCTGAATGGCTCCTGTACTGGAATATTAAATTCCTTTGGATATTTTCTATACCCGGAACATGAGTGGGATATTCCCTCGGAATATTATAAACCTTCATTCGTTTTTTACGAATTCTCTGGAAAGATAGGTTTGTTTGATGTAATCCATTTAACATATCATTATGAAGATTTTACTGATAAGCTGACTCTTTTTGATTCGGAAGAAACTCTTGCCACGAACCTAGCGAACCTATCTATACGAAAACTGACTTTTGACATCAATAATCTGGATACACTAGGTATTTTTTCTAATTCAGTTCTTAATCGATTTGAGAAATTTAACTGGTTATTATGGCGCTTATTTTCTCTACAAAAGACACTTTAGATGTGGTGTTGTGTGGTATTATAAAACATACAAGCCGGATGGAACACTTACAATCGGGAAGACTTCCGGGTGTACGGCAAAATCAGCCGCGCGTGCGCACTGTGATAATCTGCTGAAGTCAGGTCTGTTATATAATGGAATAAACCGCACTTTCAGACAATACGCATACGGCTGGTTTAATAACGGCTCTGTCTGGATGCAGGACAGGCTTGCCTGTGGTACACTGGATTATCCGGCTTTATCCCGGTATATATTGAAAAACTGCGTTCTGACCTGCGCTTATATCTGCTGCCGTATTTTGGTGACAAAAAACTGCAGGATGTAAAGCACTTCCGTACATGGTGTATACAGGAAAAAAAGCTTGCATTTAAAACAATAAATAATACGGTACGTACATTCCGCATTATTACCGATACCGCGCTTGCGGATAACGTAATTATGTTTGATCCGCTGCGGGGCATACGACTGCTTGTTGATGCGGCAAAAGAACGGGACGCATTTACGCTGAAAGAAGCTTAAAAGATATTTAACGCTGAATGGAAATCGAAAGGAGTTCATAAGTTCCTTAAGGCCCATTATTTCGCTGCTTCCATGTATGCCCTCTTGTGTATATAGTCTTTCGGACACAAAAATTTATAAAATTGTTTTACGGTTAAAATTGAAAAACAGATTTTCTAAATCTATAATAAGTAGTGTATGATTTTGTTATGGAGAGTAACATATGGCATTTATGATTTGGTCACCTGCATACGAATTCGGAATTTCTGAAATAGATCAACAACATAGATATTGGATAGAACTTGTAAACAATATATATTACGATTTTCTAAAGCAGAATGATAAAGATCGTGTTCATGCAATGTTTACTGCTGCAATAGATTTTATGCATTATCATTTTTCAGAGGAAGAAAGGATGATGCATATCATCGGCTATCCTGCTCTGGATAACCAGCAGAAGCAGCACGCTGAAATTGGTGCAAGAATTGAACATTTTAGAAAAGATATCCGTGAAGATAATATAATTATTACCCGGTCAGTAGTAAACAAATTACGGAAAATATTTGTACAGCATATACTGATTGAAGATAAAAAATATGTTGAGCTGTACAATCGTGTAAAAGCGAATAAATAAGAATATGATATTTTTTGCCTGATACTTTCGGATGTACAAACTTTGAATATAAAAGGGCAGACGCCTGAAAAAGGTCGTCTGCCTGAGAGTTTCAACGATAGATACGCTTTATAAGGAGCGATAAAGCGTTCTGCTGCTGTTTAAAATATAACTAATATACTATGTAAAAGTCTCCTAAAAAATACGGCGATACAAATAAACAGCCAGTGAAGAAACGCTCCTGCTTTTGTTCTGTGTCCTTTATGGCATAAGCCGCAGCATGTACAGCGGATTTTTATTTTTCTCTTCCTCTTCAGCCTCGAATTTCTCTTTGACATGTTCCCGTGCTCCGTCGTCCATGGTAAAGAAGTTTATCTGCCGTTCAGCGCACATCTGCCGGGCCGGAAATTTCTTTTCCTGCGCCCGAATCAGGATATACACAAACAAGCCGTCTTTCTCTACCTCTTCCGGTCTTCTGCGAAAAAACCGAGGGCGTCCTTCAGGATTTCATTTGCGCTCCTGAGCTCCCCGTTTTCTTTCCTGAGCTGCGCAAGTTCTTTCTGAACTTCGTCGTCAGTCTTCTTTTCTGTCCTGCTTTGTTTTACCCGCTGCTTTCTCCAGCCGGACAAAGTTCCGTAGT
>JALNVF010000162.1 GCA_023231445.1 Treponema sp. | reverse complement strand
GACAGAATAACTGCGTGCCGGGGAAACTGCGACAGCGAAGTTGATCAGATGGTTCTGACGTTTCCCATGCAGGCAGACTATACGTATGTCGTTGATGAAGGAGTACGTATTTTTTTATCCCACGGACATATTTATTCACCGGCACAGGAATCAGGCGGCAGACCTGTCGTCGACGGCAGCCGGCTTCCGCCTTCTGCAGGGCTATCCGTTGAGCTGTTCGGACATATCCACATTCAGATGCTGTATAAAAATGAAGCCGGAATTACGGTATGTAATCCCGGCTCCGTTTCTCTGCCGAAGAACGGTTCTCCGGCAGGATTTGCGGTTTACGAAAAACGACAGATTACGCTGTATGTGCTGGACGGCAGCATGCAGAAGACTCTGTCTGTCTGATGCTGATCGTCCGGAGCGCAGGAACTGCCCCTGTTTACGTTTATTCAGTGAACAGAGGGGTAGACAGATAACGGTCTGCCGAGTCCGGTAAAAGTACGACAATTGTTTTGCCTTTAAATTCCGGGCGTCTGGCAAGTTCAAGTCCTGCCCACAGTGCAGCGCCTGAAGAAATACCGACAAGGACACCTTCCGTTTTTCCCAGATCTTTAGCCGTCGTAAAGGAATCCTCATTCTGGACAGGTATGATTTCGTTGTAGATTTTTGTGTCGAGCGTTTCCGGAACAAAATTCGCGCCTATTCCCTGAATTTTATGCGGACCCGCACGTCCCTGTGAAAGAAGCGGGGATGAGGCCGGTTCTACGGCAAAAATCTTTATGTCTTTGTTTTTTTCACGCAGATATTTTCCGACTCCGGAAAGTGTTCCGCCTGTACCGACGCCGGCAACAAATGCGTCAACATGCCCGTCCGTATCTTCCCAGATTTCCGGTCCTGTTGTTTCAAAATGCGTCTTCGGATTTACCGGATTTGAAAATTGTCCGGGAATGAAGCTGTGGGGAGTTGTTTTTGCAAGTTCCTCAGCCTTATCAACGGCGCCTTTCATTCCAAGCGAACCGTCCGTAAGCACAATTTCTGCTCCGTATGCTTTCAGCAGATTCCTGCGTTCTACAGACATTGTTTCAGGCATCGTCAGTATAATTCTGAGGCCGTAGCTTGCACAGGTAGATGCAAGTCCTATACCGGTATTTCCGCTTGTCGGTTCGATAATGACGGAATCTTTCGTTACCTTTCCGTTTTTTACTGCATCGTCGATCATTGCCTTACCGATACGGTCTTTTACGCTGCCTGCCGGATTGAAGTATTCAAGTTTTACAAGAATACGTGCCTGAAGACCGAGTTTTTTTTCGGTGTTTGAAATTTCAAGCAGCGGTGTGTGACCGACAAGATCTGTAACCTTTTTTGCGATTTTCTCTGACATAAAGTGCCTCCTGTACAAGTATTTCCCTAAATACCTATTGTTTAAGTATGTAATTAATGTACCAAAAACCTACTGACTTTGTCAAGTATTTTCAGATACTATAGTCAAGAGTTTCAGGATTGGACGTAAGCTGATCAAGTGTTATTCCGTTTAGATAATCGTTTACTGTTTTTTCAAGACCTTCCCAGAGTTTAAGAGTGGGGCACGATTGACTTCTTTCGCATTTAGCTGCATTCGGTTCAAGACAGGCGACAGGGGCCAGATCACCTTCGGTAATCCTGAGAATTTCTCCTACGGTATACTGTCCCGGTTCGCGGACAAGTTTATAGCCGCCCTGCGGTCCCCGGACACTTTGAAGAAGTCCGTATTTACTCAGAAGAGAAGTAATCTGTTCAAGGTATTTAATTGATATATCCTGACGATCTGAGATATCTTTAAGAGGGGTAAAAGCGTCCTGCTTGTGCTGGGCGAGATCTATCATAAAACGAAGTGCATATCTTCCGCGTGTCGAGATTTTCATATTTTCCTACCTAAATAATAATATATAGTATTAGTAGGAATTTGTCCAGTTTTCAGAATCTGACAAAAGGAATGAGTAATGATAGTATCAACAGCATGAATACCGTCATTATTCAGCCGCCTCTTGTGCAGCTCAATACCCCGTATCCGGCAGGTGCGTACCTGTCCGCGTTTTTCCGTAGAATATATAAGGAACGTGCTGTCTCCGGCAGTATCGTCTGGTATGATTTAAGCGAAGCTCTTTTTCATGAAATTTTCTGCAGAGAAGGACTGCAGCGGCTGTTTACGGAAAGTGAAAACAATGCACTCAGAGCCGCAGCCGGTGCAGAACGCAGAGGAGACGACAATACTGCCTTTCAGCTGCGGCGGTATGTGTCCGAAAGTATTTTATGGTGTGAGTGGATAGACCGGATTATTGCAGCAGTAAGCAGCGGGACTGGATTTTCGGGGCGTGAATTCGTACATGAATTTGTACGTTCCGCTCATGTACCGCGCGGAATGCGGATGGAACAGTATTTATCCGCGTTAAACAGAGAACCGTCTGCCGATGATGCGGAAGTTCTTGCAAGTCTGGCGCTTGCCGATATTGCAGATTATATTTCGGCTGCATATGATAATAATTTTGAGCTTGTCCGGTATGCAGAATCTCCGGCCGCGAGTACAGGTGATTTCAGCAGTGTCGAACGTGCGCTTGCTTCTCCGGTACTTACGGCTTTTTATGAGCCGCTCCTTAAGAAAATAACTGCAGCCATACAGGGTCCGGTTCTGTTCTGCATTTCGGTACCGTTTCCGGGAACACTGGCTGCGGCGCTTTTTACTGCACAGTACGTACAGCAGCAGTACGGTACGGATGCGGTAGTTGCACTCGGTGGCGGGTATGTGAATACCGAACTGCGGAATATGCATGATGTACGGCTTTTCAAGTATATCGACTTTATAAGCTATGACCGCGGGTACGGCAGTTTTCTTGCCCTGTTTGACGCAGCAGGGGAACGGCCTGTAAAAGAAGTACTCGACGGCAGGTCGTTTTATAAAGTGCGGTATATGCACGACGGAACAATTATCAATCCGGCGGGAATGGAAGCGGACACAGTCTGTGCCGGAAGGAGTGTGGGTTCATCATCCGGTAAACAGGATGATGCAGTTGTTAAATACGTACAAGCTGAAAACGAACTTACAAAGGAACTTGTCCCTGATTATTCTGACATTGATTTTTCCCGCTATCCTCATCTTGCGGATACAGGCAATCCGATGCAGCGTATCTGGAACGACGGCGCCTGGATGAAAGTGTTTCTGGCATACGGCTGCTACTGGCACCGGTGTGCATTCTGCGATACGACACTCGAGTATGTGCGCGGTTACCTGATGGCCGATACGGAGCATTTGTTTAACGGCCTTCGTGAACAGGCCGCGAAGACGGGTGTTTACGGCCTGCATTTTGTGGACGAAGCGTGTCCCCCGTCGGCACTGCAGCATTTTGCCCTGTTGAACTGCCGGAAAGGCAATGCTCCCCGTTTTACTTACTGGGGAAATATCCGCTTTGAAAAAACATTTACGCGTGATCTGGCCGATTTACTTTCATACGGAGGTATGACGGGAGTTTCAGCTGGTATTGAAATTGCAACAGGAAGCGGACTTTCAGCGGTTAATAAAGGAACCGACATGAAACATATTGTGAGTGCATGCTGTGCATTTAAAGAAGCCGGTATTCTTGTCCACAGCTATATGATTTACGGCTTCTGGAATCAGAGCGAACAGGATCTGATAGATTCAATGGAAACGCTGCGCCAGCTTTTTGCCGCAGGGCTGATTGATTCGGCGTTCTGGCATAAATTCACGCTTACACGGCATTCCACGGTGTACCGCGAATGGGAGCAGGGAAAACATCCTGATCTTCATCCGCTGCCGGACCGTGGAGACCCGTTTGCGGAAAACGACATACGGTTTGAAGGCGAGAAAAAAAGTGAACGCTATGCGGATGCATTGAACTCGTCGCTCGAAAGCTGGATGAACGGCAGAAAAATTACCGTCCCTGCAGTCAGCTGGTTTCCGTTCAGAATGCCGGAGCCGGCGGTTAAAAAGAATTTCATCGATTCGCTTATTAAAGAATATGAAAAAACACGGGATGAATCGTTCTGCGGTCCTGGTACAGGCCGGTATGTGTGGCTGGGCGGGAAGGTCTTTGTCCTTACCGGCAGCCGGGGAGCGCAGCTGTGCTGGTCGTATATGGGTGATCTGCTGTATGCGGATACAGACAGAACTTCTGCCCGTGCCGCTTCAGACACACTGAATAAAGCCCGGCCTGATGCTGAAGAACATACGGCCGGGTTCGGAACGGACGGCAGCATGCTTTCCCGTCTGCTTGGCCGGAAACTGTTCATAGAATTGCGCGGGAAAGGACTGTGCAGACTGCTGTAATAGTTTGACCTGAGGATACTGTTGTTTCCGTTCTGTTCCGGACGAACACGTTTCGGAATAACTACTATTACCGTACGGAATGCGCATGCGGATACGTACGGAAGCGGGTGTACACACCGCGGGTAAGTAGTACTGCACTGTGCCGCAGTCAGCGGTACACACTGTCCGCAGGTGTACCGGCATCGTGCCCGTAACCGCATCCCGGATACAGGCACTATATACATTACCCGCTAACTAGGAAGGTACCTTCCCTCAAGCTGGGAAGGGTGCTACCCGCTTGTTAGGAGAGTGCTTACCCACCGGCCTGGAAGCACCCTGCCGCCGGCAGGACGAAAACAGCCGTTCGTCATCCACCGGCCTGATTGTAAATCCCTTAAAAAAACGGTAAAGTGTCACTGTGTATTTCAACGGAAGCAGGTGAAAAGCCTGCGCTGGATGCTTAACTGTAACGGAAGACACGGGCAGCGGACGGAAAAAATATCACCGGTATTCTTTCCGGCAACACTCACTGCGTAAGCGGGAAGGGTGCTGCTCTGTACTAAGGTACTTATTCCGGAGTCAGGAAACTTTGGTACACGCTGAAACCGGCTGCATCAAAAGGAGCGGGCGGTTTCATGTCTCCCGTACGGGAGACAAACCGTTTATTTGGGAACTCAGCAATCGGGCTTCCGGAGAACAAATCATGTTCACCTCTTTTTTTTCTCACAAACAAGCAGGCAGAAGACTATCTGCATGTATGGTGCTGCTTACAGCTGCATTCATGTTCAGTACGGTTTCGTGTCAGCAGCCGTCCGGAAATGATTCCGGTACCAGTGCAGACATTTACGGTACCTGGATAAGTTCATATTCGGAATATTTTGTTATTGATCCGGATGCAGCGACTTTGACTAACTATTACGGCTCGACCGATGCGTCTGCAGAATGTTATGCAGGTTCCGATATAGTTATTAATAAAACAAGTGATACGGCAGGCATTATTTATATGAAATATACACGGGCGTGGGATTCTTCGTTAAATTCTTATTCGGAAAGTGCGGCTGATGTGGGAAAATGGTATGCTGTTTCTTATAAAGAATTAACATCATCGTCAGTTTCTCTTTCGGCAGCTTCCGGGAATGTTTCCTCGGAGGATACGCTTCAAGATGCCGAATCGGAATTTACAATTTCCAACGGGTATTTTACATATTATTCCGAATGTGTTAAGAAATAAGATGAACTGATATGACGAAAAACCTTATTGTTTTTGTCATAGTATCGTGGCTGTCATGTCTGCCTCTTTTTTCAGAAGACATGACAGCTGTTGATGATACGGCAGAAGCTTCCGCACGGACTGATGTTGCAGCCGGTACAACAGATGCCTCTGAAGCGGATATTTCTGATTCAGACCGTATTACTGTTCTTCCTCATGTATATACGTATATAGACATGCCCGTTGCGGAGCAGCGTATTGTATATACGCACGACGTTATTGAAAAACTGCATATCGAAAGTATCCCGAAACTTCTTGAGTCTGCCGGCATACAGACACTTTCATACGGTGCGTACGGCAATCAGTCTGCGCCTTCAATCCGCGGTTTTACCGGCAGCACCGTAAAAGTTGTTATAGACGGTGTGTGTGTTAATTCCGTACAGAATGGTACGTTTGATTTTACCTCACTCAATCCGGACGACATAGAAAAGATTGAAATTGTCCGGGGTGGGTTTTCGGAAGACGTTTCCGGCGAAGGAGCTGCGGGCGGCGTAGTATATATAACGACAAAAAAGCAGACGCTGGGAAATAAT
>JALNVF010000161.1 GCA_023231445.1 Treponema sp. | reverse complement strand
TTCGTCGTGCTCAACAACAATCACGGTGTTCCCCGCGTCCCGCAGGTAAGTGAGCGTGTCTATAAGCTTCTGATTGTCCCTCTGATGCAGACCTATCGACGGTTCATCAAGAATATACATTACGCCTACAAGGGCAGAACCTATCTGTGTAGCAAGTCTGATCCGCTGGGCTTCTCCTCCTGAAAGTGTTTCTGCCGCACGTTCAAGCGTCAGATAATCGAGCCCGACATTTTTAAGAAAATGCAGACGTGACCTTATTTCCTTAAGAATCTGAACTGCTATTTCACTCTGGGATTTCGTCAATACAAGCCCGTCGAAAAACGCAATTGAATCAAGCACAGACATAGCAGTTACTTCATAAATATTTTTTCCCCCGACAGTAACAGCAAGAGCCTCGGGGCGAAGTCGTTTTCCATGACATGTCGAGCATTCCCGGTGCGACATGAATTTTTCAAGGCTTATTTTCATAGCGTCACCCCATGCTTCCGTATACCGTCGTTTCATATCGCCGAAAAGACCGGGCCAGGGTTGATCGTAAACAGAATATCCTTCACCGCTCTGCTTCTGATATTCAAAGTGAATCGGCTCTTCCGTTCCGTACAGAAGTGCATTCTTCTGTTTTTTAGTCAATGAAGAAACCGGATCAGAAAGTTTCCAGCCGTACGCATCAGCAAGTCCCTTTATCCGGCTTGTATTCCATGCGGAAGACGGATTATACGGCTTAATGGCCCATTCATCGAATGATTTTGACTGGTCGGGAATCATCATATCAAGATCGAATTCCATTTTTTCCCCCAGACCCGTACATTCAGGACACGCGCCGAACGGATTGTTAAAGGAAAACAGACGCGGCTGCAGTTCGGGAATTGAAATACCGCAGTCAGGACATGCATTTTTCTGTGAAAAAAATACTTCGCTTTCATCATTTTCAGTCTTTTTCGTAACAGTGATGATACCGTTTGAACTTTTAAGTGCTGTCTCGACAGAATCGGCAACACGTTTTCGTATCATTGACGAATACATACTTTCCAGTTTGTTTTCTATATCGTCAGACATTTTTTCATGATCATCGCTTTCAAGTCTGATACGGTCAACGACGATCTCAATCGTATGTTTTTTCTGCTTGTCAAGTTTGATGCTGTCTTCAAGATCTGTCATAACTCCGTCAATGCGGGCTCGTACGAAACCCGATTTCTTCGCATCGTCGATTACTTTCTGGTGCTCACCTTTTTTTCCCCGGATAACAGGAGCGAGGATCTGTATTTTTGTACCGAGAGGCCACGACATGATCGTATCAATAATCTGATCGACAGACTGTTCGGAAATTTCCCGTCCACAGTTCGGACAGTGAACTTTTCCGACACGCGCGAATAACAGACGATAGTAATCGTATATTTCTGTAATAGTACCGACAGTCGAACGCGGATTTTTGTTTGTTGATTTCTGTTCAATTGAAATGGCGGGTGAAAGCCCTTCTATAAGATCCACATCAGGTTTGTCCATCGTTCCGAGAAACTGACGTGCGTACGACGAAAGACTTTCCATATAGCGGCGTTGGCCTTCAGCAAATAAAGTATCGAACGCAAGAGAACTTTTCCCTGAACCGGAAAGACCTGAAAGAACGACAAGTTTATTACGCGGCAGGTCTATGTCTATATTTTTGAGATTGTGTTCGCGCGCACCCTTTATACTTATTCGATCCCCATTAAAAGGAAATATGTTATTCAATGTATTGTTCTTTTTTGATTCCATAGTACACATAAGTATAGCGGAATAACAAAACCTGCTCAAGCGTTCAATCAGATACAAATTTCATAATATTGGTTATTTTAAAATAGTATGTTATAATATATTATAAGTTATTTTAATAATGTTTTTTTTGAGTAAAATAAATTTATCAACTACTAAAATTACTGTACCTGCCATATTTTAAATAAATTTATTCCTACCTGCAGATCCTTTTTAGAGAAAAAGTTAAATGACAATTTATTTTTATACGCTGCAAAAAAAAATCTGCAGAAAGATAGCAGACATTCTTGAAGAAAATCACAATGTGTGCAGTATTTTTACCGACGAAAATGATTTCTATGCAGCTGTTACCAATATGAAAAAATACCCTGAACTTCTACTGCTGGATTATCTTGTCTTTGATCATGATACATTTAATGTCTACCGTTATATGAATGAAATTAACTGCAAAATTCCTCTTCTATTCTATAATGATCCCCCCTCCGCCTATTTAACACGGACTCAGCACTGGAATATGATATTAAACCTGTATTATGCGGATTCAGGCATCAATATTGCGGATTATGAACCGACGTTAAAAACGCTCTCCGGTATAGTAAATTCAAAAGAGCTTGGACCGTATATTTCATTACTTCAGTTCCCGCAGCCATATCCTGAAGATGAAAAACAGGATATATTTTCACCTTATATAACTCCCTTTCTTCTTGATGAAAAATTTTCCCTTATACACAAACATATTTCCAGTTCGCTTTATTCAGTATTCTGTATACTATATATGAACAGAAAAAAATCGGTCAGTATCAAAGAGATTCAATCACTTCTGCATAAAAAAAATATAGAAGTAACTGTCAATACAATATATTCAGATATTTCTCGGATACGTTCACTCTTTAGAACGTCAAACATGATAAACATGGATATTCATAAAACAAAAAGAGGATATTGTCTTTTCACAGATGATGAATAGAAATAAACCGCTGATAAGCTTTCAAAACTTACTCAGCGGTACTTTGATATCCGTACTACTTTTCTAAGGCGCCGTTGTTTATACCGCAACTCTATTTCAAAGATGCTGCGATACGCTCAAGCACTTTTTTACGATCAAGCGGTTTTATTATGTAATTCTTCGCACCAAGGAGCAAAGACTTTTTCACCAGTTCTTCCTTTCCAAGTGCGCTTACCATAACAACGCGGGCATTTTTATCAAATGCCATAATCTGCTCAAGTGCTGTAATACCATCCATACGCGGCATAGTAATATCCATTGTAACAAGATCAACGTTCGGACAAAGTTCTTTATATTTATCAACGCCTTCTTTTCCATCTGCGGCAGTTGCAACAATTTCATATCCTTCACTTGAAAGAATCTGTCCAAGCTGTTTTGCAACGAACATAGAATCATCGACAACAAGAACCCTGAATTTTGATCCATCTGTCTTAACACCTTCCGGCGGACGCTCATTAATTGTTGGAAAATCCTGCTTTGTTTTCATTTTTTACCACTCCTGCCGTTTATGTACGTTCACGTATGGCAACGTTTACTTCTATTTTTCCATATTCTGTAATAAGAGGTACGATAAGTGCCTCTACATTCTCAGAAGTACCGCCCAGAGCTGCTATTTCCATTTTCTGTCCCACAAACAAAGCGGGCGGTGTAAGATCAAACTTGAATCCCAATTCATGTAATTTTGTAACAGCCTGTGCAGTAATAAGGTTTGCAAGCTCACTGATGGTCGCCTTTGCAAGATCATCAAATTCAGGAAGCTTCTCGCCGTTCATTCTGGATGAAATATTCAGAGCCGTATCCATCGTCATGTCAAACAGAACACGTCCTTCCACATCTCCGGCAAGTCCGACAAGCGCCGCAACACCCATCACCGGCATTGCTGTTGATTTGAGATACAAATCACCACGCTTTACATCTGTTCCGCCGAGAACTTCTTTTAACACTCTGTAAGAAGTCTCAACAAACGGGTTAATATACTCTACCCTCATTCATGTCCCCTTATCTCGCTTTATTTTTTACTGTACGCACAAAGCGCACCGACTGTTTTCGCTGCAAAGCCTGCAGAAGGCAGTATAATTTCATTTTCCCCAATAATAACGGTACCATTACCCTTTATTTTTTCACCAAAGTCGTTGATAACGGCATTCTGTCCCTTTTCATCAAGCAGAGAAAGTATATCACGGGCTAAAATCAAGTCAATGACAGGCAGTGCATTCGTATTCATACAGTCGTGATATTCAAACATAATACTATCTTTTATTTGCTGTGTAAATGTATATTCCCCATTAGCCTTCTTTGTAATAAAAGGATCAAACCACCCCACAGCTATATCATTAGGAACAGATAACAGCGGAGCATTCGACACATTGAGCAAATCTATATCCTGAGCGTAAATTCGGATCTTACTGCCGGGATACCTCTTATTCAGCACACAGGCCAGTGAATATGTTTCCTGCCCCTTTCCGCATCCAGGATTCCAGACACAAATCTGTTTAGCCGTATTATCCGGCAGCAACTTATATATTGCATCAGCATATTCCTTTGTCCACCAGGTACCTGAACATGTAGACCAGAAAGTTTTCAAGAATGCATCAGCATCGTTTTCGTTCTGCAGCTGAGTATTCCCCTCACCACGTTCTTCTTTCCATGTACTAAAACGTGAACGAACCCAGTTCTCATTGAGTGCAGTAACAGAAAATTTCCGGTACCCCTTTAAACTCTCTGCAATAAATTTCAACTCCTGTACCGATGTGTCATTCCGGGGAGGAGTTTCCGCTTCACCGGCTGCCCGAATATCATTTCGTTCAGCTGCTACATTTTCTTCCGGTTCACGCGCAGATATCTGCGACACCGTCGAAGATATCGAATTCTCCGCAAATACCTGCTTAGCGAGTTTTCTGTTTTTTTCTTCTATCGAACGTGAATTAAAAATTTTCGCTATATCAAGAAGAATATACAGACGTTTATTCGCTTCTACAACGCCGTAGATATATTTGATATTAATATCTCCGAACAACGGATGCGGCGGCTGAATTTTACTTTTCTGAACTCCGACAACTTTATCAATCTTATCAACAACAACACCGAAAGTCTGTTCTCCCACAGAAAGAATAAGCAGATTCTCAAGTTTATTACCGGTATGTTCCGGTACCTGAATATTAAAAAACAGCCGGAGATCAAGAATAGGGATAATATCGCCACGAAGATTGTATACACCAAGAACAAACGGGAGTGCATTCGGCACATAGGTAAAACGTCCTGCCTTTGCAATCTCCTTTACATTCATAATATCTATAGCATAATCTTTCCCGGACAATGAGAAGGTAACCATTTTGAAATCAATAACGGTTATCGATTCCTTTTTATTCTGGGAGTCGTCTTCTGTTGCAGTATTTACCTGCTGATTTTCTGCTGTCATGTTTTCTGCTTCCATAAAGACCCTCACTCACCTGTAGTCTGAGCTATCTGCTGTGCGCTTATTTCCTGACGAACGCCCAACTCAAGCAGTTGACTTACATCAATAATAAGCGATACCGAACCATCTCCAAGGATAGAGGCACCGGCAATACCCGGAGAATTAGTAAACTGATCGCGAAGCGGTTTTATAACAACATCTTCCTCGCCTACCAGAGAATCAACCATAATACCGATTTTCTTTTCCTGAGAACCAACAATAACAATGAAACAGTAATCATCCTGCGACTGCGTTGCCGTTTCACGGATATTGAATAAACGCGAAAGACGCAGGATACTGATTACCTCATTACGTACGTTAAGTACTTCATAATTATCAATCGTACTGATTTCATTCATTTTTATCCGCTGGCTTTCAATGACGGATGCAATAGGAATAGAATATACTTCCTGACCTACCTTTACGAGCAGTCCCTGAATAATTGCAAGCGTAAGCGGCAGACGAATACTGAATTTTGATCCTTTTCCGTGTTCCGAAGAAACAGAAACAGTTCCATTGAGTTTGTCTATCATTGTTTTCACGACATCAAGACCAACTCCCCGCCCGGATACATTCGTAATCTTTTCCGAAGTTGAAAAACCTGCCATAAAAATAAGACTGTACGCTTCCTGATCCGTAAGAATTTTATCAGGATGAATAAGTCCCTTGTTTATTGCTTTCTGCCGGACTTTAGACACATCAATTCCGGCACCGTCATCAACGATGTCGATAATGATCATATTTCCCTCGTTTGAAGCTTTAAGAAGGACCGTTCCTTCTTCAGGCTTCCCTGCCTTACGGCGTTCCTCAGGAGATTCAATTCCGTGATCAACGGAATTACGCACGCAGTGCATGATAGGATCAAGCAGATCGTCAATAACGGTTTTGTCAAGTTCGGTATCTTCACCTTCAATTACAAGGTTTACCTTTTTATTCAGATCA
>JALNVF010000160.1 GCA_023231445.1 Treponema sp. | reverse complement strand
TCATCAAATTTTTCTTCAGTTAAAAATCCAAGGGAAATGCATGCTTCTTTAAGTGAGATATTCTCTTCAAATGCTTTATGAGAAGTCTGTGCTGCTTTTTCGTATCCGATATATGGATTGAGAGCAGTTACAAGCATGAGTGAATTATACAAATTATCATGCATTTTCTTTTTATCCGCTTTAATTTCTACCGCACATTTATTGTTAAACGAAACAATAGACTCTGACATAAGCCGTACAGATTGCAAAAAATTATAGGCGATAACAGGCATAAATACGTTTAACTCAAAATTCCCTTGAGTGGCAGCCATACCGATTGCAGTATCGTTACCAACAACTTGAACCGCAACCATTGTTACTTGTTCGCATTGTGTGGGGTTTACCTTGCCAGGCATAATAGAAGAGCCGGGCTCATTGGCCGGAATACTGATTTCTCCCAGCCCATTGCGAGGACCAGAAGCGAGCCAGCGGACATCGTTTGCAATCTTCATCATATCCGCAGCCAATGCTTTTACAGCACCATGGGCAAAGACAAGTTCGTCTTTACTGGTGAGTGCATGAAATTTATTAGGAGCAGTCTCAAAGTCTTTTTTTGTAAGATCAGCAATTGCTTTTGCAACGGTTACATCAAATCCTTTTGGCGCATTGAGCCCTGTCCCTGTTGCTGTTCCACCAAGAGCAAGTTGTTTTAATGGTTTTACGGCCAGCAAAACAAAATCGCGGTCACGCTCTAAAGAAGCTCTCCAGCCACTGATTTCTTGAGAAAAGCTGACAGGAACTGCATCCTGCAGGTGAGTACGACCGCTTTTTACAATCCCTTCATTGTCTTTTTCCAATTTTTTGAATGTTGCAATCAAGCTCTCTATTGCAGGCAACAGCTTGTCTTCAAGTTGCAATACGGCAGAAATATGCATTGCTGTAGGAAAGGTGTCATTAGAAGATTGACTCATATTTATGTCGTCGTTTGGATGACAGAGTTTTGAGCCGGCAATTTCGTTAGCACGATTTGCAATAACTTCATTAGCATTCATGTTGCTCTGAGTGCCGCTTCCCGTTTGCCATACAACAAGTGGGAAATGATCGTTCAGTTTTCCAGAAATAACCTCATCACAGGCTTTTCCGATTGCATTTTTCTTTTCTTCTGTCATTTTGAAAGCATTTAAAGAATTATTTGCAAGAGCAGCGGCTTTTTTGAGATAGCCAAAGGCTCTGGTAATTTCTGCAGGCATTGTTTCAATTCCAACACCTATTAAAAAATTTTCATGACTGCGCTCTGTCTGTGCTCCCCAGTATTTATCTGCAGGAACCTTAACTTCACCCATTGAATCATGCTCAATTCTGTATTTCATGTTCAATATCCTTTTCCAGCTAAGATTAATATTTTCAGAGTACCTTGCAGAGAACGGAAAGTTGACTTTCTCCACCACAGCTTCAGGTACTGACAATCTGCCAGGACATACATCTTTAATACCATATCTGACTGATATCGGACTCTACCGCCTACCTCGACGTCTCGTTCCTCGCTTTTTCGGAGGATAAATTTTGGCTGCAACCAGGAAGACAGCCCCCAACCAGTCTGGCACATCACCTGCGGGTACCCCCAAACAAGAATTTCTGCTCAGATTTGCAAAGGACTTTGGGGGTAAATAACCTGCGATTGCAAGAGAGAAATTTGTAGAGAAGGCAACCCGTAATCGGGCTTACGAGTCACAGGGTGCTTGATTTTTTCAGAAAAGGAATACATTGTTCTAAAGGTACCCATCAATCAAGTGTATTATACTCTATGGAGGGATCTTAATTAAATATGAACAAATTCAGTTGGTTACCCGTTAAACAAATACAACAAAGTGAGATATTATGAAAAAAATAATAGGGGTAGTCCTTTCAACATCAATACTTTGCTATGCATCATTAGCGAGCGCGGATACAACGGTATTGGCAGGTGGCTGTTTCTGGTGCATGGAATCGGATTTTGAAAAAGTGCCCGGGGTAACCGATGTTGTCTCTGGCTTTACCGGTGGTACCGTAGAGAATCCTACCTATCAGGGAAATCATGCCGGTCACTATGAAGCTGTACAGATAACCTATGATCCTGAGAAAGTCAGTTATCAAGAGTTATTAGATCATTATTGGGTAAATATTGATCCCTTTGACAGCAGAGGCCAATTCTGTGATAAAGGAGAAAGTTATTTAAGTGCTATCTTCGTCGATAATGAGCAGGAACGAAATCTGGCGGAACAGTCAAAGCAGGCTGTTGAAGCTAGATTTCCAGATAAAAAAGTAGTTACACCTGTTTTAGATGCCACCACATTTTATCCCATAATAGGGAACGAGAGTTACCATCAGGATTATTACAAAAAGAACCCCCTGCGTTACAAAACATATCGCTGGAATTGCGGACGGGATAAACGTTTACAAGAAATTTGGGGGAAACCTCTCAGTCATAAAGAGTTGACGGATAAAAGTGCAAAATATGTTATTCCAAGCAAGGCCGTGTTAAAGGAAAAATTGACACCTTTGCAATATAAAGTAACACAAAAAGCGGGCACTGAGACACCCTTTAAGAATGAGTACTGGGATAACAAGAAAGCGGGCATTTATGTAGATATCGTCTCAGGAGAGCCCCTTTTCAGCTCACTTGATAAATACAAATCCGGTACAGGATGGCCAAGTTTCACGAAACCACTCGAACCTGAAAATATCATTGAAAAGGAAGACAGGAGCTGGTTTTCAGTGAGGACAGAGGTTGTGAGCAGGCATGCGGCTTCGCATCTGGGACATGTCTTTAATGACGGCCCTGCACCGGCTGGACTGCGTTATTGCCTGAATTCAGCTGCGTTAAAGTTTATTCCTGCAGAAGAACTCGAGGCACAGGGGTATGGCATGTATAGTAATTTATTTGCCCCAAAAGCTGACCAAAATCATTAAAAGCACCTTAAATTGAGCGCTTAAGAGGAGACCTTGAAAAACCCGCCACACCCTCTGCAAGGTCTCTTCCGTGGAGCCCTTTCCCCCGTTCGACGTGCTGCTACAGCTCGTCTTGTATACTGCACGGCAAAAAAGAAATTTTCTCTTTCTCTCCTTTTCAACCACGGACAAAGGGTTGCACCTGCCCCAAAATAAAGGTCTCGAATACGCAAACGAATGCACTCCATCAGGCCTGTTTCAGACCCATATATAAACACCCTGTCCATAAAAGAGGGGTCTTCCCTTTATTTGCACCAAAACGCTTTGTACCTCTTCTTCTGTTAACACCGTGTGTGGATGTCGCTTTTTGTGAAAAAAATCAATATATTATAAAATCCACGGAAAAATGTTTTTCCTGTTGGCCGAAAGGAATGACAATATCTCAAAGTTTCAGGCGCTTGATGCCTCAACTTAAGCTGAGGTCTGGGATAAATTGGGGCTTGTTTTCCATAGAACCTGTGATAAAATGAAGTTTAACGAAAAAATCGAAGAGCCAAAGAATAGATGGACATAATTTTCCACTTTGACGTCCTTAATACCGGATAGAGTGGGAAAGCTGTCCAGTTATAAGACAATATTATGGATTTTTTCCATAGTACATTGTTATAAAGTAAACCTAAACAAGGAGAACCTCATGTCTAAAAGTAAAGACGCCCAAAAAAGCTCAAAAAAATCTGCCGAAAAGACATTGAAAGAAAAACGCAAAGATAAAAAAGCAAAGAAAAACGATAAAAAATTTACACCTACTGCTGAACTCTAAGAATAAGGGGACCTTGAAACAGCTTGTATTTCGTTCCTCTTCGAGGAACAGAAAGAAATTTACCACAGGTACTAATACCGGCTGTCGTTCATCGTCGGTATTAGTACTATTCTGAGGAAATTTTTTTGACTGTAACAGAGAAGATCGGTGATTATTCGATGTTCCCAGAAGTGCAGCACAGACATATGAAAAAGAGTAAACGCTGATATGGTTGCATCATAACCTGGCCCGAGTTTTTCTATGCAGGCGGTCGACAGAGCCTGGTTCTCCCATGTACTGAAGGTAGTAAAAGAAAGGGGAACGGGCATGCTGTCCCATGATGGCGGCATTGGGATTTCCCGGGCCAGATTACCGAAAACTAACCGGGACAGAGGTGTAATAGCATGCCCGGTTGGCGATGTTAGTGATGAAGCGTGCATCGGCGCTAATAAGAGGTGTAGATGCTATCTCAAACCCGTTGTGATAGCGGAGAGTTCTGGATTATCGCCCCTGTCACAATGCTTGTCTGAACGGTCGTAATGATAGACAGCAATAATTAGAGCTCTCTCTCTCAGCTCGTTCAAGGTGCCGCCAGCACATCATTTTCCCCACCCCTGATTACCACACCCGGTTCAAAAAGCAGCCATCTCCGCCAACCAAACCCTGCAACATCATCTGTCGCTTCTCTGTATTAAAGAGTTATCCTTTTGCAACCCATCAGCAATTAACTGCAGTTTTCCCTCCTTTTGCAACAGTTCCGGCACGACCTCGCGCTCAGCAAAGAGGAAAACCGACGGCGTACAGGTCTCGTCTGCATATCCCGGCCAGCGACAAAAAAATTAGCAGCAGTGAGGGCAATTCCTGTTTTCTACTGTCTGGAATACGCCCGACACAGACAATGACGGGCTCAATGTGCGTTTCCGCAGGACCGGTTCCCGCTCCTTTGTCTTCGTAATGCTGTCCAATACAGCGGATGGCCGACATCTTTCGCCGTCAGGCCATGTTCACGGGAGAATTGCTCTTCAAAAGGAAGGATGACACCGAGCCGTCCATCCGCTGACTCAGGATTTTTTGCCCATCCGGTACGCTACGCCCAGATCTTTGGGATGGCGTTTTTTGTAAAAAAAAAATATATTGCACCCGCTACTGGCAAGATCTCTTTTCTGTTAAGCGAACGCAATGATAATATCTCGAAGTTTCAGGGAGTTGAGCCCTCAACTGAAGCTGAGAGTTTCGATAAATTGGGTTTGTGTCCATAGCACCGGTAATAAGATCAGATTTGATGCATAATCGCCCATCTTCTTCATTACAGTCAAAATTTTATCCTCGGAGGGATGCACTGCACTATACTCCGATATCAATGATATGCCTGAGGTAGATTCCTTTCTGTCCCTCGAATATGGACAAGATACAAGTTGTTTCAAGGGACACATAAAATAATATTTTGGGAATGAGGTTTAAATGTTAGAACCTGAATGGATATTAATTTTTTTATTATTAGGCTCTTTTGTCGGTTTTATGGCTGGACTATTAGGGATCGGCGGTGGTGGAATATTGGTGCCAATATTGACATCTATATTTATATCACACGGCATACCTGTTGATAATGTAGTGCATTTAGCCTTAGGGACATCAATGGCTTCTATGGTAATCACTACTTTTTCAAGTTTCCGTTCTCACAATGCAAAAGGTGCCGTTGTATGGAAGGCTGTTAGAGGAATGGTTCCCGGTATTATTATAGGGACATTTTCAGCTACTTTTTTAGCATCGTATTTGAGCTCATTATTTCTTGGAGTATTTTTTGCTTTGTTTATGGCGTTTGTATCAAGCCAAATGTTTTTAAATAAAAAACCGAAGCCATCAAGGGAAGTGTCAGGGAACATGGGGTTATTTGCAGCTGGTTCTGGGATAGGAGCTATATCAGCATTGGTTTCAATTGGTGGTGGTTCTTTAACTGTACCTTACCTGACATGGCAGAATATTGAGATTAAGAAGGCAATTGGCACTTCTGCAGCCATAGGGCTGCCTATAGCTATTGCAGGAACTATAGGTTACCTGGTTAATGGCTGGAACATTTCTTCATCTGATAATTATATTTTTGGTTATGTGTATCTTCCAGCAGTAATATTAATTTCTCTAACCAGTTTTATAACAGCACCCTATGGTGCGCAACTGGCACATAAATTACCAGTATCAATTTTAAAGAAGATATTTGCTGTCCTCCTGGTTTGTTTGAGCATCAAAATGCTGGTTTCAATATCATGATTCCCGACAAAAAACATAACGTTGCTAATTCAGCCGACGCGGAAAACCGCCCGGCTGAATTAACAATGTTATAGGGACATTGAATAATCGTCCATCCTCTTCATTACAGTCAAAAATTTATCCTCCGACAAAGCGAGGAACGAGACGTCGAGGTAAGCGCTATACTCCGATATCAAAGTTATACCCGCAGTAAATTCCCGTCTGTGCCTCGAATATGAACGAAATACAAACTGTTTCAAGGAACCCTTATGTTAAAAAAAACATCAG
>JALNVF010000159.1 GCA_023231445.1 Treponema sp. | reverse complement strand
GGCTGCATCATGGTCGCCTTTTTTTACTGCAAGGGATTTGCGCATCCTGTTTGCAGAATGTTCCGCTTCACGCTGCCATTTGTCGGAAAGTGATGCTGCTTTTGCAGCTGCGTCGTCGTTTTTCTGCCATTCTGCACGTGCTGCACCGGTTTCCGCTTCTCTGAGTTCAAGCGCTCTGCCAAGTCCGCCGGGATACGTTTTACCCTGAACGCAGTCGGCCCCTCCGGAAAAAGAAACGGCTGGGCGGAACAAATACAATGTGGAACCGCACAACTCATCCGAAAAAGCGCGGTCGTGGCTTACAATGACGCCAGTTCCCCTGTACAGGGCAAGTGCCCGGAGTATCTGCTCCTTTGAAGCTGCGTCAAGATGATTTGTCGGTTCATCGAGCAGAAGTACCTGAGGCTCTTCTGCAAGCACGCATGCAATCTGTATGCGTTTTTTTTCTCCACCGGAAAGCGTTTCCCATCTGTCAAACTGTTCTTCCTTTATCCCCGTCATCGAAAAGAAACGGCGGATGTCGTTGTCTGCATCCCAGAACGATGCATATGCGTTTTCCGGCAGCGTACCACAGTTCTGTGCGCAGTATACGGCATTCCCTGACGATATACTGCCTGCCGACGGGATAAGCGTTCCTTCTATGAGATGCAGCAGCGTCGTTTTTCCACAGCCGTTTGCGCCTGCGATACACGTCCAGCTTCCTGTACCGGATCCGCCGGCAGTACCGAGAACGGCAGAAAAATCTTCAAACAGCGTAACTGCAGAATCGGGATATGAAAAAGAAATGGTATGTATTTGTATCATCAACGGTGTTTATACTATTGGAAAAAACGCAGAGAATGCAAGTAGTTTGACTTGTAAGTTCAGTTGTGTTTCTTTTCTATATGGATATGTTCTCTTTTACAGACAAGTGTCGTACCGTCAAAATCAAGTTCAATGATATACGGCATCCAGTCGATGATGCGCATAAAGTCGTCACAGGAGAATGACGGATCATAATAATTCAGTACCGAACTTAGTGCTGTACCGTGTGTGCCGATGACAATATTTTTACCCGCGTTTGTTTTGAGAATATCAGTCAGCGCTGCAATGTTCCGTTCCTGAACCATGGAAATTGATTCACCGCCTTCTTCATGAAACGAGTGGTCTGACCACCTCTTCCGGAACATTTCATAATTATTTCCGCCGGGTCCTGATTTCCGTTCATGGAGCCGTTCGTCCGTTTTTATTTCCTGATGGTACTGGTTTGCCGCACTTCGTATCGTGTCAAGACTGCGCCTGTACGGGCTGCAGTAAAAAACGCCGATATTTTTATCACTCAGAAAATCCTGTACGAGAGCGGAATCCGTTTGGCCCTCATCTGTTAAAGGTCTCGTCCTGTCGTCAGCATGTTCCTGAACGGGCAGCGCGTGCCGCACGAAGTAGATTCTTGTTGTCATTTTTTTTACCACCTCTTTATTTCTATGTCTGAACCGCGGAAAAATCAAGCATACTTTGTTCCCGTACTGTACGATTTTATTCCATTTGAGCTGGATTTGAATGGATATATCTGTATAATCAACTAATTATGGAAGAAATTACACTGCATAAATCAGGAATCAACAGAAATCAGCTTAAGCTTATAGCTATTTTTGCGATGACACTTGATCACATCCTTTGTGTTGTCTGGCCCGGTTATAATCTGCCGGTGTTCGTTTATCTGCTGCATGCCGTCGGTCGTCTTACTGCGCCGATTATGTGCTTTTTTATAGCGGAAGGATATCATTATACGCATGATGTCAAAAAATATGCCGTCAGACTTTTTTTGTTTGCACTGGTATCACACTTTGCCTATAATTTTGCGTTCGGTATTCCGTTCATTCCTTTTAAAACCGGCATATTCAACCAGACAAGTATTATGTGGGCGCTTGCATGGGGACTTGTTACGCTGGTTATTCAGGACAGTACGCTGAAGCAGTGGAAGAAAACGGCCGCTACTGTACTCATCTGCATTATTGCATTCCCGTCGGACTGGAGCAGTATTGCCATTATGTTTATTGTTGGTTTTGCCGCACATAGGGGAAATTTCAGAAAACAGAGTATAAACCTCATTTTCTATGCGGCGCTGTATGCAATAGTCTACATGATTTTTATAAACGTGCGGTACGGGCTGCTGCAGATGTGCGTCGTTCTTGCGCTTCCGTTACTGTACCGGTACAACGGGGAAAAAGGCAGAGGAAACTGGATGAAGTGGTTTTTCTATCTCTATTATCCGCTGCACCTGTTCCTCGTCGGATTACTGCGATTGTATCTGCACGGGAATATCGGTGTTATGGTCGGCGGACAGTGACGGGATATTCGATGTTTTATGCGCCCGTGTTTCGAAATAATCGACCGGTATAACTGCGGAACAGACGGAATTTTTTTCATAAAACAGTTAAAGATATAAGCGCGTACCGATGGCAAGCAGTGCATATCCTGCGGAGGAATCAGCAGGAAGCTCTGTTCTGTCTGTTCCGATCGGAAAAAAATATCCTCCTCCGTATTCGATGAAAAATGAGTTCTGACTGGTAAAACGGAATTCGAATCCGCCGCCGCCGTTAAAATCGGCGAGAAGAGCTTTATTAAATGTGTTCTTTTTTATAAATCCTTCCAGGCCGAATTCAGCATTTATAAAAAAGTATGGTATTACAGCGAATCCGGCACAGCGTATGAAGTTTCCGATCTGGACTTTGTTTCCGATACTTGCCTCTCCGAAATACGTACCTTCCGCTTTGCCGCCGGCACCGTTTAGCGTTGCATAGTCACGAACGAAAGTTTTTCCGGAATGAACCGGAAATCCAAATTCTGCAGAACCTCCGTTACGGCTGTTATCTACGCGCCATATGCTGCCGAACGAAAAACCGTTGTTAAAACCGGTCGTATTCGTTTCGTTTTTCTGTGCATACATAAAACTAGTGCAGGAAATTAAAACCACCGCGAATCCAGATACCCGGAAGAGCCTTACCGGTACTTTACACCGGTGGTACAGAGCAGAAGGGATGACGGAGTGGCTTTCCGTCTTTATGCAGCCGGATATTTCTGATAAATTATATGACATTCGTATTTTCCTTATTTTTTTTCTGCCGGATTGTACACTGCGGTAAGTACCGCCGCCGTTGCGAATGCAGCAGTCGACCAAAGCAGAACTTTCGTGTTCTGCGCCGGTATTCGTATGAGTGTTCCTGCAAACAGTATATTCCATACAGCGTGTACGGCTGCTGCATTCCAGATACTTCCGGTTTTGTCGACTATAAGAGACAGAAGCATTCCCTGTGCCAGAAAGAAGCATACCGCAGTACAGGAATAAACGAATCCCGGTTTCTGAAGAATGATAAACAGTGCAGCCTGAACAAGAGCCGGAATAATGTAAGCAGCTGGTTTTCCCCATCGGCGTTCCACTGCCGTTTTCATCATTCCCCGGTAAACGCCTTCTTCCGCCGCCGCCGTACCCATCCCGGCAAAAAAAACAGTATACATTATATTATAGAAATTGCTGTTGAAGGAGATATTCACGGAGGATGTAAGTCCTGCGAATACGACAGCCGGTATAACGACGGCAGAAATAATCCAGAGAACGGATATTTTTACCGGGATAAGACCGCTTTGCTCCGGTGTTATACCTGTTTTGCATCCGAGCAGAAACAGGCAGGTAAGAGTGAACCACATGTAAAGAAAACCACCTACAGGGCATGCAAATCCGGAAACCGCCGGTACGAGACGCAGCATTATACGGGATGACAGCAAATATGAGACAATCAATGACGCTGCAGAAATAATGACAGTACCACCCAGTTTTACCAGCGGATATTTTTTGTTGATTTCCATGTATTACTCCGGTAAAGCCATCATACTCTATTGCCGGAGTTTGTTCAAATTGCGGTTATACTGTCCTGACCGGATGCCGTATGACTGTCCGGAGTTTTTCCGGTGCAGTTTTGCGCGGATCGCCGAGGTATATTTCATGATGGCGCCGGCCTTCAGTGAAGTCCGGACTGTATCCGTTTGCCGCAGCAAACTCATCCATGCGCTTTACATCTTCCGGTTCCGTGTCATAGGGACCGGTGTGCATAGTCTGTACGCACAAGCCTTCCGTAAACGTCATGAGTTTCGTCGTCGACAGGTCAATGTCCGGTTTCTTTTTTGTAAGTACTGCCTTTGCACGTTCGAACACCTCTTCCGTAACGAACTCAGGCTGGCGGATACAGCTTGTCCACACGAATTTATCCTTATCGGTAACCCTGCGGCCGTCGTAGTCGAATCCGCCGTCGTCGAGCGACCAGAATCCTTCAAGCGGCGGTACGACGTATTCGAAATAACCGTCAGGCTGTGTACCGTTCATTTTACTCATCTTTATTGAATATGAGAGTCCGTACAGAACCTCCATCGCGTTTTTGTATGCGGCCGACGTGTTCGGGTTGCCGCTGCCGTCGACGGCAATGCAGGTTATTTCCGGTATGTCTATGATGACCGGCTTTTTCGGCGGCAGATACAAGTCCCTGTATTCCTTCTTAAAATCAAATGTGTCTGACATATAACCTCCTTATAGTATAAAACTCCGCGTCAGCGGTACATACTTCTTACTGCTGCGCAGAAAGTGACTGCATGAGCTCGTAAAAATATGCCGGTTCGTTCGTAAGATACAGGTTTTTCCACGCTTCAAGTGTGTCGGGACGGAAGACGTGCAGGAGTTTGAGTATTTCATACGCAAACTGGATGGGTGCCTGTCCCGATGCGGTTACGAGGTTTCTGTCAGAAACTGCCGGTGCCTGTACGTACAGTGTTTCACCGGTATACGACGGAACTGCCTGTTTTAAAAATAAAACGTCGTTGCTTGTATGCTTTCTGCCGTTCAGCGCACCTGTCCGTGCAAGTCCCGCCGTTGCTCCGCATATAGCTGCGACGGGCAGTCCTGCCTGTATCCGTACAGCTGCAGTTTCAAGAATACGGTCGTGTACGGGAGAAAACCATGTATCGGCTCCTGGTAGGACAAGTATGTCGTTGTCGTTCAGTACGATATCATCAACCGTACAGTCGGGAATGATTTTCATGCCGCCCATCGTTGTTACCGGTTTATCAGTTATTCCTGTCTTTACGATTTTGCAGTCTGTTTTTTTGTCGGCAAAGAACCGTTTTGAATACAGTTCGGCAGTCAGAAATGCGATTTCCCAGTCTGCCAGCGTATCAGTTACGTATAAAAAGACGGTCATACACGCTCCTTTGAGAGGTAATAATAACTGTTGTATTCCGTTCCGTCGTGTCCCTTCAAAGGCTGTTCCGACAGACAGAATCCTGCCTGTTCAAGAGCCTGACGCCGTTTTTCAGCTGCCGGAACTGCTTTTGTCGCTATCATGCTGCAGCCGAACAATTCGTATGCCGGTGTCAGTATAAGCTGCAGAATTCCGGTGATTATTTCCTGTGTTTCGAACCTGCTGCCCAGATCAAGCCGGAGCAGACCGCAGTCCGTAAAAAAGTCACCGCTGTCGCGGTGGAATAATTCAATCGTTCCGGCTGCCTTTCCTGTTGTTTTGTCCGTGATTATCCACCGTACGAACCATCTGCTGCGGTAGGCCTCTTCCCAGAATGCGACAGCCTGTTTCATCCGTTCTAATGTCCTGTAGTAAAAATCATCTCCGTTGCAGTTGTCGCTGTTGAACAGCGGGACTGCACGCGTGTCGGAATACACGGAAAGTAACTCTTCCGCATCTGTTTCCTGTACAAGCCTGAGCCTGAACGTGTCGTTTACAAAAACAGGGCATTCTGTATATACGTCTTTCATATGCACCTCACTCTGAGTACCGAGTATACCGTACAATGTACGACAGCAGTATGTCGTACATCCGTTCAATCATTCCTGTTTTTATACATCTCCACCAGTGCCGTGCAGTCGTTCCGTATCCGTTCAATAAGTTCCGGCGGCTCAAGCACGCGGACTTTTGTTCCGAATCCGAGCAGCGTGCTGTACCAGTAATATTCTTCCTGCGGAAACCGGGTAGTCAGAAGAAAACTACCGTCGGGGAATTCTTTTGTAATAGTTCCGTGCATATATTCAAGACATTTTATTTTAAGTGATTTATCCACGTGCAGTTTTACTGTAATGTACCGTCGCGTATCCTTCTGTTCGTCGAGTTCCCTTCGTACTTTTTCTGCATCGTGCTTTTTTGTTATGGGAGAATGAGTCATGCGTATATTCTGCATCCGGACAAGCTTGAACATGCAGTATGCCTGTTTCTGTTCGTACCATGCGATGAGATACCATGCATACCATTTGAATACGGCG
>JALNVF010000158.1 GCA_023231445.1 Treponema sp. | reverse complement strand
TCCGCGTATTTTATCGATGTCTTCGGTACGGGCGGAAACGACAATCACCGGAATTTCAAGTTCGGCCCGTACACCCCGTATAATCTCGAATCCGCTGCAGCCGGGAAGCATGAGGTCCACCACTAGTGCGTCATAGCCGTAACCGAGCAGTTTTTCGAGCGCTCTGCTTCCGTTGCTTTCTATATCCGCGCTCATGCCGTTAAGCTGCAGATAATCGCGTTCAAGGGAGGCAATATCAGGATCGTCCTCCGCAATCAGAATGCGCTTCATCCCCGGGCCTCCTCTGATGTTCCTGTACCTGTATCAGATTCCGGCAGCGGGACGCGGATATCAAACACAAGTCCGCCGGATGGTACATTGCGTGCCGATATTGTACCGCCGTGCGCTTCGACAAGTTCCCGTGCTATGGCAAGCCCAAGGCCCGTCCCTTCCGTATATTTTGTTCTGGCCGAATCGGCACGGTAAAACCGTTCGAATATATGTGCAAGTTTCTCTTCGGGAATGCCCGTACCGTTGTCGGCGATCGACAGTAGAAAACTGCCCGGTGCATGAAGTGCTGATGTTCCGGTTTCCCGATCTGCCGGGGGACAGCCTGCAGATGATTGTTCAGCTGATGCAGGCTGTTCCAAAGACGCAGATACGGTAATTTCAAGGCCGTTCCCCGGATTATACCTGCGGGCATTGTCGATGATATTCCGCACGATCCGGCAGAACCGCTTCGGGTCTAGCCGTGCAGTTGTATGTGCAGGAAGCATATCATGGTATACAAAATGTACACCGTGTTCTTCAAGATCGAGCAAAAATTCTTCCATCAGGTCGCGGAGATAATCATTCAGCACGACAGTTTCAAAATTGAAATCGAGCTTATGGATATCGAGCTTCGAAAATAAAAACAGATCGTCGATCAGGCGGTTCAGATACACGGTATTTGACCTGATAATGGAAAGATACCGTTCGGACAGTTCTCTGTCTCCCGGGGCAAGTTCATACAGTGCATCAATATATCCGAGAACGGCGGTAACAGGCGTCTTCAGGTCATGTGAAATGCCTGCAATAAGATCCTTCCTGTTTTCTTCATATTCTTTTTTAAGCTGTTCGTCGGTTCTGAGTGATTGAGCCATACTGTTGAATGTGTTCACAAATGATTCCATTTCCGGATGACGCGGAATGGATACGTTGACATCAAAATCACCTGCAGCTATTTTTCTTGCAGCTGTTTCAAGTTCGGAAAGCGGCAGGAGAACCCGTATATCCATACGCAGCAGAAAAACAAGTTCGGTAATACCACTTGCCGTTGAAATCACCGCAAACAGCGCCGCAATAATGCGGATGCCGGCAGCAAGTCCGCCGAACAAAAATAAAAAACTCCAGAAAAGAATCATCACTCCAAGAAATACAGGACGTACATATCTGATATGACGGTGGTATAACCGGTAATGTATATCGTCCGGATGGTATGCATTTTTCCATTCGGCATACAGACGCTCATGATACTGCTGTTTCAGCTGCATCTTTTTCAGATGAAAATCCCGTTTCCGTTCCCGAATCCGTTCTTTTTCATCCCGATACTTATTCCGTCCCATAGTGATTCCATTCTGAAGCGAAACAGACTGTTCGACAACAGCTGTACATACGATTTTATACTTTTTTTATAATTTCTTTATCATGTTTTTATATCCCGTCCTCATATTCATGTATATACAGTTTTGCGGAGGTTATATGCCGGCAATTATTGAAGTTGAACATTTTATCAGGCGGTACGGAGATTTTACCGCAGTAGACGACATTTCTTTTTCCGTTGAAAAGGGAACTATTTTCGGATTTCTCGGGCCGAACGGTGCGGGAAAATCAACGACGATCAATACGCTCTGCACAATTCTCGAAAAAACGGAAGGTACAATGCGCGTAAACGGACATGATATCGACCGGGAAAAAGGCAGAGTACGGAAAGATATCGGTATTGTTTTTCAGGATTCTACGCTTGACGCCCGGCTTTCGGTACAGGAAAACCTGCACTATCACTGCGAATTTTACGGCGTACCGCAGGATTCAGAACAGGAACGGATTGATACAGTTCTGAACCTTGTGGAACTTACCGACTGGAAGGATACGCCGGTCCAGGGTCTTTCTGGCGGTATGAAACGGCGCGCAGAAATTGCCCGGGCGCTCGTGCACGAACCGGCAGTCCTCTTTCTTGATGAACCGACTTCGGGACTTGACCCGCAGGCACGTGCTGCCGTCTGGAAATATATCAGGCGCGTACAGCAGGAACACGGAACGACAATCTTCCTTACGACGCATTATATGGACGAGGCTGAAACGTGCGATGAAATCTGCATCATGAACAGGGGAAAAATCGCGGCAGCAGGAACACCGACAGAACTGAAGGAACAATTTTCCCGGCCCGTACTGGAGCTGCAGACATGGGATCCGGAAGAACTCGTGCTCTTTCTTAAAAACAGGAACATTTCTTTTTCCCGGACGGAAGAGTCATTCTGTATTCAGCCGGGCAATACGGAAACCGAACTTGAAATTATTTCGCAGTTTAAAGACAACATCGTATCATTCTCCGCTGACAACGGTTCGCTGGACGACGTTTTTCTTACTATATGCGGAACAGGCACACCGGTACATGCAACAAAAGTTTTAAAGGAGGCATGATGATGAGAGGTATTCTGGCAGTATTTTCACGGAACATAACGAATTTTTTCAGGGACCGCATGAGGGTCATATTCAGCCTGCTTATGTCTCTGCTTTTTATGTTTGTCTTTTCGTTCGCCATGAAGGGAGCCGTTCCCGGTATGAATAAACCGCTTGATTATCTGGCGGCGGGAGTCATCATCATGACGGTATTCCAGCAGGCACTTAACAATTCGACCGACATCCTCAACGACCTGTCCAGCGGATTTATGAAGGAAATCATCGTATCACCCGTTTCCCGCTGGCAGATTGCAGTCGGACAGATCTGCTCATCGACGGCGATCGCATGCATACAGGGAATTATCATTCTTGCAGTAAGCATGCTGCTCGGACTCAGAATCAGCATCCTGTCGGCTTTCGCCATGGCGGGTATCATGATTATTGCCGGTCTTACGTTTGCATCGTTCGGCCTTTTTCTGGCAACAGTCTCCCGCAACTCATCGGCATTCCAGATTCTCACAAACATTATCGTTATGCCACTCTCGTTCCTGTCAGGAGCGTACATTCCGGTCACCGTCATGCCCTCATTTCTGAACGGTATTATTATCCTGAATCCGCTCACGTGGATAACAGCCCTGTTCCGTTCCGTCGCGCTCGGACTGCACGGTATGCCGGCTGCCGCACTCGTAAAGGAAGGAATGGCGTTCACGTTCCACGGACATATTCTGACTCCCGCTGCAGGATTTTTCTTTGTGCTGCTGTTCGGCCTGGTATTCTTCTTCCTCTGCGTAAAGAAGTTCGGCAGTGCGGATTTCTCTTCGGTCAAGGCTGTATTCAAACACCGGCACTAGAAAACAGTGATTAAGTAAGATATTCATCAGGTGTATTATGATCATCAGGAAGTCATTCGTGCTATACTCTTCTCATGACATCCGCATTGTACACTCAGCTTGCTGCAGTAGTTGCTTCGGGAGACATAATCCTCAGGAAGGGAAAAGGACCTGTAAGCAGTGTCATCGCATGGTACCTGCATGACGATCCGCACAGCAGTCACTGCGCACTCATTGTTAAAAAAGAAGATCTCGCCGGTACAGGCTGCCTGTTTCCCAAAAAACGTATAGGATTCGGTGAGACGATACAGGATATCAACCGGGAGAATCTGCTTGTCGTTCATTCAGTCGCCGGCTGCCTGAGCGGTGTGGACGGCGTACAGGTCGAAACGCTTGAAGGTTTCCTGCAGCACAGTGTACCGGGAACGGATACCGTATACCGTCCGTTCATGAATGCATCAGTCAGGATAAAGGTACTGACTGCGGCGGCAGATGCGGTCAACAGGGACATACCTTTTGATTACCTGTACCGTTCCGATAATCAGCATGCATTATACTGCAGTTCTTTTCTTGTCAGCATCTTCAGGCAGGCCGGCTGGGAAGGATGCAGTGCTATCCTGAAAAAGCACGGCATCCTGCGGTTCTCTTCATTTACCTGCTCCCGCTGGTATAAACGGATATATCCGGATTCTCTGAAAAAAAGTACTTCTGTACCGCGGTGATTACTCTGAAGCTCTTATGATACGTGTTTCACCGATTTCATCATCCGGGCCCAAAGATCCTGTGTCTTCCGGAACCGTTCGGCGTGTTTATCGACATTCCTGACGTACTTTGTAAATTCAGGCATAATGTTCATAAAATCGTCCATCTCAAAATAACTGCAAAGTTGAGGCAGCGTATGTGAAAACGCTACTGTTATCTCAGTGACATTCCGGTCGAATCCTGCAGGATCAGTAAGATACATAAGAAGAGGTTTATAACGGATCCATCCGATACAGGCATTATAAAATCTTTTTTTTACTGTTTTTGAATTCGCTGTAATCGGATTCAATTTGATCGGCAGTGCTCCGGTAAGCAGCTGCCGGTATTCCTGAAATCCGTCGTGAAAAGTATAAACTGGTACACGGATTACAGAACGATTGGAAAGAAGTGTACTCAGAAATGTATCTTCCCCGCGGGCTTCGGGTGGATTAAAAAACGGAAAAGTCCGTTCCGGGCTGGTCAGATTTATACACAGATTAGATCCGGAAATAAACTTGCAGTGATTTTCTTCAGCTTCCTCAAAGGGCTTATTTTTTATAAGCATTTCTTTATCAGCATACGTGACGCCCCCGTGTTCCATCAATGCATAAATAGAATCCCACGTAATGGCATCGTTGCTGATTGCATGAATAAATTCCTTGAAAGAATCTACCGACAGTTTTTCATTGAACGTAATACGCGGGATGGGTGACACATATCCGCAGTGATACCCGCAGGTAATATCGGCGTGTGCAATGCTCTCAAGATGCTGACGGAATATCCGCTGCCCGCTCCAGAGGCACTGGTAATCTCCCTGTGTAACAGCAACAGGATACTCATCATCGTCAAGAAATAAAAGATAATCTACACCCTTTTCTATAGCAGCAAGCAGTATACGGTTCCGTTTTCCTGCATATCCGTTATCAAAAAGAAACGAACAGTCGTGTTCCGACAACCCGTATTTCCTGTAGTATCTTTCTATTCTTTTCCTGCTGTCTTTTATTCCGCTGAAAGTAATATCCTCAAAAAGATCGACGATATCCTGCGGAAGATTTGTGTAGTCTGTTGTCTGTGTATGATTGTAGTCTGTATCGTAGGCAACAAAAAGCGACAATTCAATATCCGGCATGTTTTCATTTTTCATGGAAAAATTCCAGCTTGCAGCATATGCATTCAGTACCCTGCTGAAACTTTTTCTTCCCGTTGCAAACCCTATTCCAAGCCGAAGCTTTTTTACATTCTGAGTATTGTTTTCAGTTATCACGAGCCTCCTCCTCTGCCGTTACATTCTTTTACGGCAGATTATATATATTGGTATCTCTAAAAACTAAAGCTTTCAGAGGTTCCCATATGCAAGTATAGTAATATATAACGGACCAGTCAAACAATAATTCTATATATTGACAATCATCTATGTATTATGTATATTCACATTGATATTTATCTATATGAGGTTAGCTATGACATCAGATGAAATTGCACAGGTATGCCGGGCACTCGGTGACGGGAACAGGCTCGACATTGTGCAGATGCTGTCGGAAGGAGAAATGTGTGCCTGCAGGCTGCTTGAAAAATTCAACATTACGCAGCCGACGCTGTCTCACCATATGAAAATTCTCAGTGAATGCGGACTGGTTGAAACCAGGCGCGAAGGTAAATGGGCGCATTATTCGCTCAACTGCGCGACGCTTTCCGCATTCAAAGAGTTTATCGGTCAACTGACCTGTACACCGTCGGACGGTAAGGAGTGCAGCTGTAAATGATATGGAATTTTATACAGAACCAGGTACTCGGCATGAAATGGCTGAATGCCGTTATAGGTAAAGGATTGGCCCTGACGGGACTTGATATGTCATCGCGCATTGGAGGGAGCATCCAGTTCTTCTTGTACGACGTCATAAAAATCACGATTCTGCTCTGCGTGCTTATCTTTCTTATTTCGTACATACAAAGTTATTTTCCGCCGGAACGAAGCAAAAAAATCATGGCACGGTTCCACGGGATCTGGGCAAACTGCATCGGCGCACTGCTCGGAACAGTAACACCGTTCTGTTCGTGTTCGTCCATTCCGCTGTTCATCGGTTTTACAAGCGCGGGCCTTCCTCTCGGCGTTACGTTTTCGTTCCTGATTTCTTCGCCGATGGTAGACCTGGGCAGCCTGCTGCTGCTTGTCAGCATCTTCGGTATAAAGGTCGCCGCAGCATATGTCGTGACCGGTCTGATAATTGCCGTCGCGGGCGGAACGCTTATAGAAAAGATGCATATGGAAAACTAT
>JALNVF010000157.1 GCA_023231445.1 Treponema sp. | reverse complement strand
GAAGGAAACAGTACTTGATTTTCCTCCTCAACCGGTTATTACAAAAGACAATGTAACAATGATGATTGATACCGTTATTTATTTTCAGATAACGGATCCAAAGTTGTATACATACGGCGTAGAGAATCCGATCAGTGCTATTGAAAATCTGTCCGCAACGACACTCCGCAACATTATCGGCGATCTCGAACTTGATGAGACGCTTACGAGCCGCGATGTTATTAACACGAAAATGCGCAGTATCCTTGATGAAGCGACAGATCCGTGGGGAATAAAGGTGAACCGTGTCGAGGTAAAAAATATTATTCCGCCGGATGCAATAAAAGAAGCTATGGAAAAACAGATGCGTGCCGAACGAGAACGCCGTCAGCAGATACTTATTGCAGAGGGACAGAAACAGAGTGCTATTCTTGTAGCGGAAGGACAGAAACAATCTGTTATACTTTCGGCGGAAGCGCAGAAGGAAGCTGCGATCCGGAGAGCTGAAGGCGAAGCTCAGGCCATTATCGCCGTGCAGAAGGCAACCGCTCAGGGGCTTCAAATGATAAAAGATGTCGCAGCTGATGATGCACTTATCAGGCTTCGCAGTCTTGAAGCGCTGGAAAAGGTTGCAAACGGACAGGCGACAAAAATTATTATCCCGTCGGATATTCAGAATCTGGCAGGAATTGTGACAAGTGTCGTTGAAATAGCAAAGGACACGAAACCTGCGTCTGTAAAGAAATAATATCATTACTAATGCCGGAAAACAGGTTCAGTACGCTCACGTGGGATACGATGCTTACAATGTATCCCGCTGCTGCCGTACCTTCAACAGATGACTATTATAGAATACTTTCCCCGGATTTTCCCGGTTTTCTTTCCGGTTATATAGAACTGCCGCTTCTTCAGCGGCTTTCCGGGATAGGTCTGCTCTGTGGAACAGACTGGACCCCGCTGTACCGCAACAGATTTTATTATTCCCGTCTTGATCACAGTATCGGTGTGGCGCTCATTATCTGGCATTTTACTCATGATAAAGCGCAGACGCTTGCAGGACTGCTGCATGATGTTTCAACACCTGTTTTCAGTCATGCGGCAGATTTCAGAAAAGGGGATGCGTTGACACAGAAAAGTACCGAAGACGGAAATATCCGCATGGTACAGACCGACAAATCGCTCTTCAGCAGACTGGCTGCTGATGGTTTGACAGTGGATCAGGTCGCAGACTATCACCGGTATCCCGTTGCCGACAATGAAGTTCCGCATCTTTCTGCTGACCGTCTGGAATATATGTTTCCGTCCGGAATGGTGCTTGAAGGCAGCTGGACGCTTGATGATATTGCGGATACGTATGACGATATAGTACTCTGCCGCAGTGAAAACGGAAATCCCGAACCAGGCTTCCGCACTCTGCATGTTGCGGAGGAATACTGCCGCAGGTTCTGCAATACAGGCCATGTGCTTCAGCTTAATGAGAACAAACTTACGCTGCAGATGCTTGGTGAACTTATTAACAGAGCAGTAAGTCTCGGACTGCTTTTAGAGAACGACTGCTATACGTACAGTGAAGCTGATGTGATCCGGATGTTTGATTCATATTGCGGCGATTCCGGTTTTGAGCGTCTGTACCGGACGTTCAGGACAATGACGCATGTCGAACATACTGACAAACCGCTTCCCGGCTATTTCTGCGTGTCTCTTAAAGTAAAACAGCGGTATATAAATCCCCTTGTTGTATCAGGAATAAATAAAAGCGGCGGATTGTATGAAGCCCGCCGCCTTGGTGATGTTTCTTCATATGCAGCCCGGATTATCAGCGACTTTCTGTCATATTCCGATTCTCCCTATGGCTGTGTTAAACTTATGTGATTATTTCAGACTCGACATATCAAGCCTGTCGAATCCGGTGAGCAGGTTCTGCGCAATTTTAACAATTTTTGCCAGATCACCTTTTCGTCCACCTTCTATATTAAGAGGCATGACAGGATCATGCAGGCTCATACGGAGCAGCATCCATCCCTGAATCTGACTGTCGTGGAACGAAATACGGATACCTTCATATGATTCGGGCATATCGTATCCGGCTTTTTCTGCCCGTTTTTTGAATTCTGCCAGTACGTTACTGCCGTAAGCCTTGAAGTCGGGAGCAGTAATCTTAAAGCGGTATTCTCCCTCTTCGACGAGAGGCGGCAGTTTTGCAATGAGGCTGTCGATTTTCTTTCCCTGTCCGGCCGCCTGAGCAACGGCAATTATCAGTTTTACGGCAAGGAATGCGCCGTCGTCAAGGTAATAGTTGTCTTTAAGCGCCCCGTGTCCCGATGTTTCCATTGCGAGCGGAGAAACAATACCCTTACTGTTAAGTTCTTTACATTTATCTATAACGTTTTTATAACCGCGCATATACCGCAGATGCTTCATTCCGAGTGTATCCTGCAGGAAGGCCGTAAGTCTGTCGGAAGTTACGGAGTCGGTAACGATAGTGCCGCCCGGATAAGACGGTGCAAGTATTGCGGAAACGAGCGCAATTATGGCGTCTCTGTTGACTTCCGTTCCCGTATGGAAGACTGCAGACATGCGGTCCACATCCGTGTCGAATATGAGTCCGAGGTCTGCATGGTTGTTAACAGTTGCACTGCGTACGGCTTCCATTGCCGCCTTGTTTTCCGGGTTCGGAATATGATTCGGGAACATTCCGTCAGGTTCAAGGAACTGGCTGCCGGTCGTATCTGCACCGAGCGGATTCAATATGCTGCTTACGAAAAAGCCTGCATCACCGTTTCCTGCATCGACAACGATTTTAAGTCCTTGGAGCGGTTTTGAGTTTTCACCGGCATTAAGCTCTCTGCAGATAGTATTTATCAGATGTTTTGCATAAAGGGAAAGAAGTTCGAATGTACTGCATTTTGAAATGTCTGCTTTTTCAACCGGAAGACTCCATGCTTTTTTGAGAATTGCGGTAATGTCCTCATGTTCCAGTCCTCCGTCTTTGTCAAAAAACTTTATACCGTTGCGGTTAAAAGGAAGATGGCTTGCCGTTATCATTACTGCGCCGTCGTATTTTGTTTCAGGAAATACAATAGACATGAACATTGCCGGTGTCGTTGCTAGTTTACAGTCGACGACGGTCGATCCGCTGGCAGCAAGTCCGTGAGCGACGGCCGTTCCCAGTGCCGGGCCGGAAATGCGTGCATCCCGTCCGATACCTATTTTAAGCGACGCTGCCGGTTTATTGAGTTTTTCTGCAAGCCACAGGGAAAAAGCCTGCCCTATACGGTTGCATACATCTTCTGTAAGATTGACGTGCTCGCCTTCGACACCTTCGACGGCTGTTCCACGAATATCGCTGCCGTTCTGCAGCTTTAGTATTTCAGAGTCTGTCATGAATTCAGTATATACCTATACTTCTTTTATGTCATCGAAAACAACTTTTGTTTACACCTGATTTGATTTGTGATATACTCGAAAAAATGTCTGGAGGACTTTACCATGTTAAAAGGACGTCACCTAATTGAACCGGATGACCTTTCTGTGGAAGAAATCGATGAAATTTGTTCTCTTGCAGAACAGATGATTGTTGATCCAGCTGCTTTTCAGGATGTGTGTCGCGGGAAAATTCTCGCGACACTTTTTTTTGAGCCAAGTACCAGAACACGCCTTTCATTTGAAGCTGCTATGCTTCATCTGGGCGGATCTGTGGAAGGTTTTGCCGATGCGCAGAGCAGCTCTGCATCAAAAGGCGAAACCCTTGCCGATACAATCCGTGTTGTGTCATCGTATGTAGATATTATTGCTATGCGGACTCCCAAGGAGGGTGCGGCACTCCTTGCCAGTAAATATTCTGCCTGTCCTGTTGTTAATGCCGGAGACGGCGGTCATTTTCATCCGACCCAGACACTTACGGACCTTGTGACAATCAGACAGCTCAGGGGTGGTTTCGAAGGACATACGATCGGTTTTTGCGGCGATCTTAAATTCGGACGGACAGTACACAGCCTTGTACAGGCGATGTGCAGGTATAAGGGCAATAAATTCATTTTTATCAGTCCGCACGAATTGACGATTCCCGAATATATTGTGGAAAACGTCCTTACCCCTGCCGGAATAGGATATGAAACGGCGACCCGGCTTGAAGACGTTATAGATAAACTTGATATTCTGTACATGACGCGTGTTCAGAAAGAACGGTTCTTCAACGAACAGGATTATATCCGTCTGAAGGACAGTTATATTCTCGATAAAGAGAAGATGCGGCTTGCACGTAAAGATATGATAGTGCTTCATCCGCTGCCGAGGGTGAACGAAATTTCACCTGCAGTCGATGATGATCCGCGGGCTGCATATTTTAAGCAGGTAAAATACGGTATGTTTGCGCGTATGGCACTCATTTCAAAGATTACCGGATGTCTGTAAAAAAGGAGGTCTGATAAATGAACGTAGATACGATTAAAAACGGTCTTGTCATCGATCATATCCGGGCAGGTTCCGGATGGCGGATATTCAAGTGGCTTGGACTTGACAGCGCTCCTTTTACGGCGGCGCTTATTATGAATGTTCCGTCTCAAAAGACAGGAAAGAAAGATATTATAAAAATCGATAATATTATCGATATTGATTTTTCCGTACTTGGTTTTATAGATCCTAATATCTGTGTAAATATTATAAAAGACGAAAAAATTATACGGAAAATAAATATGGAACTTCCTACGCGGGTACAGAATGTTTTCCAGTGCAAGAATCCCCGCTGTATAACCGTTACAGAGCACTATGTCCCGTCGACTTTTCTTCTGGTTGATAAAAAAAAGGCATTATACCGTTGTGAATACTGCGATGCACTGTATATCGCAGGTGAGGGTGGTAATCCGGTGGAGACGCGTACATGATCAGTGCGCTGCTTATTTATAATGCACGTCTGCTCGACGAATCTATGGACACGCCGGGGGCGCTGCTTGTTATTGACGACAAGATACGTGCCGTGTATACCGGATATTTTACGAACCGAAAAACCGTAGAGGCGCTCGCCCTTTCTGTTCTGTCAGAGGACGGATATACGAACTGCGCAATCGAATATCATGATGCGGGCGGCCTTACGCTTTCTCCCGCTTTTATCGACATGCATGCTCATTTCCGTTATCCGGGGCAGACACAGAAGGAAGATCTGAATTCAGGCCTTCATGCTGCTGCAGCCGGCGGATTCGGTACGGTTGTTGCCATGCCGAATACAACTCCTGTCGTCTCTTCCCGCGATATGGCGTTGAGCATAGACGGTGAAGCTTCCGTCCTTAATCTGGTAAATTTTATCCAGTCTGTAAGTATCAGCCGGAATTTTCAAGGAACGGATACCGGTCATATAGATTCTCTTGACCCCGCTCATGTTCCGCTTATCACGGAAGACGGACACGACGTGGCAAGTGCTGCCGTTATGCTGGAAGCAATGCGAAAAGCTTCAAAACTTGGACTTATCGTAAGCTGCCACAGCGAGGAACCGACACTTGCAGCCGCCGCCGGACCATACCGGCAGGAAGCATTGAAACTGATGGAACAGTATCATCTGCCTGCATGGGGGACAGATATTGACGAAGACGAGGTTCCGGGGGAAGTTCTTGATAAAATCGAGATGCTGTTTACGCAGGCGAACGATCTTCTTGCATTAGCCGAAAATACGGCAACGCTGCGCAATATTGCGATCGCCAGGGAGGCAGGCTGCCACGTCCATATAGCGCATGTGAGCACAGCAGCTGCACTGGATGCGGTACGGGCGGCAAAGGACAGTATCCGTGATGATGAAGCGGATTACGCTGCAGACGAAGCCGATGCAGCATATGATGCATCGATCGACGGTACGCGGTATACGCCACCCCCGCGTTCAGACCAGTCATTCCGTGTAACCTGTGAAGTTACGCCGCATCATCTTGCGCTGTGTGGTACGGACGAACCGTTTATCCGTGCGCTCGTGAATCCACCGCTCCGCAGTGAGGACGACAGAGTTGTTCTTCTTGAAGGATTGCGTGACGGTACGGTCGATGTTATTTCGACAGATCATGCTCCGCATACGTCTGAAGATAAGGCTGGCGGCGCGCCCGGGTTTACGGGGCTTGAGACTGCGTATGCCGTATGCAATACAGTTCTTGTCGCAGAAGGGCAGCTCAGTGCAAAAAGGCTGTCACAGCTTATGTCTGCCAATCCGGGCCGTATTCTGCATCTAAATAAGGGGCTGCTCTTATCAGGCTGTGATGCGGATCTTGTTTTAACTGACCCTGAGGAAAAGTGGACGGTAGACAGTTCAAAGTTTCAAAGCAGGGGAAAGGCTACGCCGTTTGACGGTATGACGCTCACCGGACGGGTCCGCGAATTGTTTATCGGCGGGAAAAAAGTTTTATAACCTTTGCCAGAACAGGCAGAAATCAGTATAGTAAGTAGTACTATGCAGTTTCAAAATGTATTTGTCATCATTTATTGTGCCGGAGTTGTCTGTTCCTTCCTTTTGAATCAGTGGCTTGAATATGCCGATTTTT
>JALNVF010000156.1 GCA_023231445.1 Treponema sp. | reverse complement strand
TTGCAAAAGCGAAGTTCGTACAAATATAGTGGTATAGGGAGGTTTTTCTATGTCAGAAATGGCAGAAGCAATCCGTCAGTTAATACAGGAAAAAGGGTATTCTGAGGATTCTGTAAAAACAATTATCGAAAACGCGTTAAAAGCTGCGTATAAACGGACATACGGCACGGCAGACAATGCTATTGTTAAATTTAATGAAAATATGTCTGATGTGTCTATTTACTCACGAAAAACTGTTGTTGACGGAGTCTATGATCCGGTTACGGAAATTGAACTTGATGAAGCAAAAAAACTCAGCAGTGAATGTGAAACAGGCGATGAAATTGATATTCTTGAAGATCCGAAGACGTTCGACCGTTCAGCCGTTACGACAGGCAAACAGACTGCCCATCAGGAACTGAACGAAAGTTATAAGGATACGCTGTACAACGAGTACAAGAACAAAATAGGCGAAATGGTTGTATGTTACTGTCAGTACGAGCGTAACGGTGACATTTATGTTGATCTCGGCAATGCTGGAAAACTTGAAGGTCTGCTGCCGGTAAAATATCAGTCGCCGCGTGAAAAATATGAGAAGGACGATCGTATAAAGGCGCTGATAGTAGGATTAAAACGTACATCAACAGGACTGCAGGTTGTTTTGTCACGCAGCGATCCAGAACTTGTGCGTTCCATTATCGAAATGGAAGTTCCTGAAATAGCAGACGGTACGATCGAAATTAATAAAATCGTACGTGATGCCGGTCACCGTACAAAGATAGCAGTTTCTTCAACACGGGAAGACGTTGATCCTGTCGGTGCATGCGTCGGTTTGAAGGGTGTGCGTATACAGAATGTTATCCGCGAACTGCTCGGAGAAAAGATTGATATTCTGAAGTACGATCCTGATCCGACCATATTTATTAAAAATGCCCTTTCTCCTGCACAGGTGCAGCGTGTCGTTATTCTTGATCAGGCTAAGCGTCAGGCGCTTGCTGTTGTAGAGGAGAGTCAGTTTTCGCTCGCCATCGGCAAGCAGGGACAGAATGTACGTCTTGCAAATAAACTGTGCGACTGGAGCATTGATGTAAAGACTGAAGAACAGGCTGCAGAAATGGATTTCTCGGAGACTGTTACTATGCAGACAGCCCAGAGCCTGTTCAGTGATGATGTCGGTGAATCAGGATTCGACGAGATACGAACGGTGGCAGAGCTTCCCGGTGTTGACCAGCGTGTTGCAGAGATTCTGAAAACGGCGGGTATAGCAGATATTGAACAATTTATCGAAGCTCAGGAAAACGGAACGCTTCAGAAAATAGAGGGAATGACTCCGGAAGAAATTGATGCGGTCAACGCTATTATCAAAGATAATGTAGAATTCGTTGATGAAAATGAAGCTTCGGAAGAAGAAACGGAAAAAGAGATGCCTTCATCTGCCGGACAGAATGAAGAAGAAGAAGTATATCACTGCCCTGAATGCGGTGCAGTAATTACACTCGACATGACACATTGTCCGAAGTGCGGTGTTGAGTTTGAATTTAAAGAGGACGAGGAATAAAACAGTATATGGCGGATGAATCAGAGAAAAAACCCGAATTTGTAGTTCATCACAAGAAGCAGTCAGCTCCTGAAAAGGGAAATACCGCTGCATCACCGGAAAAAAAGCGTGTCATCATTGTCAAGCGTGTTCCAAAACCGAGTACTGATATTGAAAAAAATGAATCAGCCCGTCAGGTTGTACAGAATACGGAAAAAATGCCTGTTCATGCTGAAAATTCATCCGCTGGTGTTCAGAAAAAGACTGATACTATAGCTCCTGCAGTTGAAAAGAAGACCGTAAATACTTCCGGAACCAGTGCGGCTGCACCTGTTCCTGTACAGCCCCGCTCTGAACAGCAGGCACAGCCTTCTGCCGCTCCTGCAGGAAAAGAAAACAGGCCAGCAGCGGATCCTTCCGCAGCACGTACGCCTGATACGCGCAGAAGATCATTTGATTTCAACGCGACCCGTCCTAATGTCAAGGCCGGAAATCTTTCCGATCACAACCGCGGCGGATATCAGGGCCGTACAGGCGGATATCAGGGGAACGGGCAGAACCGGTCCGGCGGATACAGTCAGAACAGACCGTACCGTGACAGCACCGGTTTTACCGGTGCGCAGGCTCGTGCCGGATATCAGAACAGAGAACGTGAGCAGAATCAGAATACGCCACAGGGCAGCGGATATCAGGGGCGCTATAACGGCGGATATCAGGGTCGTACAGGCGGATACCAGGGGAACGGACAGAGCCGGCCCGGCGGATATCAGGGTCGTACGGGCGGATACCAGGGGAACGGACAGAGCCGGCCCGGCGGATATCAGGGTCGTACAGGCGGATACCAGGGGAACGGACAGGGGCGTCCCGGCGGATTTTCCGGCGGAAGGCCCGGATATGCCGGCGGAAGACCGGGACAGGGTGGGTTCCGTCCCGGAACAACAAGTCCTGTTCCTGAACAGCTGAAATCTCCTGCAAAAAAAACTTTTAAGGGAAAGAAGCCGGTTTATAACCGCAGAGAAGAAAAATTTGACGATGACGATAAATATTTTGCACAGAAAAAGAAAGCAGAAACTCCTGTCAATGTAGTACCAAAGTCTATCGACATTATGGAGTCGATTTCTGTTTCGGATCTTGCGAAAAAATTAAATCTTAAAGCATCGGATATTATTGCGAAACTTATGTCAATGGGCATGATGGTTACAATCAATCAGTCTGTCGATTCTGATACAGCCACGCTGCTTGCATCTGAATACGGCTGCGAAGTACATCTTGTCAGTTTGTATGATGAGACTGTAATTGCAAGCGATGCAGATAACGAAGCCACGGTAAAATCGCGGCCGCCGATTGTCACCGTTATGGGACACGTTGATCATGGAAAAACGAAAACACTTGATGCGATCAGGAAGACACATGTTGCCGAAGGCGAATTCGGCGGGATTACGCAGCATATAGGCGCATATTCAGTTTCAACACCAAAAGGTAACATCACTTTCCTTGATACGCCGGGACACGAAGCATTTACCATGATGCGTGCACGCGGTGCACAGGTGACGGATATTGTCGTTCTTGTTGTTGCAGCGGACGACGGCGTTATGCCGCAGACTCTTGAAGCGTTACATCATGCGAAAGATGCAAAAGTTCCGATTATTGTTGCAGTTAATAAAATTGATAAACCTGAAGCAAATCCGGATCTTGTGCGTACGCAGCTTTCAGAGCAGGGACTTACACCTGAAGACTGGGGTGGTGATACACAATATGTGAACATCAGTGCACTTAAAGGCATCGGTATTGACGAACTGCTTGACGCTATTCTTCTTCAGGCGGAAATGCTGGAACTTAAAGCAGACTATTGCTGCCGTGCAGAAGGAAAAATCCTTGAGTCTCAGGTTGATCAGGGACGGGGTATTGTTTCTTCTGTAATTCTTCAGCGCGGTACGCTTCATCAGGGGGATCCGTTCGTTGCAGGAATTTATTCCGGACGTGTTCGTGCTATGTTCAATGACCGCGGACAGCGTATACAGGAAGCGACGCCTTCTATGCCGATAGAGGTGCTTGGTATGGAAGAAATGCCGAATGCCGGCGATCCGTTCCAGGTAACAGAAAGCGAAAAAGACGCACGTGAAGTTTCCGTAAAACGTCAGGAACTGAAACGCTTTGAAGATGCAAAGACTGTTAAAAAGGTAACGCTCGAAAATCTGTATCAGACAATTGATGCAAACAATGTAAAAGAATTCAAGGTAATCATAAAAGCCGATCTGCAGGGATCTGCAGAGGCATTAAAGACAGCACTTGAAAAACTTTCAACAAAGGACATACGTCTTGTCGTAATACATTCGTCCGCCGGTGCCATCAATGAAAGTGATGTCGTTCTGGCATCTGCAGACAGCAATGCAATCATCATCGGCTTCAATGTAAGACCGACACCGAAGGCAAAAGCGCTTGCAGACAAAGAACGCGTTGATATACGTAAATATAATATTATTTACAAGGCTGTCGAGGAAGTTCAGGCAGCTATGGAAGGAATGCTCGCTCCCGATACGAAGGAACAGGTTACCGGTACTGTCGAGGTTCGAAATACGTTCAAGGTTCCGAAAATCGGTCTTATTGCCGGATGTTATGTTACAGACGGTACCGTTAAGCGTACCAGCAGCGTAAATCTTATCAGAGACGGAATAGTTAAGTTTACCGGTAAAATCACTTCTTTGAAACGGTTTAAGGACGATGTAAAGGAAGTTGCAACCGGTTATGAATGCGGTATCGGCCTTGAGAACTGGCAGGATATTCAGGTAGGCGACACGCTGGAAGCCTTCGAATATGTTCAGGTTGCACGAAAACTCGGTGACGAGCTTGTAGACGAAAAAGCTGCAAATGAACTCAAGGCAGCAGAGCTTGCAGAAAAGGCAAAGGCAGAAGCAAAGGCTGAAGCTGCAAAAGAACAGCAGGAACTTGAGGCGGAAAAGGCAGCAGGAAAGGCTAAGAAAGCCGCAAATAAAGCCTCTAAAGGAGCTAAGAAAACTTCTGAAGGAGATGCTCAGTAATGGGACAATACCGTATCCCGCGTCTGAACGATCAGCTGCGGGACGAAATTTCACAGCTGATTCTGCGCAGTGAAGTTAAAGATCCGCGTGTTTCTACGTTTCTTACCATAAACAGGGTGGAGGTTTCAAATGACCTTCACTATGCAAAAGTATTCGTTTCGAGCTTTCTTGCAGATGCGCAGGTTGAAAAAGGTGTGGAAGGTCTGAATAATGCCGCCGGCTTTATTCAGACTGCCATTGCAAAAAAGCTCCGGATACGGCAGTTTCCGAAACTTTTATTTCATGTCGATACAGGCATGAAAGAGGGGTTCGAGATGGTGCAGAAATTAAATGCACTGGAAAAAGAACAGTCGTCAGGAGAATCCTCAAAGCCGTCAGATGGCACTGCAAAGTAATATTCCCGGGACAGGCGGAATTATCCTTTTTGCAAAGCGTCCCGGTTACACGAGCTTTTCGTCCCTCTTTACCATAAAGCATGCACTCGGTACTTCAAAAGTCGGACATACGGGAACACTGGACAGTTTTGCTTCCGGGCTGCTTGTAGTCTGTACCGGTTCACTTACCCGTCTGGCATCCCGCATAACGGGATTTGACAAATCGTACGATGCCGTAATTGAGTTCGGACGGGAAACAGACACACTTGAATGGACGGGAAATACGGTGCGGACTGCACCGTTTCCTGAGAAAGATGCAGTAGTTTCCGCTGTCGCTGAATTTGCAGGACAACTCATGCAGAAACCTCCGCTTTTTTCCGCACTCCATGTAAACGGCGAACGCGCAAGCAGTATTGCCAGAAGCGGGCGTAAAGCTGATATTCCGGCAAGACCTGTTACCGTATTCAGCGCGGATATCGAAGAATATCTGTATGCTCCCGGAAATAAAGTCAGGGCCGTGCGCGTACGGTTTCTTGTTTCAAAAGGCACCTATATCAGAAGCCTTGCCCGCGATATAGGGAATGCCTGCGGAAGTGCCGCTCACCTTGCCGGTCTCCGCCGTCTGAGTGTGGGAAGTTTTAAACTTGAAGACGCAGCCGGAGCTGAACTCCTGGCTCCTTTTACTATAGAAAATGTCTATCAGGAAATTACCGTCCGGCAGCCGGAGCAGACAGCAGAACAGAAATACGCTCCTGATGAAACGGAACTTTTACTTCAGGGCAAAGTCCGTCAGAAAATGAACCCTATGACCGAACAGCTTGCATGCGCGTGCGGTTTTGACACCGCATATCTGAAAGAAGAACTCAAACAGAATTTTTTGAACGGAAAACCCTTAAAACCGGACATGTTTACCGGTAAAAAAACAGCTGGAGAAACGGAACGTCAGACTGCAGTCTTTACTTCAGTCAGAAAAGAATTTCTTGGAATGGTAACCCCTCGTGCCGGAGGAGAATATACATATTTATTCGTTGTTTATGCAAAAAAGGCCTGATAGTTCACTTTTTCTGCATAAAAGTATTTACAATTGTATTAATTTAAATTAGTATGGAGTTTATACGATGAAGTCGGCGGGTATAAGACCTGTCGATTTTTTTTTGTCCAGGAGGTTTGAGAAATGAAAAAAACTGCTGTTATTGCCCTTGCTTCAGCCTTTGTTTTAACTATGGCTGGCTGCAGCAAAAAAACAGAAAAAAGCTCTGATGCCGGCGGAAAGATGCTCAATGTCATGATTGAAGTTGAGGTGGAAAGTCTTGATCCGCAGGTTGCAACAGACGGTACTTCTTTTGAGGTTATCGCTGATTTTACCGACGGTCTTAAACAGATGAAAGGTGACGGTTCTGTAACCAATGCACTTTGTTCCGATGAGACCGTTTCGTCCGACGGTCTTACCTATACATTTAAAATCCGTGATGATGCGAAATGGTCGAACGGAGAGCCTGTAACTGCTGATGATTTTGTATTCGGATGGCAGCGTGCGGCAGACCCGAAAACTGCATCAGAGTATGCATACATGCTCAGCGATATCGGACAGATCAGGAATGCAGCTGCTGTTGAAGCCGGAAAAATGAGTGTAGATCAGCTCGGTGTAAAAGCTGTTGATGCGAAGACCTTTGAGGTTCAGCTTGAAGTACCTGTATCGTATTTTGATCAGATTCTTTAT
>JALNVF010000155.1 GCA_023231445.1 Treponema sp. | reverse complement strand
GGAGCGGCAGTTTCCGCTTTTTTTCCGGGAGTACGACAGGAACGTCGCATCCGGGAAGAATAGAACAGGCGCGTCCCGGTACGCTTTCTTCAAATATGAGCTTCATGCCGTTATTCCTCCTGCGAGCCGGACTGTTTCATCGATATCGGCTTTCGTATTTTTTTCGGTTGTACACCAGAGAATGTTTCCGTCGGGGAGCGGCAGTCCGCCGAGTATGCCGTGCAGTGCCAGCACGCTCATGAGCGTTCCGGCACTGCACGGGCATGTCGTTACGAATTCGTTGAAGAACGGCCTGTCGTAAACGGGGGTAAATCCGACCTCTGCAAGTTTATTCTGAAAATAATGAGCTTTCGACGTGGACAGGACTGCGGCCCGTTTCAGGCCTTCAGGTCCCATTGCGGAAAGATACACAAGTGCGGTGAGCGCGCAGAGTGCTTCGTTCGTACAGATATTGCTGCCGGCTTTTTCCCTCCTGATATGCTGTTCGCGCGTCTGGAGCGTGAGCACGAAGCCGCGCTTTCCGTCGGAATCGACAGTCTGTCCGACAATCCGGCCCGGAAGCTTCCGTACGAGTTCCTGTTTTGCCGCCATGATACCGAGGTATGGTCCGCCGAACGAAAGCGGCATGCCGAGCGGCTGTCCTTCTGCGGTAACGATATCCGCTCCGTACTCCGCGGGGGATTGTATGAGCGCGAGTGCGATCGGATTGCACCCGGTTACGAACAGTGCGCCGTTTTTGTGCGCAATCTCACCGGCAGCCTCAGCGTCTTCCAGAATGCCGTAATAATTCGGCTGCTGGATATACACGCACGCGACGGAATCGTCGGTCATACCGGCAAGAGCTTCAATGTCTGTTTCGCCGTTTCTGCAGGGAATTGTTTCAAGCGTAATACCGCGTCCGTGGCAGTACGTTTTCATTACGGCACTGACGCGCGGATTGACGGCTCCTGAAACGAGGACGCGCTTCCGGGACGGGCCGGTGCACATGAAAATACTTTCTGCTGCAGCCGTTGCGCCGTCGTAGACAGATGCGTTCGACACATCCATTCCGGTCAGCTCACAGATCATCGTCTGATATTCAAAAACAGACTGGAGTACTCCCTGACTTATTTCCGCCTGGTAAGGAGTGTACGCCGTAACGAATTCTTCCTTCGTGGTTACCTGCCGTACTATTTCCGGTATGTAATGATTATACGCACCTGCGCCGCGGAATATCCGGCGGAACACGGTGTTGCGTGCGGCAAGCGATTTCATTTTTGCGGATGCTTCCATTTCCGACAGACCGTCGGGAACAGCAGGTTTCCCGTTCAGTTTTACATCTGCCGGGATGCAGCTGAACATATCGTCAAAATCTTTATATCCGGCATCCTGCAGCATTTCACGCTGCTGCGCGGCCGTCGTTGAAACATACGAACCCATGATTGACCTTCTGTGTTACGAAACGCTGATGTTCATTTTTCCGACGCGATGAATGCATCATACGCCGCTTTGTCCATAAATTCTTCTCTGCCGGTAATCTGTTCAATCTCTGCAAACCATGCATTTTCCGGATCCTGATTTATCTTTTCAGGATGTTCAAGCAATTCTTCGTTTACTGCTTTTACGATTCCGGTTACGGGCGAATACACGTCTGCGACAGCTTTGACCGATTCCACATCGGCAAACTGCTTCCCGGCAGTTACGGTGCTTCCTGTTTCGGGAAGATTTACAAAGACAAGATCTCCCAGTTCATTCTGAGCGTAATCGGTTATACCGATTTTTGCCGTGGTCTCATTGCTGAACGCAATCCACTCGTGTGATTTTGAATACAGTTTTTTTGTTTCAGTCATTTTTTCCTCCGGAGAATTTTATGCGTGTTTATAGAACGGCAGCGGCACACTGTGGGCCGGAATGCGTGTTCCTCGTACGTCTACCGTAAACTCAGCCGCCTGCAGGCTGCTTTTTTTTACAAGTGCCATTGCAACAGCTTTTTTAAGATACGGAGCATATGTTCCGGACGTTGTCCATCCGGCTTCGTCGTTTCCGGCATACACACGTTCCCTTTCCCTCATAATCCCGCGTCCGTAGGCCACAAGACCGATCCGCGTTCTTTCGGGCGGTCCCTTCCTGACAAGCGCTTCCTTTCCGATAAAATCCGGTTTTTCCATTTTAACCGCAAAATCAAGGCCTGCTTCGAGCGGGGTTACCGTGTCGTCCATTTCGTGGCCGTACAGCGGCATTGCAGCTTCAAGCCTGAGCGTATCGCGTGCACCCAGACCGCACGGGACGAGCCCGTCGTTCTTTCCTGCATCCATGAGCGCTTCCCACAGTTCCGCAGCTTTTGAAGGATCCGTATACAGCTCGTACCCGTCTTCTCCAGTATACCCCGTTTTTGACACAATGCACGGAATTCCTGCAACAACTCCTGTTTTTATACATGTATAATATTTCTGAGGAATCGACTGCATACCGGTAAGCCTCGAAAGTATTTCGCGGGCACGGGGTCCCTGAAGTGCAAGCTGGGCAAAATTATCGGAAACGTCAGTAAAAACCGTACCAGGTTTTTCATGCGCTTTCATCCACGCAAAGTCTTTGTCTTTATTTGCGGCGTTTACAACGATGAAATATCTGTTTTCTTCCATTTTATATACAAGCAGGTCGTCGACGACGCCTCCCTCTTCGCTGCACATCGGACTGTACCGCGCACGTCCTTCGTACATATTCGTGAAATCGTTTGTCAGAAGCCAGTTCAGGTTTTCAAGCGAGCTGTTACCTTCGCAGAGAATCTCACCCATATGTGAAACGTCGAAAAGCCCGCATTTTGTCCTTACTGCCATATGTTCGGCAATGACGCCTGTTTCATACTGCACCGGCAGCAGCCAGCCTGCAAATGGAACCATACGCCCGCCGTATTTTACATGAGTATCGTAAAGAGCTGTTTTTTTATCCACGGATAACCTCCCGGAAATAAAAAAGGCATACAGATCCTGTCTGTATGCCTCATCTTTGAAATACAACTATACTAGTTTATAAGCAAAATTCCCGTTCTGTCAAGAGACCGACGACCTGCTTCATGTAATGGAAGCTGCATATACGGTGCCTATCGTCTGCTGCAGCGTTTCGGTAAATTCTTTTTCAGTCTGATGTATGGAGAGTCCTTCAGAAAGGGCACGGGAGAAACTTGCTATAAGTCCGTGATTACGTGCAAGTTTTTCATCAGCCACATCCCTTGGATAGCCGCCTGACAGGGCTACAACGCGTACAACGTGCGGATCAGTCATAAGCAGTGAATAAAGGTCCGGAATATCAGGAATCGTAAATTTGAAAATCACTTTAGTGCCGGCGTCCAGATCCTTTATGTGCGAGTTTATTTCCTCGAGCATAAATTTCTCAGCTTTTGTTTTTTCCGGACAATTGATGTCAACTTCCGGTTCGATTATCGGAACCAGACCACGTTCTGCAATTTTTACGGCATATTCAAACTGCTGGTCTATTACACGGCGGATACCGTTTTCATCTGCTTCTTTAATGACGGAACGCATTTTCGTTCCGAAAATATTTCTGTTCAGCGCCCGGGAAAGCAGTTTGTCAAGCTCAGGCATAGCTTTCATAAGCTGTACACCGTCAGCTTCTTCAGCGAGTCCGTTGTCGATTTTCAGGAACGGAACGATGCCCTTATTTTCCCACAGAAAATCTGCCGTATAGACTCCGTCTATTTTACTGTCCATTGTCCGTTCAAAAAGAATGGCTCCAAGAATATGTTTATTTGTAAACGCTGGATTTTTTATCATCCGCGTCCGCATTTCGTGGACAAGGGAGAACATCTCTTCTTCCGACGAATAGGAATCCGGGTTGATGCCGTAAGCAGCGAGTGCTTTTGGTGTGCTGCCGCCGCTCTGGTCAAGAGCAGCAATAAATCCCTGCGCGGAGTGCATTATAAACAACTGTTTTTCGTTCATACTGGATTTCCTCCTTATATAAAACATACTAAAAAAAATTGTATCCAAACAACAATTCCGGTATAGAGCTCCGGGATATGTTGTTTCCAAAAGTAGTGCAGACGGGATGATGAAATCAGAAAATACATGACACGTCGTGTACGGAACTTGCTGATTTTACTGCCATGGTATAGCTTTATCCAGTATACACCAGTTTACACCGGAAAACATTTTTTTTATTGAGTTGTCCCCATACTGTTTTCTGTGTATAGTAAATTTCATGACGATTGAAAATCTTATGAAAGAATACGGAACGTATGTCTATTCTTATGCGTGGAAACTTTCATGCTCTCCGGATGAAGCCGATGACATTTCGCAGGAGACATTCATTCTTGCATGGAAAAACAAAGATACCCTCCGGGATGAAAAAGCGGTAAAGGGCTGGCTGCGCCGTATCTGTCTGAACTGTTTTCTTATGAAACACCGGAAAGCAGAGGAAAAAAATCTGCAGCTTTCCGGTGAAGATCAGCTTACGGAAGACGATAATGACTTTCTGGCTGCTGAAAACTACGTACCGGCGCCGGAGGAAGAAGTTCTTGTGGACGAATCAATACGGGAAATGCAGAACGGCTGTTTTTATGCGATGGTCCGCAGGCTTACGCTTGAACAGCGCACTGCTTTTTCCCTTGTCGATATGTTCGGTCTGACTGCTGCGGAAACGGCACAGCTTCTTGATACTACGGAAGGGGCTGTCAAGGCGCAGCTGTTCCGTGCGCGGATGAATCTTGACGCGTTCTTTTCGGACCACTGTTCGGTTATTTCCGCATCAAATCCGTGCAGCTGCCGTGCATGGCAGGAATTCTGGCAGAAGAAATATAAGAATCAGGAGGAGATGCGGAAGCATGCAGCTCAGACCGTTCCGTCGGAAACGCTTGACTGGCATAAAAAGGGATATCATTTTAATCCTGCTGTGCGGGAAAAAATTACCTGGCTGTATGCACACATGCCGGATAAAGAACCCGGAGAAAGCTGGTTTAAAAAAGTCATACAGGCCGTATCTTTACCCGGTCAGACTGCATCTTCTTTGTAGAAGAAACGGTTTGATTTTACAAGGAGTATGTCTATGTTTGAATCACGATGCGGAGTGCGCTGCAGTGTGTGCGGCAGGAAGGCAGACGGGATCTGTACCGGATGTCTTGTGATGGAGAAGACGTTCTGGGGCGGCGAATGTAAAGTACGTTCCTGCTGTACGGGCAGGAAGCTTGACCACTGCGGCCAGTGTCCCGACTTTCTCTGCAGCATGCTGTCGAATATGGGAAAGGCGGAAGGTTTTGATCCGTCGGTAAAGCTTGCACAGTGCAGAACGTGGCGCGAGGAAGAACTGCAGGGCAAATAGTTTATTTCGTGCTGATGCAGACGGTACGGTACTTAAACAGATTCCGCGAAGCGCCCGCTGTTTTTGACGACGAAACCCGTCCGTTTTCCGGATCGTAAACGAGGAAGTTTCCTTCTGCATCTTTTACCGGCAGCACGAACCGTACGTGTTCGCCGGCTACCATGCCGCGCTCGTTTACTGCAGGATTTGATCCCCACCGTTCAGGGTGGCCGACAACCCACACAATAGCACCCCGGAATGTTTTCTGCGATGCAATAAGATCAGAGAGCTGACTGTCGGTGAGTTTTTCTTCGGTTACGGAAACTGATCCTGAGGTACCGCTCCTTCTGATCAGCCGGTCAAGCTCCTGTACCACGACAGGCGGGTGTGTTCCGTAATTATTCCAGTGAATTGAACCGTCTTTGTTTTTCCGTCCGCTGTTTATACTGTCGCAGACAAAATATTTTTCCGGATCAGTGCCGTTCTTCGGAAGGTCTGCAAGTATCGTATCTTCCGTAACACCGGTGATACCGTTCAATGCAGCTGCTGTTCGTATAAGAGCTGCTTCGCAGCTTAAAAGGTATTTCTGTTTGTAATCCTTTCCGTTTGCAGAAAGCCACACGAACATATCTTTTTTAGGAATCGGAAGTCCCTGATAATTCCTGCAGTCGGCGAGATTCTGTTCCGGGGTGAAATCTCCGACGATATGCAGACGGGAACCGTCCGGGACAGTCCGGTAGAACCAGTGTGCATCTTCAACGGACAGTCGTATACATCCGTGGGACGCCGCCTGCCCGAGTTTCGCAGCTTCCGCCTTGATGATATTTCTGTTTTCGTCCATCGGAACGGAGTGAAAAAGGTAGACGCCGCCTATAAATCCCACCCAGTATTCAGCTCCCTCCCGGTACATTTTCGAGAAGAACCATTCTCCCCGTTTTGTGCCGCTGCTGTTTATGATGTAGTCGCCCTTCGGCGTATCATTGTCGCCGTCGGGAATGCCGGTGGAACAAATCATCGTCCGTATAAGGATGGAGTTCTGATAAACATATGTCCGCTGTGCATGTATTGAAACGACGACTGTCATCTTTCCCCCTGAAGGCTGGGCGGAAAGAGGTACTGCAGCCAGTATGAGAGAAACAATTACGCCGGAGAGAAAATATTTTTTCATTATAACCTCTGTATGAGGAATAACTGTAAAGAATATCCGTGATTATGTAAACAGAAAGCTGCGGCATATTTACCGCAGTTGTATGTCCATCCCCATCTGTCATATAAACTTACTATGACAGTATATGGCAGTGTAGTATGATATACTGATACAATCAGCATGGAGGGAAAAGTTCTTATGCCAGCGAAAAACAAAACAGAACAGGATGAAAAAGTTGCATTGTACCGTATTCACCGGATAGACGACGAAATCCGTTCGGGAGCGTTTCCCAATGCGGAAAGT
>JALNVF010000154.1 GCA_023231445.1 Treponema sp. | reverse complement strand
GCCGCAGCTGCACCGGAACTTGTTCCGTTCATGAAAACGTTTCTTGAAGAAAACAACGGCTGGCACAGTTTTGATGCTCCTCAGCTTTTTACTCTTAACAACGAACTTTCAAAATACAATCAGAGCATCAGATACATTGCACTTTATTATCTGCCGGACAGTTCACTTATTAACAATATAACGGGCAGCCCGGACAACTCCGGTAAACCGGAGATACGGATTTTTGAAGAAAAAGACATTCCTCAGTTTTATACAGACGACCGTTTTCACAACGCGTTTGATTACGGAGCTGACACGGGCCGCAGAGACGTACTTGCAGCAGCTGGATATATAAACGGGAAACTTGCAGGTATTGCGGGAGCAAGCAGCGACGCAGAACATATGTTTCAGATAGGAATTGACGTCGTTCCGGAATTCCGGCAGCAGGGTATTGCATCCGCTCTTGTACGGACACTGGCACGTGAAATACTCGGACGAAATGTCATTCCCTATTACAGCTGCGCATGGTCAAACATACCGTCACAGAATACCGCAAAGGCATCAGGATTCCGTCCGGCGTGGGTTGAACTTGGATCACGGCCTTCCGCATGAAAACAGAAAGTCAACGGGAATAAAATCATCCGTCTCCGGCATAAATTATCATGTTTCATAATTGACAATCAGTGATACACATACAATGATATAATCAGGAAAATTAACGATACCAGCAGGAGAAATAAATGAATACTGATTTTATGTTTGATTCCGAATACTGTACGGTTAATTAAGTATGAAGAAAGAGACAATGTAGTGTTTCTGTTGTGGAAAAAACCTGCACGACTTACTGATTACAGACAACCCACATTGTTTGCGCGTGATTTACTGAAACAGCATCCGCAGAGCAATTTTATTGTTGATGCGAGGCACGGATTCGAAGATGATCCGGCAGACGTGGAATGGGGATTTTCCGAACTTCTCCCCAGTATGGCAGAAACTGACTGCAGCTGTGTTGCGTTCATTCTGGAAAAGCTGCCGGCTATTGAAAAAGGAGTATGTTGTTTCCGTTGTACTGGAAAAATATACATTAACAAGGATATAAATAATGGAAACCTCAAGAAACAGAAGTTTTTAGAGGTCCCCTGATAATAATTACTGTTTAAGGAGAAAGAACCAGAAGTTCTATATTTAGAATAATGCATAGAGACAGAAAAAAAACATATACGGCGGTAAAAATAACTGCCGTCTGCATACCAGTGCTGCTTGTACTGTTCGCAGGAGCAATGGTCATTATCTTCCGGGATGAGCTTAAATCTCTGAGGAGCCTTGAAAAAATTGATGACTACGGTATGTTCCGGATGACATACTACGGCGACTACGGGTTTGACGATTTTCTGAAAACCGGTGCAAAAAATGATAAAGACATCGAACGGTTCGTAACAGGGAGACTTCTGAAAGGTCTGCCTGTCCATTTAAACGCAGCAGGTGCAGGATGTACTGCATTCGTCGTACACAATGAACGTGGGGATATACTGTACGGACGGAATTTTGATTTTGCGTATGCTCCTTCGCTTCAGGTTTTCACCGCTCCATCTGACGGATACGCGTCAGTCTCTACGGTCAACCTGAGCTTCGCCGGATACGGGAAAGATACTCTTCCTGAGAAGATGAAACTGAACAGTTTTCCCGTTCTCGCGGCACCCTACCTGCCGTTCGACGGAATGAACGAAAAGGGAGTGGCCATTGCGCTGCTTGCCGTACCGGAAGCAGATGCCCCGTACTCACCGGAGAAGGTCACCCTGAATACAACGACAATCATACGGCTCGTTCTTGATAAAGCTGCAACGGTTGATGAAGCAGTACGACTTATGAAAAAATATAATATTTATTTTTCCGGCGGAATCACCTGCCATTATCTGATTGCAGATTCAACAGGCAGGTCAGCCCTTGTTGAATATTATAACGGAGCAGTCCGCACCGTAAATACCGGCGCAGCGTATCAGATCGCCTCAAATTTCATCGCATATAACGGGGTTAATATTGGTGAAGGATTTACCGAATTCGACCGCTACAATGCAGTAAAAGACGAAATCACCAGAAACAACAATCAGCTTACGAATCTCAGGGCAATCGCGCTGCTCAGAAATATCGGTATATATGACGGAAAAACAGATAAACTGCAGTGGTCGGTTCTGTACAATCTGACAACAGGGCGTACAGCCCTGTTTGCACACAGAAACATAAACAATATTGTCAGATCGTCACTTGTTATGGACAAAAAAGAGCAGTCAGCTCCATAAACAAAAATACTGTATAATCGACAACCGATAGTACATATAATGGATATGAACCATGAAAACAAAAATAAGTCGTACAGAGATGAACGGATTTTCACGAATACCGGCCGCATTCTGTATATGCATGTGCTGCATTCCACTTTATTTATTTCCGTCGTGCACAACGACACAGCAGAGGGCATTCATCCGCAGGGATGCGAATGTCCGCGACTACGCCTATTTTCCTTCACGTGTCATACAAAGAGGAAGCAGTGTCCACCATTTTCAGTCTGCTGAAAATCCTGAAATTGAAGCAGCACTGCTCAAAGAACTCGGACAGAACGATTTGAAAAAAATAATAAAAAAAACAAAGACCCAGGCACTGATTGTTGTCCGCGGCAATACGATTGAACTGGAAGAATACGGAAAGAACTATTCGCGTAATTCAACGGTTACGTCTTTTTCAATTGCAAAAAGTTTTAATTCGGCAATGGTCGGCTGCATGATTGCCGGCGGGTATATAAAAAGCGCCGATGATCCCGTAACGGATTACGTGCCGGAACTTGCACAGCGGGATGAACGGTTCCGTAAAATTACAATCCGGCATCTTATGGCCATGTCGTCAGGAATTGTGTATAAGGAAAAGGGACAGCGTGCAGACGACACTGAAACTTACTATAATCCCGACCTCCGTAATCTTGCTCTCACAAACACTCAGATACAGGAAGCTCCGGGATTACACTTTCTGTACAACAATTACAATCCTCTTCTGCTGGGCCTTGTTATTGAACGTGCCACAAATCAGAGCGTAAGTTCGTATATGAGCAGGACTATCTGGTCAGAAACAGGAACTGAATCTGATGCCACCTGGAGCCTGGACAGTAACGAAGACAATTTTGAAAAAATGGAAAGCGGTATCAATGCAACTGCAATCGATTTTACCAGATTTGCATGCCTTTACCGCGATCATGGCATGATGGACGAAAAGCCGGTAGTCGACGGCAGATGGATCGACAGCTCTCTGGAAAAAATATCTGATGATCCTGATTATTATTCTGACTCATGGGGAAAAAAGCTCTGCAGTCACTGCGGCTATTACGCACTCGGCTGGTATGTTCTTCCCCGGAACGGAACTCCTTCTGATTTCTTTGCATTCGGAAACAAAGGACAGATACTCTATATTTCACCGGCAGCAGATATGGTGATTGCCCGGTTCGGCGAACAGTACGGGATGGACCCATGGAAATATCTGACGGCTTTTTACGGGGTATGTACGCATGAAATACATTCACCGGCACAGGGAAAAGTGAATTAAACCGGCAGAAAATCAAAATAAAAAAATCAACAGCCGGCTTAAGATGGCTGGTAACAGTTATACTTTACAATATGGTTTTATAAGATCCTGCATTGTATACAGCCCTTTTTCCTGTCTGATTAAATTACGTGCGGCAAAAAGAGCTCCGTTTCCGAAAGCTTCTCTGGAAATTGATTCATGCACCAGACGAACCGTCTGATACGGAAAACCGAATAATATTTCATGTTTGCCGACTATACCTCCGGCACGTATTGCTTTTATATCCGATTCTTCAAGATCCAGATGCTTGGCTATTATTTTTGCGGTTCCCGAAACCTCCGATTTTGTTTTGAAATGTTCTTCAAGAATTTCAATATCACATGTCGGAGCAATCTGTTTAAGAACTTTTGCTGCAATAATCAGGAAATTAATTCCAAGGGTAATATTCGGAGACCATAAAATCCGTATATTTTTACTCAGTTTTTTTATATATGCTTTTTCTTTATCTTCGTATTTTGAAATTGCAGTAACAACAGCGGTACCTGTTTCTTCTGCATATCTGCCGTATTCATAAATACTGTCTTGATTGGAAAAGTCGATAATAACATCAACTTTCTGTGTTTCATCATCTGTTATTTCATTAAATTTATCTTTCGAATAAATTAAAGCCGGATCATCTGATTTTATTCCCAGATACTCTGCCGCAGACCGGTGATCAAACGTGTCTGTTTTTTTTACAATCCATTTTAATGTACAATCTTTACTGGTCAATAGAACAGAAGCAGCAGCTTTTCCTGCCCTTCCGAATCCAAAGAGTCCTACTTTCATTGTGCCTCCTTTTAGATGTTTTGGTTAATAATTATGAACGAACTATAAGAATATATCAGATTTTGATGGTTTTTACAAGCTTTCTTCTATATTATAACATTCTGTCCGATCATTTATCAGCAGTCCCCTGACCATCGTGTAATTCATCTTCTGCTTCATCACACCACGCGGCATACGCCTCGTACATTCTGATTCCGCACCGGACGGTAAGCAGATAATACCGGTGCGCGGGATCTTCCTGCAGTACCGGTTCGAGTGACGCTTCCATCTGATGCAGTACGGCCAGCGTTCTTTCCGCAGTCTTTCTGAACGCCTCAACATGAGCAAGCGAATCTGAAGGTTCCGCACAGCTGCCGAAAAAAAGTTTTAAAAGCGTTTCGCTGCGTAACTCGTCCTTTTCAACAGGTTCCGACAGCCACTGCTTCAGATATTTCTTCCCTTTTGCCGTAATCGTATACTGCGTTTTTTCCCGCCCGTTCGTGCTCACGTCAGCTGCCTTTATTTTTTTATCACGCAGCAGACCTTCAAGCGCCGGATAGATACTTCCGTAGCTGGCGCCCCAGAACAGACTCAGGCTCGTATCCATCCGCTGTTTTATATCATATCCGGTAAGCGGTTCATGGCTCAGAAGGCCAAGAATCACATAGTCAGTTTTTTTCGCAGTTGCCATGATGTTTTATTTCTCAGGCATTTTATTCGACATACTGAAATGAAGCACGTCTTTCGGACAGGCATCGGCACACGCTCCGCACTGAATGCATTCCGAATTTCTGATCTGCCCGAGCGGAATAAATGACGGTACGTCTATACTCATCGGGCACGCCTTACGGCACTTTCCGCATGCGATGCACTTTTCACTCTGCGCACTCATATGCAGCTGAGGCAGATGAAGAACCTGTCCGACGCGGGAACCGAAAATCATAAACGGAGCCATCCAGCAGAAATAATGGCATGCAGTCCGTTTTCCTGCTGTTACCGCCGGAATAAAAAAGAGCAGGATAATACCGTAATAAATAACATAGGTATAGATGTTGGAAATGGAAATGCCGTGATCAGTCATATAAAAAAAGTCAGATTTAAAAACACCGTGTCCCAGAATCCAGCATGCAGCAACACCTGCTGCCCATAGTATCCAGATACCGTATTTCACGTTATTCCGCCATCCCTGCTTCGGCTCCTTATCGGTAATAAGGAAGGCACATTCCTGAAGACCTGCAACAGGACAGAATGCAGCACACCACACGCGGCCAAAAAAGGCAGAACCGATAAACATGAGCCCGAACACGATTGAACTGCCGTTCATAATATGTTCGAGCGCACTCCGGATAATCAGATACGGAGAAAAATACCATATTGTTACGGGAAAAAGAAGCAGTGCCGAAATAAGAAGCAGCCTGCGTACATTCTGTCGTTTCATAACATTACCCTCCATATATATCAGTATGATACATATGATATATCGACCTGATATACTTGTCAACAGTTTATGTTTATGCTAAATTCTGCCGTATGAAAACACATATCTTATATCTGACGATTCTAGCAGGTCTGTTGATGCCTGTATTTTCACAGGGAAATAAAAAAAACTGGATTCAGAACCATAGTACGCAGCGGCTGTATACAGCGCTTTACGCGTCATATTTTAACAATAATATCGTACTTGTACAGGCAGGATACGACTATGCAGTACGCCTTATATCATTCACACCGGAATATAATCTGCTTGATCTCGGACTGGGAATTAATGCCCTGTCCGGATTTAATCAGGTTAATGAAGAACAAACCGATAATTTCGGACATATACGGCCTGACTATGCGCAGATAACGCCGGGATTTGAATTGAACTGGAACGCCCGCATGTATGCTCCTCCGTTTCCTGTCGTACAGGCACGGATATTTATTGAAGGAATCGGAATGAGCCTTGTCATATATGCGCGGCCATATCCGCAGGGAGGAACGAACATAAATATAGGGAGCCATGCAGGAATAGGAATCGAATATCCTGTAAAAGCAGGGTATGCATATACGGCAATACGACTGTTTCACAGTTCAAACGGACAAGTATACGAAAACAACCCTGCACTGAATGCTGCAGGTATTGTTTTCGGAATACAATTCTGAAAATGACCGGTATCTGCCGGCAGAATTACTATTTTTTCACTTCAACAAGCTTGATGTTGTCTATCGTTACCGTATGTTTTTTATCGATACTCTTACCATTCACCGCTCCCATCGAAATGCTCAGTATCGTTGCTTTGTCAGTTGGTTCTTCCATCTGAAACTTAATACTGTAGTTCTTAAACTTTGAAACAACATTGATTTTCTGCGTTCCTGAATACGGAATCCAGTTGTTGTCGCCGCTGCCGTCACGCTGC
>JALNVF010000153.1 GCA_023231445.1 Treponema sp. | reverse complement strand
GGTAACTTCAGGACATCCGGGCATCTGCGTCTTATACAGTCCTGCCCATGATTCCGACTGACCAGCGGCAATCCCAAGCGGCCCCGGTACAAACGTAAGCTTTCTCCTGTCTATCCGGTAATAACGTGGAAGGACGATGCGGACGTCATGCCCCAGTCTGCTTAATGCGATCGCCATAGCCGAAACGGCATCGGCAAGTCCCCCTGTTTTTGCAAAAGGCACCGCCTCTGCAGACACCATAAGTATTTTCATACACGTCCTCCTTCCTGTTTCCGGTTATTTTTCATGCGCTGCTTTATAAAAAGCTTCTCTGGAGCTCCGTATTGTTTTTTCTGAAACACAGTAAGCAATACGGAACCATCCTTTGCCGCCGAAACCGCTTCCCGGTGCGCAAAGAATGTTGTATTTTTTAAGATGATTCGTAAACGCCATATCGTCGTCATTCCATCCGTCGGGAACTTTTACAAACAGATAGAATGCCCCTTCCGGTTGAGCATATTTAAATCCTGCATAATCCATAATTTCCGTAAGCAGTTTACAGCGCTTTTCATACAGCGAATAATCACAGGCAGTATTCCATGACTCCGTAACGACCTTCTGAAAAAATGCAGGTGCGTTTACATATCCCAGGACACGGGTAGCAAAAATTGCAGCTGCAAGAAAATCATGAGATTCACGGCACGCAGGATTAAGCGCGATATACCCGATACGTTCTCCCGGAAGACTCAGATTTTTTGCAAAAGACGTGACCACAACAGCGTTTTCATACACCGGGAAAACAGATGCAACCTTTTTTTCACCATACGTAATCGCACGGTACGGTTCATCACAGATAATATACGGATAACGCCCCGTTTTCTTTCCGAATGCAGTAAGAACAGCCGCAAGTGCCGATATATCGCCGTCAGAGTAAATACGGCCGGTCGGATTATTCGGCGAATTGATGATTACGGCTGCAGTCTTTTCATTAAGCGCTGCGGCAACTGCATCTGTGTCAAGCGAAAAATCAGCCTTTGTAGATACCCGGCGGATTTCACCGTTATGGTTATGAATATAATGGTCATATTCAGTAAAATACGGACACGGTACAATCACCTCTTCACCCGGATTAAGAAGCGCCTTCAGAGTTGCATTAAGTGCTCCGGCAGCTCCGACTGACATAATTATATTACTGCCGGGCACAGACACACCCTGTTCCTTCGATGTTTTTTCCGCCATAGCGTCGCGGGCGGCAGGATATCCTGCATTGGGCATATACCCGTGACAGCCGTGTGTTGTATCCTGTGCAACTTTCTGTATAGCCTGTACAACCTTTTCAGGCGGATCCAGGTCAGGATTACCAAGACTGAAATCATATACGTTGTCAGCGCCGTACTTCTGTTTGAGTACAGCCCCCTCTTCAAACATTTTGCGGATAACCCCGGCAGAAGGACTTTCTACAAGTTCTTTAATATATTTTGATACCATGATGAGAAAAGTATATCACAAAAGCTGTCTGAATAGAAGACTTCCCCGGTTCAGCGGACTGATTTTCCGGTTATGTTACCTTGAATCAGAACCGTTTAGTGGATATAATGGACTAACTTTTATGAATAAATTATTTTTCAGCATGAATATAATCGGGACTGCTCTTCTGTGTGCCGTATCTGCTGCAGCGCTTCCGTTCAACAGCAGACTTTCAGACAGTGAAAAGCTGCAGCTTGCGGAAGGTAAAGTACTTATACGAAACATCGACTATGCATCAAAAATGAGCCTTGACAGCAGTAATCCGGGGGCGCAGAAAATACTCCGCGATATTGCCGGTTTACACCCCTCCTATCTGGCAGAAGTCATTCAGGTACGTCCGTATGCAGGTAATGAAGACCTTCCACAAAGACTTGTCGAAAAGCTCATGAACATCCGTGAGTATGCAGGCATTCCGTATTATTCCGAACAGGGTGATAAATGGTATGATTTGTATTCATCTGCTGAGATCGTATCCGATACGCTGCGGCCGGACGGTACTACGCACGATATTAAGGCTGATCTTACAATGGAACCGTTCGGAACAATTCATACGACAATAGAGCTTGATACTACACCCGACTATGTATACTATGTCTCAACAAACGATAATGAACTCTGGTATTTTGACAAATTCAAATGTGTCAATCAGCAGAAAATGAAATCTGCAATACTCCTTTTCAGGGATGGAGACAACTGGGTGCTTTACGGGACAGGCGGCGTTAATGCCATAAAACTTTTTTTTCTGGAAAGGCGTATTGAAACTTCTTTTATAAACAGGATAAAAACATTCTGCAACTATATGTTCGACAAAATCTGATGAAAAATCTGGAGTTATAAAATGATTTGGGTTATCGGTTATAAGGGAATGCTCGGTTCGGAGCTTGCACTTCAATTAACACAGGCAAATATACCGTGGAAAGGAACAGGTGAAGAAGTCGATATAACAAACCCGCAGGCGCTTGAGAATTACTTCAATTCTACTGAAACAGCATCATATCTTCCTTCCCATAATACGGAAAATCTTGCAGACAACGGTAAAATACGCTGGATAATAAACTGTGCAGCATATACTGCCGTAAATCAATCGGAGGATAATGCCGAAAAGGCACATGCAATAAATGCAGCCGGACCAATGAACATTGCCCGTACAGCACGCGCTCACGGAGCAAAACTTATTCATATATCAACCGATTATGTTTTTGACGGTACTGCAGACACCCCCTATACTGAAAATTCACCGAAGGCTCCGCTGGGAGTGTACGGACGGACAAAAGCAGAAGGCGAAAATAACGTTGCAAAAGGTATGACGCAGTATTACATAATCCGTACCTCATGGCTTTACGGATTCGACGGTCATAACTTCGTTTATACGATGACAAATCTTATGAATAAAGACAACACGGTAAAAGTCGTAAACGATCAGAGAGGAAGCCCTACTTTCTGCGGAGACCTTGCATCAGTCATTCTCAGATTCATTGAAAAGGCAGACGGCGCTACAAGTTTTTTCGGAAAAAACAGTGCAGCACCGTACGGTACGTATAATTTTACAGACGAAGGTGAAACAACCTGGTATGACTTTGCAAAAGCAATATACCAGTACGGACAGAAATCCGGCCGTATCACACATGACTGCGATATCCAGCCCTGCACTACCGCCGAATATCCTTCAAGAGCCGCTCGTCCTGCATATTCAGTACTCAGCAAAAACAAAATAGAAAAGGAACTGCGGATTAAAATTCCGTCATGGGAATCGAGTCTTGAGCGTTTCATGAAAAGCGGCAGATTTTCTCCCGGAAAATAAAATCTCCGGAAAGTTTCATTTTTTGAGCGCCTCATATTCGACGGTACGTCGCATAAGTTCAGTATTAACCGTATCCGCACCGTATTGTTCAACAAGCGTTTTATTGCCTGTATACAGGGAGCGGCCAAACCCCAGCGCGTGGCCTTTAATAGTACATCCGATACTTTCGAGCATGGTAGGATACATATCATATGGTGAAAACTGTCTGTTTTTCTGCACAAACTGAGGAGCATTTGAAACGGAATTTATAATTATATCCAGCCATCTGCGCTGCGATTCTGCGTCAGGAAGAGGACTTTCTTCAACGATAAAGTTATTATCAGGTGCGTTTAAAAAATTATGGTCGCCCATAATCACAATCGTCGTATTTTCGTACCAGCTCTGCTTTTGTATCCAGTCGATAAGTGAACAAATCTGCGTATCAGAATATCTGATTACGTTCATAATCTGACGCTTAAAAATCTTCGGACAGTTTCTGCTTTTGTATCCGTCAGGAAAATGTGTGTCGACCGTAAGCATACCATAAAAGAAGGGCTGCTCCCCGCTTCCAAGATCAGTCAGTTCCTTCCGTGTTATGGCAAAAAGTTTTTCGTCCTCAAATCCCCAGAAAACGTGATAATCGGGCGGAATTTCGCCGTGTTTTTTGTACCAGTTGATGTCGTGAACTTCCGTATGGTGATCTTCAAGGATAATGTCCCTGCTCTCGAACTGTTTATCGGAACCTATGGAAAATATGTTTTTGTAGCCGCTTTGTGCAAGTATATCAGTAAGAAAAACAACTCCGGAGAGGCACGTTTTTTTGCCGTCAGGCTGCTTAAAAAAAGGTGAAAAATACGGAACTCCCCCCAGTTTGGAAATCATACCGGCGGCAGTCCATGAAGTTCCTTCAAGATTTTCGCCGCCGCCGAGCTTTGATGTTTCACTGAAATTAATGTTCTGCTGACCGAGCGACGTAAGTCCGGGAATAAGATTTTCATCAAATACTCCGCCGTCTGCAATGGACGCATACGAAGATTCCATTGATTCCATAAAAATTACGATAAGATTACGTTTTCTGTCGGGAAATGTTACTGAAACATTCCGGGGATCAACGTAATTTTTCTCGTAGAAAACAGACGGTACCGGTTTTTTATGTACTTCATAGAAAATCAGCGGATATTTCCATGCCTTCAGCATGAATACGGAAAACAACGTTGCACTGACGACATACACAATATTCAACTGCAGATGTTTTTTTATATTGTTAAAATACGTTACCGGTCTGCGGCCGTAAATTCTTTTATATACTGTATCAAAAAGAAGACTTATCAGACGGACAACCACACAGACAAGAATAGTCGGTAAAATAATATGCATACAGAAAGACAGCAAGGTACCGGAATCGTGTCCTTTTGTATCTGATTTTACCACAAAAAAGACATTATATGCTTTATGCATCGGATACTGCGTCCGGGCCCACCGCAGTGCAAAAAGTTCAGCAGTGGAAAAACCAAATAAACAGTTTGCAACAATCGTTTTTATACTATTTTTACGTGTCAATTTAACCCTTCGTTCACTATCTTTTACCTTATCATACAAGAAGGGAAAATACAAGAAAAAGGTTACAGTGAGCAGCGTGAAAATGTTCTGAAAAAATTATTTTTACGCTGCATAAATATATTCTTTATCTGAAAATTACTATTATCAGCGATATAGTATTATAATATTCATTTTATCGGAGTATAACATGCTTGATATATATGTAAGCAGAAACAATTTTGAAAACAGAAAGAAGGAATTTACGTTCCGCAGCCGGAACTGCGGTACAATAACCAGAGATCAGTTTGTGCAGATAATTGCAGAATCAAACACAACGGTTACCGAAGCGGACACAATCGCCGTCATGACGCTCATTGAACAGCAGTTCGATAAACTCATAAACGAAGGATTTGCCGTACAGCTCCCTATGGGAACATTCCGGGCGGGAGCATCAGGAACGGCGGAATCCCAAAACGACAGTTTCCGTCCCAAGCCCCCTCTTTCCCCCGATACTCCCAAAAGAGATCATGAACTTTCACTGCTTTTTGAACCTGACAGAAAAAAAGAAAAAAATCTCAAATATCACGTAAAATATAAAAAAACAAGTAACAGGCTTGTATGCCGGCCTTTTTTTGATGCGCTTTATACGATAAATGATTCAAGTGTGCACACCATAGAACAGGGACAGTCACTTTCAACACACGGAGATTACCTTAAAATTGATTTTTCAGATGAGGAACAGGGGCTGTACCTCTGTAAGGGAGGAGGTTTCGGCTGCGAAAAGCTGTACCGGATAAGCAGCTTTTCAAGGAATGCGCGTAAAACACTTACGTTCACTCTACCCTGGAATATTCCGGACGGCGATTACATGCTGTGCATCTGTACACGTCCGGCGAAGACGCTGCTCACCGCATATTCCCGCGACTTCAGGATAGAACGGCAGCCACAAAAAGATGAAACCAGCCTGGTTTCACGCTGAAACAGGACTGATTTCACAATGAAATCAGACTGGTTTCATGATGAAATCAGTTCTGCTGCATAAAATTTATAGTACATATACAAAGTATAAACATGGCTTTCGCAGGAATTAATCATGTACTTCCGGAGGAATTGTTCCAGGCTTCCGACGCTCTGAAACTCATCGACAAATCAGCAGCCGGTCGTTACCATATGCAGAAGGACAACGGGCATTTGCTTTCCGGAATACAGACAGTTATATTCCTGGAATTACCGAAAATTGACGCATTGGGTAACGTACCGACTGAACGCTTGAATTCCGAGCAGAAATGGTGTAAATTTTTTCTGGACGCAGATAATCCGGACAGGCAGGAATATGTCAGGAAACTGGCTGCGGAAGAAGGAGGTATTATGGAGGCACAGAAGACGCTTGACAAACTAAGTTCCGACTGGGTTCTCTGGAAACGGGAGCTGGACAGGGATGTTATTGAAAGTGACCGGAAAACTGAGCTTCAGTATATGCAGGAACAGGGAATTGAGAAAGGTTTAAAACAGGGAATAAGTCAGGAAAAAATGGATGTTGCAGGCAATATGAAAAACGCAGGTATTCCGTCTGCTACCATAGCGCAATGTACAGGCCTTTCCGAAGAAGAAATTGCAGGCTTGTAATTCCATTTTCCGTACAGCTTCTTTGCAAGTCCGATCGATCAAGTAATTGGTCCTGAATGTTCTGTCTGAAAATGATGTAAAACTTCTTACTCCGGAAACATCAGAGACGTAAGCATTCTTCTGTTCCGTTATCGGTGTGAACCTGATAACGGATTTAAAAAGAAAGCGTAGTGCGGTTCCGGCTGTCTATTGTAAAAAGCATCATTTTCCCGTATTATAAAAGATACAAATGACTCCCGGGTGTTTACTATTAATGTGCTGGATACCGGTAAAATAGTTCAGGAGGATAATTTATGCTTATAGT
>JALNVF010000152.1 GCA_023231445.1 Treponema sp. | reverse complement strand
GGCATTTAAAGGGAAGCCGGTTCCGTTCGTACTTGAACTGCCCGCATACCGTATGCCGAGCCTTAAGAATATGTGGCTTTCAACCTGGGAGAAAGCAAAGGATTTTCTGCGCAAGGCGTTTACCGTTATTCTGACGGCAACGCTTATCATTTGGTTCCTGCAGCATTTTGACACGCGTCTGAATCTTGTCGCCGATATGTCGACAAGTATGCTTGCATCTCTCGGTTCACTTATTGCCCCTGTTTTCTATCCGCTCGGATTCCGCGACTGGCGACTTGCAACGGCTCTTGTAGCCGGGCTTACTGCGAAGGAAGCTGTGGTAAGTACTCTTGCCGTTCTGTGCGGGGCAACAGGGGCCGGGCTGTCTGCAATCCTGCACACAATGCTTACACCCGCCTCTGCAATTTCTTTCCTTGTTTTTACGCTGCTTTACATGCCGTGTGTTGCGGCGTTTGCTGCAATACGGCGTGAAATAGGGAACAAGGATGCCGTTGGAGCGATGGCTTTTGCAACAGGTATTGCATGGATTATGGCGTTAATTGTATACCATATAGCAGTTTTATTTTAATACGGCAGGTGGTTTTTTATGTCAGTTTTTTCAATGTATGTGCCTACACGGATTCTGTTCGGGGCAGGCAGGCTGAACGAGCTTCATGAACAGAAACTGTTCGGGAAGAAAGCGCTTATTGTTATTTCATGCGGAAAATCGACCCGTGCAAACGGGTATCTTGACCGCACCGTACGCGAACTGAAAACGGCAGGCATTGATTCCGTCGTATTTGACCGGATTCAGCCGAACCCGCTCAAATCAACGGTGGAAGAAGGAGCCGCATTTTCAAAGCAGAACGGCTGTGACTTTATCGTTGCACTCGGCGGCGGCAGCGTCATGGATTCCGCGAAGGCTATCGCCATCATGGCGACTAATCCGGGCGATCTGTGGGATTATGCGATGGGCGGAACCGGGAAAAGTATGCCGGTTGCAGTAACACCTCTTCCGATTGTTGCAGTTACAACAACAGCCGGTACCGGCAGTGAAGTGGACGGCGTCGGCGTTATAACGAATGAAATAACACATGAAAAAATGGGAGTGGGCGGTGAATGTGTTTTCCCAAAACTCGCCGTAGTCGATCCGGAACTTATGGCAACCGTACCTGCAAAACTGACCGCATATCAGGGATTCGACGCATTGTTCCATTCACTTGAAGGATACATAAGCAGAAAAGCAAACCTTATGAGCGATATGTACGCACTTACCGCAGTTGAAAATGCCGGCACCTGTCTTGCACACGCAGTTAAGGACGGAAGCGATACGGAAGCCCGTGAACATATGGCGTTTGCCAATACGCTTTCAGGGGTTGTTATGGATATAAGCGGATGCACGAGCGAACATTCCATGGAGCATGCGCTTTCCGCATACCATGAAAAACTTGAACACGGTGCAGGACTTATTATGCTGAGCAAGTCATATTTCGGGTATTTTGCCGAACACCACGTATGCGACGACCGTCTCGTGAAACTGGCACAGGCTCTCGGCATGAAAAATGCCTCGGATCCTGCCGACATAGTGGAAGCGCTCGACTTACTTCAGAAAGCATGCGGTGTTGACGGACTGAAGATGAGCGACTACGGTATTGTACCTGACGAATTTGAAACGTTCTCAAAGAATGCGCATTCGGCCATGGCCCGTCTGTTTAAAAACGACCGCATAGAACTTGACGATGCGGCTGTCATAGGCATATATCAGAAAGCTTACCGATAAAGATACGTTCCTGAGCGCGGGAAGCCTGGAATAATTATTCCGGAAGTACATGGTTAATTACTGAGAAAGGCATGATTATACTTTGTAAGTGTATTATAAATTTCCTACGCTGAGCCTGATTTCAGTTTGAAACCAGGCTGCTTTCATCATGAAACCAGTCTCATTTCATTTTGAAACCAGCCTGGTTTCATGTTTTACGTCTGCATGGATGCAAAACCGACAGAGTACGCAGCCCGTAAGGCGGATACGGCCCCGCCATGGATGGCGGGCCCGGCGGACGTGAATTCCGGCGAGCCTTTTGCGGGCCCGAATTCACGGTAAGTAATATTTGCATGGATGCAAATCCGACAAAGTATACAGCCCGTAAGGCGGATACGCTCCCGCCATGGATGGCGGGCCCAGCGGACGTGAATTCCGGCGAGCCTTTTGCGAGCCCGAATTCACGGTAAGTAATATTTGCATGGATGCAAATCCGACAAAGTATACAGCCCGTAAGGCGGATACGCTCCCGCCATGGATGGCGGGCCCGGCGGACGTGAATTCCGGCGAGCCTTTTGCGAGCCCGAATTCACGGTAAGTAATATTTGCATGGATGCAAATATTACGACACGTTCACCCCTATATATTTAAGAAAACTCGCTGCTTCCGGCAGGCTGAAAAGAGCGCCTTTGAGTTTATTGGCCGAGGGATCTATGGAATAGCCGCTGGCTGAACGGAAATCGGAACCTTCAAGGTTGCAGCCGAGTATGGCGGCAGACTGGAAACGGGAGCCGCTGAAATCGACATTTTTTAGCCGGCAGTTCGTAAAATCCGTATTACGCAGTGTTGTGTTAATAAAATAGTCATGAGAAAGCGTGTTGTCATAGAATACGCAGCTGTCGAGCAGGCAGTCGGTAAAATCGGGACTGAATCCGTATTCTGAAGCTTCCGTAAAATTCATTCCGGTCAATCTGCATGATTTGAATTGTACACTGTCGATGGTTGTACCATCGATTTTGCACATGATAAACTCACAATTTATAAACAGACAGTCGGTGAATGTCGTATTTGTCAGATCTGTTTTATCGAAAGAGCAGCCGGTGAACGTGCAGTCTGTGTACGTCGCATCGTACAGGCTGACGGCTCCCGTATGTATGCCTGAGAATTCTTTTTTCTCGGCATATGTTTCTGAACCCTGCTGTATCTGAGCAGATTTGTCATCCGTACTTTTTTCCGGTTCCGGCTGCTGACTGCAGTTATCGGATTTTTTACTCTTTTTCTGCTCCTGTGCAGTTTTTTTCTGTTTTTCTTCCGCTTTCAGTTCCCTGATGATAGCGCCGAACAGTTCCGGCTGTTCAGATTTCTGTCTGGTATCCATGTATATATGTTACTCTGTTTCTGAAGTATTGGCCAGCCGGGATATTTTTGTTATTTCAGCAGTATTTTTTAAGTTCTGTTTTTTTAACCAAATACTAACAATTCATTTACATGTTCCTTACAAATTACCGGTACATTTACACCGGATAAACGAAAAACTAATGCTTCAGGAGGGCATTGTATGAAACTGGTTAAATTTTTTGGTTTTGTTTTAGCATCTGCTGTATGTATAACGGCAGCCTCCGCGATGGGGTCAAAAGATGCAGGCGGAATGCGTAACGACATTACCGTTATTTCCCGTGAGTCGGGATCAGGAACACGCGGTGCGTTCATTGAACTGTTCGGTGTTGAAGTTAAGAATGCTGCCGGAAAAAAAGTCGATATGACTGCCGATACGGCAGATATTACGAACAGTACTGAAGTTGTACTTACGTCGGTTGCGGGAAACAGTTCCGCTGTCGGCTATATTTCACTTGGCTCCCTTAACAGTACCGTAAAGGCTCTTAAGATAGACGGAGCGGCAGCTGCCATTGCAAATATCAGAAACGGCAGTTACAAAATCAGCCGCCCGTTCAATATAGTTACAAAATCCAGTCTGAGCGATGCGGCAGAGGAATTTTACCGTTACATTCTTTCGGCAGACGGGCAGGCCGTTATTGAAAAGAACGGATATATTGCCGCAGTCAAAAACCCTGCATATATGGTAAACGTAAAGACCGGAAAAGTAACGGTTGCCGGTTCTTCTTCCGTATTCCCTGTCATGGAAAAACTGGCAGAAGCATTTAAAGCAGCAAATCCCGGTGTGACGGTTGAAGTTTCCCAGAGTGATTCGACAACCGGTATAAACAGTGCGACACAGGGGGTGTGCGATATAGGTATGGCAAGCCGTGCTCTTACCGACAGCGAAATTTCAAAAGGTGTGACAGGTACAAAGATTGCACTGGACGGAATCGCAATAATAGTGAATAAAGCAAATCCTGCTGAAAATCTTTCGAAGGAACAGGTCCGGAAAATATTTACGGGAGAGATTACAAAATGGGCAGAACTGAAACAGAATCAGTAATACTGATGCAGAGTTTCAGGAGGATACGGATATGAAAAATAACGGCAGAGAAGCGGTTATGAAATATGTGTTTCTTGCAACTGCCTGTGTGTCCGTCGGAGCTGTCATCCTTATCTGCATATTTATGTTTGCAAACGGTGTACCGGCAATGGTAAAAATCGGATTCGGTAAATTCCTTTTCGGAATGAAGTGGAAACCCGAACTTGATCTGTTCGGCATATTTCCCATGATCATGGGAAGTGTTGCCGTTACGCTCGGTGCAATTCTGCTCGGTGTGCCGGTCGGCATACTGACGGCTGTTTTTCTTGCCCGCTTCTGCCCGAAAGGGTTTCATTCCGCATTGAAAAGCGGTGTGGATCTGCTTGCCGGAATTCCGTCGGTTGTATACGGATTCTTCGGTCTTACGGCAATTGTTCCTCTGATTGGAAAAATCGGCGGCGGAAGCGGAACGAGTATCCTTGCAGCTTCAATGGTACTTGCAGTCATGATTCTGCCGACTATTATCGGCGTGAGCGAAGCGGCTATCCGTGCAGTACCTTCAGGTTACTATGAAGGTTCTCTTGCGCTGGGGGCGTGTAAGGAACGGAGCGTTTTTTTTGCAGAGCTTCCTGCTGCACGTTCCGGAATTGTTGCAGGAATTATTCTTGGAGTGGGAAGAGCCATAGGAGAGACTATGGCTGTGATCATGGTGGCGGGAAATCAGGCTGTTATGCCGCGGGGACTCTTTAAGGGTGTGCGTACGCTTACTGCCAATATTGTTCTTGAAATGGGGTATGCGTCCGGCCTTCACCGAGAAGCCCTTATTGCTACAGCGGTCGTGCTTTTCTTTTTTATATTGATTATTAATTTACTGTTTATGCATACTAAACAGCATTCGGACTGAGGTATATATGAAACAGACGTCACAATCTTATCTGATCCGCACGATAGTATATACCTGCGCAGGAATTACAGCGGCAGTCATTGGAGGACTTGTTGCGTACATCCTGTATAAGGGGCTTCCGAATTTTTCACTTTCACTTTTTGCCTTTCATTATTCAAGTGAAAATGCCTCGCTGTTTCCTGCACTGGTCAATACACTTACCGTGACGTTCATTTCGCTTCTGCTGGCGGTTCCCGTCGGGGTGGGATCGGCTGTATATCTTGCAGAATATGCACGCCGCGGAAACAGATTCGTGCGCGTCATCAGAATAACAGCGGAAACGCTTTCGGGTATTCCGTCCATAGTGTACGGACTTTTCGGTTATTTATTATATGTGACTGCACTCAAGTGGCAGTTTTCGCTTCTTGCCGGCTGCTGCACACTCGCCGTAATGATTCTGCCGGTAATTATGCGTACGACAGAAGAAGCGCTTCTTGCCGTTCCTGATACGTACCGGGAGGCGAGTTTCGGGCTTGGTGCAGGGAAACTCAGAACAGTGTTTAAAATTGTTCTTCCTGCTGCAGTACCGGGTATTGTAAACGGTATCGTACTGAGTACAGGGCGTATCGTCGGTGAAACGGCGGCTCTTTTGTATACTGCCGGAACAGTTGCACACATCCCTGTAACGCTCATGGGGAGCGGACGTACGCTTGCAGTTCATTTGTATTCGTTGTGGTGTGAAGGTCTGAAAACAGAACAGGCGTATGCAACAGCAGTTGTGCTTCTTGTGTTTGTCCTGCTGTTGAACTGGATTTCCGGACGACTTGAAAAAATTGCTTCCAGGGGGAAGAAAAATGGATGATACAGCAACTATAACGGCAGTAAAAACTGAGAAAACTGAGAAGATTCAGACAGCTCAGTGGTTTTCAGCGCAGAAAACAGCTGCGGAAAAAGCAGGGGAGCCTGCATCAAAGATCAGCATAAAAGACGTAAACCTGCATTACGGTACTTTTCAGGCACTGTACGATGTGAATCTTGAACTGCTTGCGAACAAAGTTACCGCGTTCATCGGACCGAGCGGATGCGGAAAATCTACACTGCTTAAAACACTTAACCGGATGAACGATCTTGTGCCGGACTGCCGGATTGACGGAAAAGTTCTGCTTGACGGTGCGGATATTTACAATGATATAGATGTGAATATACTGCGGAAACGAGTCGGAATGGTATTTCAGAAACCAAATCCGTTTCCGATGAGTATTTACGATAATATAGCCTACGGTCCGCGCACACATGGTGTGAAGAACCGCGCACAGCTTGACGAGGTTGTTGAAAAATCTCTGCGGGGCGCGGCAATCTGGGATGAGGTGAAGGACCGGCTGTACAAGAGCGCATTAGGAATGAGCGGCGGTCAGCAGCAGCGGCTTTGTATTGCACGTGCACTTGCAGTTAATCCGGAAGTACTGCTCATGGATGAACCAACTTCGGCACTTGATCCTATTTCGACAAGTAAAATTGAGGATCTGGTATCGGATCTGCAGAAAGCGTATACAATTGTTATTGTAACGCACAACATGCAGCAGGCTGCACGTATCAGCGATAAAACAGCTTTTTTTCTGCTGGGAAAAGTAATAGAGTACGGCGAGACAGAACAGATTTTTTCGTCGCCGCATAATAAGAAGACAGAAGAATATATTACGGGGAGGTTCGGCTGAGATGCGCGAAAAATTCGAAAATCAGCTTAAGGAGCTGAATGACAATCTTATTTT
>JALNVF010000151.1 GCA_023231445.1 Treponema sp. | reverse complement strand
GAGACATTAGCACTTTTTGCAACATCATCAATATTAGCCATAGCGTTACCTTAATTTCTGCTTTTTATAGTATCATAACTCCAAATGGGAGCGCTGTCAATAAAATTTGGTATCGCTCCCATCCTAAATGATCTGGTGTTATTTCTAACAAAAAAGTGTTTTTTTACCGGTTTACAGCGGATAGTGATGTTTTACAATTAATTATAGAGAAAGACGGACTGCTGTGCTTAACGGCTGGCCGGCACTTATATGTAATTACAGGAAACACGGGGTATGATATGGATGACATTATTTTGAAAGTAGACGGACTTTCAAAATCGTTTTCTTCGACAATAGCTGTTGCGGATGTACATATGAATTTCTATAAAGGGAAAATTCATGGTCTGATTGGAGAAAATGGTTCTGGAAAATCGACATTATCGAATATGATTGCCGGAGTCATTTCTCCTGATACCGGAAAAATTATTTTTAAAGGAGAGATATATAAACCTGCAGATTCAGGTGAAGCCGCGAATACCGGAGTCAGTATGATAACGCAGGAGATGGGCACTATCGGCGGTATGACAATTGCCGAGAATATTTTTCTGGGCAGAGAGTTTCTGTTTACCGGAAAGAGCGGATTGGTAAATACGCGTAAAATGAACAGGGAAGCAGCCGCAGTTTTTAAACAGACAGGCATTTCACATATTGATCCCCGGAAACCTGTTACGTCGCTGTCGTTTGAAGACCGGAAAATTGTGGAGATTGCCCGGGCCCTGTATACGAATCCGGACCTGCTTATCATCGATGAGACAACAACGGCTTTATCGCAGTCGGGACGCAGTATTTTGTATTCAATCATGGAACAGATGAAGAAAAAAGGCGGTACTGTTATATTCATTTCGCATGATCTTGAAGAAGTCCGGAAACACTGCGATTTCATATCAGTTATGCGCGACGGACATTATATCGATACGCTGGAAGTCAGAAACTGTACTGATTCACAAATCAGGGAACTGATGGTTGGACGAAAAATAGACGGTTCGTGGTACCGGACAGACGAAAGCGCATCCTGTGGAAATACAGTCGTCCTGTCATGTTTGCATGTTACAACAGATCTGCTTCACGACGTTTCATGCGGGCTGCATCAGGGTGAAATTCTTGGAGTGGCAGGTTTGACTGACAGCGGAATGCATGATTTCGGAAAAGTATTGTTCGGCCTGACAAAACCGCAGACCGGCTCAGTTTCTGCGGAATATAAAGGGGAAGCGAAAGATGTCAGGAATCCCGGAAACGCTATAAAACTGAAAATAGGTTATGTGTCAAAAAACAGGGATGAAGAAGCGCTGATGCTTCTGTCCAGTATAAAGGAGAATGTTGCTCTGCCGTCTCTTGATATGCTTGCCAGACATGCTTTCATTTCACCTGCTGAAGAAAAAAAACTGGCGCAGTCGGGTGCTGATGTGATGCAGATAAAAATGAGGGACATAGACCAGTACGTCATGTATCTTTCAGGCGGGAACAAGCAGAAAGTCGTTCTGGCTAAATGGCTCAGCAATGAATCACAGATTCTTATACTGGACTGTCCTACAAGAGGCATTGATATCGGCGTTAAAGAAGCTATTTATCAGCTGATGAAAAAATTGAAAAATGAGGGGAAATCGATTGTACTGATTTCGGAGGAACTTCCTGAAGTTATAGGAATGAGCGACCGTATTCTGGTATTTAAAGACGGAAAAATAAACGCGGAGTTTAAACGTGAAAAGAATCTGGCTCAGACAGATGTCGTAAAGTATATGATCTGACACAGGCCGCGGCTGCCTTATTTTTAACCTTTATTTAGGAGATTTACATGAATAATTACGGAATAACAAAAGTTGTAAAAGGAATACATCTGCCCGGAACTCTTTCTGAACGGCAGCGGCGGACTCTTCAGTCGCTTTTTCCGTTCATCGGATTACTGTTCATCATTATTTTTTTCCAGGTGACGACGGGCGGCCGGATGCTGACCTCCAGAAATCTGCGGACTATTTTTAATCAGGCATTTCCGGTTCTGCTTGGAACGTGCGGCGTATCTTTCGTACTTGCACAGGGAAATCTTGATTTTTCACTCGGCTCTATAGTGGGAACGGCAGCCTGTTTCGGTTCCCTGTGTGCCGGCGGCGGGTTGTTTTTTTCACTGGCGGCATCTCTTCTTGCCGGACTGCTGATCGGGTTTCTGAACGGAAGCATTCACGCATTTTTTAATGTGTCGGGTACTGTTGTAACGCTCTGCACACAGTTTGCGTTCAGGGGCGTTACTATTATTCTTGGATCTGCCGGGCTGTTTCTTCCGCTTGCGTGGAGCTGGCTCGATTCTGTCCAGCTGAAAATTGCGGCAGGAATTTTTGCGTTTGCGCTGGTATTTTTCCTTTTCGAATATACAAAATTCGGGAAGTATTCAAGAGCGATCGGAGCAGGAAGCAAGGCTGCTGTTCAGTCCGGTATTCCGCTCAAAAAGATGAAACTCCTTGCCTATATGTTCAGCGGTCTTATGGCCGGGCTGTGCGGATTCTTTGCTCTCGTAAGGGCAGGATCAGTTGCTCCCACAACTGGTACGTTTTTCGAGATGAACGTGCTGCTTGCACTTGTGCTCGGAGGAATGCCTATATCGGGGGGCAGTGCGGCAAAACTGCGCAGTGCGCTTATAGGAAGTGCGATGTTTGCTTTTCTTGCAAACGGTCTGATTATCTGGGGTATAAACGACAGTGTGCAGCAGGGAGTAAAGGGAGTCATTCTTCTGATAGCTGTTGCGCTGTCATTTGAACGTGAGAATGTCATAACTATAAAATAGAAATGGTTTCATATCAGGAGGTACACTTATGAAACGGAATTTTCGTGCAAAAGGAATAATTCTGGCCGGCATGCTCGCATGCATGTCAGTGTTATTCGGCGGATGTGCAAAACAGAACGGGAAAAAAGCTGCGGCGGACGGCGGTGCAGTAAAACCAAAAGTCGGCATTGTTATCTGGGGATCTTCGGATGCGCTGGCCAGAATGTCGATTAAGATCATGTCCCGGCTGGTTGAACTTTCAGGAGGCGAATCGGTGGTAAATACCGACGGATATTCGCCTGAAATTCAGATTCAGGCGGTAGAGAATCTGATCGCGGGCGGATGCAACGGTATTATTATTGTTAATTCATCCGACACCATGCTGCCGCGTCTTGCACAGCTTTGTGAAAACAATCAGGTATACTGGGGTCTGATGTGGCGCAGAATTATGGATCCCGTAATTGCAAAGCAGGTGGAAAGCAGCAAATATTTTATCGGATACACGGCGGAAGACGAAGAAGAAATAGGTTACCGGATGGGTAAATCTCTGGCAGATGCGGGGTGTAAGGAATGTGCGGTCGTAACGCGCGATGTCGGCGATACAACTCACGACAGCCGCAACAGGGGATTCGACAAGGCATGTGCGGAGACGGGATTAAAACGCGTGGCTGAAGTCCGCGGCTCGCTCGGATCCCAGGGCGTTATGGAAGCGGTGGAAAAGTTCCTTATCGGGTATCCTCAGCTTGATTCTATATACCTTACCGGAGGAACAGACGGATTCCTTGAAGGTGCACTTGCTGCGCTTGATAAACACGGAAAACGCGGAAAAATCAAGGTTGCTGTCGTGGATTTTATCGACGCGGAACAGATGAAGAGTTATCTGAAGGATGGTACCCTGTATGCTATTTCCGGCGGACATTACGTTGATCCGGTGTTTACTATGTCTATGATTGTTAATGCCATTCAGGGAAACAGACTTTCTGACAAAGCTGAAGGAATCAGTCTGCATTTTATTAAACTGAATTCGTATGACGACGCAGTGAATTACTATAAATATGTGGAAAATGAGCAGGAAAATCTTTTAGCATATAACGATGACGAACTTAAACAGATGATCAGAAAATATAACCCTGCGTTAACCGTTGACGACCTGCATACAAAAGCTGCTTCTTACAGCATTGATGACGTTATGACCCGTCACGGAAATAAATAATAAGAACAGGAGACCTGAATGAATACTGCTTCAGTACGGAATTTTGCACTGCGTGTCATAAAGACGCTTGCACTGCCGCTTGTTGTGTATCTTTTTTTCAAAATACTTCGTCCCGATACATTCGGCTCTCCTGCTGCACTGTACATCATAGCGCAGCAGACGACAATAACGCTTATTATTTCTCTGGGAATCTGCTGCAGCATGGCAATCGGAATATGGGATTTCAGCCCGGGAGCAATCGTAACGCTTGCAGCTCTTATTTCGGGATATTACTGTTCCCGGTTCGGGCTGGCAGGCCTGATACTCAGCGGGATTACTGCGGGGCTTTTATTCGGATTGATAGACGCTGTGCTGTATTCTGCTTTGAAAATTCCTTCTGTCGTTGTTACAATAGGTTTTCTGCTTGTCTATGAATCGCTGGGGACGGTGTATAAAGGCGGAAAGGGATTCTCCATTACGCGTGCACAGGCTGTACTGGGATCTGCGCCATGGATATTCCTGATTACCGGTGCTCTGATTGTTATTATGTATCTTCTATATAATAAAACAAAATTCGGGCTGCATGTGCGTGCTGTCGGGAACGGAGAATTTATAGCGAAAACCGTGGGTATTAACCCTGCAAAAGTAAAATTTTCTGCATTTTTTATTTCGGGGATTTTTTTTGGGATCGCAGGTATTATGATGCTCAGTTACAGTACTGCCATTGCTCCCGAGAAAAATATGGCAACGATGTCTATAACGTTTGATGCGATGATGGGCGTCTTTATAGGCTTTGCGCTTTCCGGTGTCTGTAATCCGGTTATCGGTATCGTGATCGGAAGTTTCTGCATGAAACTTCTTTCCGCCGGCCTTGTGGCTGTCGGTGTAAACGGAACATGGCAGAAGGTCATTGTCGGATTGTTCCTGTTGTTTTTCCTGTGCTTTGCTCAGATAAAGGAACTTGTCCGAAAAGCGCTGCCACAGAAAGCTGCAGCACTGTAAACAGGAGGTTTGTATGTTTTTTGGAGCTGATTATTATCCCGAACACTGGCCTGAATCACGGTGGGCTCAGGATGCCGGACTTATGAAAGAAGCCGGCATGAATATCGTCCGCGTCGGTGAATTTGCATGGGCGAAATTTGAACCGGCGGAAGGAAAATTTGATTTTTCATGGATGGACAGGGCTCTTGAGGTTCTGTATACACACGGTATCCGCGTTGTAATGGGAACTCCGACCGCAACACCGCCGAAATGGCTGATGGATAAACATCCCGATATTTACCGGGTTGATGAAAAGGGCATTGTACAGGGATTTGGTTCGCGGAGACATTACTGTTACAACAATCCTGTCTACCATCAGTACTCTCAGAAAATCGTTACTGCAATGGTGGAACATTACAGTAATAATCCTGCTGTAGCTGCGTGGCAGATTGATAACGAATTTACCTGCGGCGACGGTATGTACTGTTATTGTGAAAACTGCCGGCAGGCGTTTATCAGGTGGCTTAAAAACAGATACGGTTCACTTGACGCATTGAATACAGCATGGGGCACCGTATTCTGGAGCCAGACATACACGGACTGGGACCAGATTATAGTACCGAAATATACGACAGCAGCGATGTTCGGAAATAACGGGCACAATCCTGCTCTCAATCTTGATTACTCGCGTTTTTCTTCCGATTCGATCATAGGGTACTGTGCACTGCAGAGTAAGATTATTCATGAAAAAACGAAAGTACCGGTAACGCATAATGTCGTGTCGGAACTGTATAATTATTACGATATTGCACCGCTCATAGATGTCGCTTCGTACGACAATTATCCGCAGAGTCCGTGGGGCGAATTCCTCGGAAGTGAACCGTATGATCCGGCGTTTTCAATGGACATTGAGCGGGGGATTAAACAGCAGAATTTCTGGGTCATGGAAGAACAGAGCGGCCCGTGCGGCTGGGATTCTCTGGGAGATACACCGAAGCCGGGGCAGATTAAGTTGTGGACGTATCAGGCACTTGCACACGGAGCGGAATCGATACTCTATTTCCGCTGGAGAGCGCCGCTTTTCGGAACGGAACAGTACTGGTACGGAATTCTTGATCACGACGGTATTCCCCGCCGCAGGTACCGGGAAATAAGTCAGATCGGACAGGAATTCCCGGTGCTGAGCGCATTGAACGATAAATCTTCAGTATGTACCGATATCCTGCTGATTCGTTCATTCGAGCAGCAGTGGTCGCATATGTACCAGAAGCATAATTTTAAATTCAACTACCGGAGTTATCTGCGTTCTCTGTATGCGGGACTGTATACGGATCATTATTCGTGTGATGTCACCGGTGCATCGGCTGATTTCGGCAGATATAAAGTAGTATTCGCTCCGGCATATAACCTGATGACTGATGTTGAAGAAATGAAGTTTGAAGAATATGTTAAAAACGGTGGGACGCTTGTCGTTACGTTCCGTTCGGGGACAAAGAACAGTGATAATTCAATGACTGAAAAAACGCTGCCGGGTTATTTTGCGGACGTCGCCGGTATTGAACTGGAGGAATTCGATTCTATTAACGGCAGCCGCACGGTAAGCGTGGAAGGCAGGTTCGGTAAAGGACAGGCCTCTGTATGGGCCGACATCATCAAACCCGTGACGGCAGAACCTGTCGCCTGGTATACAGATGAATTTTACAAGGGCAAAGCTGCTGTTACGGTCAACCGGTACGGTAATGGTTTATGTTATTACATCGGATGTGACCTTGATGAAAAAGCAACATCCGCTCTTCTTCAGATGATTTGCAAAAATGCTGCAGTTAATCCTGCATTAGAAGATGTTCCGGCCGGTGTGGAAGTTGTAAAAAAAATGACGAAAGACGGCAGAGAATTCCTGTTTGTACTGAATTATAATCCGGTACGGGTAACGCTGCCGCTCAGGCGGACATACCGCAATGTACTGGCAGAAGAAATGATTTCCGGTTTTCTTGAAATACCGGGATACGGAACTGCCGTTATTATGT
>JALNVF010000150.1 GCA_023231445.1 Treponema sp. | reverse complement strand
TACGACATTTTCTGTCGTTGATTTCATCTGTGTCTGAGAAAACTGCAGATTGCGTTTTGCGTCAAAACTGCACAGACTGTACGTGTCCTTGTGGACATCCATTCCGACATAAATTATACTTTCGATTGGTGGACCTCCTCTGTTTGCGGTATCCGTGCTGCCTGGTCACAACTGAAGTTTGCCGTAAATCCGCGGTTTACAACAGCCCCCGAGCTCACCATATTGTATGTTATCTTGACGCCGTACAGCGTCGCTAAAAGAGATTAAAAAAATGACAGATTATAAAGAAATAATACACAAATATTTTTCATCATGGATTGAAAATAAACCCGAAGTAATAGATACATATTTTGCAGATACTGTTTTATACAGTGAAAGTTACGGACCGGAATACCGGAATAAAGTACAGGTAAAAAAATGGTTTGAAGACTGGCAAACAAAAGGAAAAGTTTTTAGATGGGATATAAGCGAAATTTATACAGATAGTTCAGTTTATACAGTAGAATGGTATTTTGAATGTGAATATTTAAAAACCATCAGCAGATTCAACGGGGTTTCATTAATTGAATTTGATAAACATGGAAAAATAGTAACAGTAAAAGAGTTTCAGTCAAAAGCAGAACATACATATCCATATAAAGATATTCAATAAGGTAAAAGAAGAAAATGAACTGGAATCCATTAGTGCCGGAATTAACAGTAAGTAATTTCGTGGAAAGTAAAAGATTCTATATAGATTTAATCGGATTTGAAATAAAGTACCAGAGAAATGATCCGAAGTTTGCATATCTGGAGTATGAATCATCACAGATAATGATAGAAGAAGTTCATAATGATGACTGGAAAACAGGAGAGTTGGAATATCCCTACGGGAGAGGAATAAATTTTCAAATAGAATGTAGTAATGTTCAAAAAATACAGAATACACTTTTAGAAAATGAGTACAGTTTATTCAGAGAAATAAAGGATACATGGTATAATACTGGAAAAAATTTTGTGGGCTGCAGGGAATTACTGGTACAGGATCCGGATGGATATTTACTGCGGTTTTCAGAAGATTTAGGAACGAAACAGGGACAACCAATGAGACTGTAGTAAAAGTCGTTTATAAAAATAATCAGTCCTCTTGGAAATACTAATATTTAGTTTTTGGAATATTTTGGCTGAAAGTTACAGACAGTTGCCTGCACCTTTAAGCTATGCCGTCTGTAAAAGCAGGCCCGTAGTTCGTAATCTTTACCGGAGTATAAACTATGCAGTAGCGCAGCCATTGAATATTAACCTTCGCCAGTGTGCACAGCGTGAAATAATCGAGACATTTCTGAGTGCGGATGCCTGCAAAAACTGGATCGACAATTCCCATGCGCTTAAGATATACTTCCCGTCCGTGAGGCGAATCGATTTTGTTAATCATTCCGGTAACAACGTCCGGTTTGTGAGAAGTAACAAGTACCTGATAATTACGCCAGCGTGATTTTTCCGATTTAAGACATTTGGAACGCAGCGGACATGCCTTACAAAGGCTGACAAAGCGGCCTTAAGCCGCAGAATATAATCCGGCAGGACTTTACAGCGGGCGTTCCGCTGAGGAAGCTGCTGACGGATATAACACAGATTCCATGCAGGGATGGAAAGCTGGTTTGCCACGCTGAAGAAGGAAAAAATCTGCCAGCTCGATACAACAAAACTGACTGTTGAAGAAGTAAAGACAATCATCTGGAGATACACTTTTGCGTACTACAATACGAAACGTGTGACGACCGTAAATCCGGGTGGCTGGCCTTCGTCAGTTTACAGGGAAAGGACAACAGTTCAAAAGGCTGTTGCTTGAATAAATTTGGTGCATTTAGGCACTGAACGGATATTGACTATTCCATTAGAACGACAGGGTCCCATACATTAGAACGACAGGGTCCCATACATTAGAACGACAGGATCCCATACATTAGAACGACAGGATCCCATACATTAAAACGTATGCTGCAGTAGTAATAGATTATGTTCAACTGTAATTAGTTATTGTCAATTGTTCGTTCGGTTTTCAGATCATGCCGATAGCTTTATCTACATCCGCCGGTCCCAGTTTGTGCATATTGTAATAATACAGCGAAAAACCAGCCTTATTTATTCTGCGAAGCCACTCAACATAGTGTCCGCCGGGTTGAAAAACATCGGCATCGGCAAGAAGTGTCGCACTTTTTCCACGCTGCGTTTCATCTTCAAAAAGATACTGCGAAAGGAATATTTTTGCATAGTAAGTTTCTGCATTTGTACGGGCACAGATAACTGCATGTTCAAAACAGTTTTTTGCCTTTGATTTACTGCCACCTCCGAACGAGGGAGCATAGTAGTACCACTGAGCAATATTTGTAAGTGCATACGACATGTCGGGATCCTGTAAAAGTGCCTTTTCATAATATGTTTTAACAGCGAGCCCGTCGTGCATGATCGTTGTGACAGAGGCATAACTCAAATTGCATGAAAGCATGTCCGCTGCAGTACAATACAGCCATTTATTGATGGTCCCGTCTTTATGTGAAGAAAACCAGTTAGTGTTTTTATTGTATTGGGAACAGATAAGCTTTTTAATGTCTGATTCTTTTCCCTTTACCTTCCGCATGTAATTGTAAATTTCAAGTACTTCAAAATTTTCAAGAATCAGTTTCTCTTCATCAGTAAATGATATAAAATCAGGCCTGCAAAAATGCTGTATATGGTAGTCATCAATTTTTGAAAGTGCACTTTCCGCTGTTTCACATACTGAAAGATTCATTCTGAATGTCATGAATGCATCTATTTCTGCCTGAGCTTTATCAGAAATCTTTGCTGCTGCAGAAAGACTAAGTGGTACTGCAATGAAGAAAAAAAATAGTAAAGCAGTAATCTTCTGCCGTAATTCCATAATATATAGAGAATAGTATTTTTTTGTCATAATTACAAGTGTTTGTAGAATTTTACGGTATACACTGCAAAAGATTAAGATACTCAGGTAAAAAGGATATATACGTATTACTCTGTATTTTTGCAACCTGAATGCCGTTTTTGTGTCGATATATGTAGCTATGGAACGAAAAACCGTATATTATTCAGACGAACTTCATGATGAGTTTTCCGGTGTTGTACGCAATACAATGACAATAGACGAAAAGTATGTTTACGAACACCCGAATCCGTTGTGGCAGATCTGCCGGTTCATTGTATACCGGATTATTATGACTCCTGTTGCATATTTGTATCTCAAAATAAAGTTTCATGCCGAATTTGTTAACAGGGGAGTTTTGAAGCAATCTGCGCAAAAGTCGATATTTTTGTTTGGAAATCACACACAGATTCCCGGTGACGGATATATTCCTTCTACGCTCGTATTTCCCAAAAACTGCTCTGTTATAGTTAACGCTGACAATGTGTCTTTACCCGGAACACTTACATTTATGAAGATGGTCGGTGCAGTTCCTCTTCCGAATAAAATTTCAGGAATGCGTAATTATATGAATTATCTGACGGTACTTTCAAAGAATAATTCATGTACGACGGTTTTTCCGGAGGCGCATATATGGCCGTATTATACCGGAATACGGCCTTTTCCTGACGATGCTTTCCGGTATCCTGCTATGTACGGTCTTGATACGTACTGTTTTACAACTACTTACCAGCAGCGCGGCCACAGCAGTAAAGTAAATATGACTGTCTATGTAGATGGCCCTTTTTCTGTAAATCACGAACTTTCCAGAAAAGATGGTATCAGAGATCTCCGTGACAGGGTTTATACCACAATGTGTGCGAGAAGCCGGAATTCTACATATGAATATATTATATACAGAAAACAGGAGCGCGAAGGAAACATATGATTCCCCTTTTATACTGCGGTAATGAAAATGTTTTTGACGGGATGCTGATTTCTCTTCTGTCAATAACGAAGTATACGAAGACACCACTGGACGTATTTGTGCTCACGATGGATCTTTCCGATATGAACGAAAAATGGCGCCCTGTGCGTAAGGATCAGACTGATTATCTTGAAAAAATCATTCAGCGGGTGAATCCTGACAGTGTCATTCATCTTTCTGATGTATCGGATTTGTTTCGTTCTCAGATGGCCGGCAGTCCGAATCTTGATACGAGCTACGGACCATATACTTTGGTACGGCTGTTTGCCGATGAAGTTTCCGGTCTGCCGGGGAAGATTCTGTACCTTGATACGGATACAGTTGCACATGATGATCTGACGCCTGTGTTTGATATTGATATGACAGGCTGTGAATATGCGGCCGCGATAGACTATCTGGGCAGAATATTCATCAGGTATGACTACCAGAATGCAGGGGTTCTTCTGCTGAATATGGATTTTATAAAGCAGACCGGATTTTTTGGGCGTGCACGGGAATGCTGCAGAACGGAGAAGATGGCATTTCCGGACCAGTCCGCGATGAACCGGTGCCGGTCACGCAAAAAATTTCTACCCGTCAAATATAACGAACAGCGCCGTCTGCACAAAGATACTGTTATCCAGCATTTCTGCAAGTCAATCCGTCTCTTTCCGTTCTATCATACAATAAATGTAAAACCGTGGGAAATTGAACGTATACATTCGGTGTATCATATTCATGCATATGATGATATTCTTGACAGGTATACAGTATGTAAAAGACAACTGGAACATTGAAGCATATTTTCTGCAACCATCAGCAGATTACTGTGTCTAATAAAATAAAGGGGTATAAAATATGTTCACGATAAATTTGATTATTCTTATTTCAATAATTTTTGCCGCCGCGTATTATCCGCGTGCACGCTGCTGGTTCAGATCTTTTAAACCACAGGAACGCCTTCATAGTGGTGTACAGCATAAACTGGCACTTTTTATTCCTGCCCGTAATGAGGGTAAAGCGATTATTCCGCTGCTTGAATCTGTTTCAGCACAGACATACGACCGGAACAATTTTGATGTTTTTGTGGTTGTAAAAGATCCTCATGATGAAGTGTATGAATATGCGCACGCTGCAGGGGCTGAGGTATTCTGCGATACGACGCAGACCTGTAAAGGTGACTGTCTTGATTTTGGATTTAACAAGATCATTCATACATATCCGGGAAAATACGACGCTTTCATCATTGTTGACGCAGACTGTGTCCTGAAATCGACTTTTATGGAAGAAATGAATAATGCCATGGCCAGCGGTGCTGATGTAATCAACGGAAAAAAACTTGTCCGCAACTATTTTGAAGATAATGGGCGGAACAGCAATATCATTACGCAGTGCAATGGTCTTATCTGGACTTTTATGGATGACATGGGAAACCGCTGGAAGAGCGATCATGGGTATACTACGATGACAGTTACGACAGGAATTCTTATTTCTGCCCGTCTTGTGGAAAAGTGGAACGGCTGGATTTACAAAAGCACACTGACGGAAGATATGGAGTTCCAGAGAGACTGTTCGCTTCAGGGATATAAAACGAAATACTATTCATATGCACAGCTTTATATGGAAGAAGCACCTCAGCTTACCGAAACTGATAAACGGCGGACAAGGTGGATGACTGGTCTGACTCATTCTGATTTTATTTACGGCCGCCGGCTGCTGGCCAGAAAAGATATGCACAGCATAGTTGATAACTATTTTATGTTCTGTTTGTGGATTGTTTATGCCTATATTGCATCAATGTTTGTAATTGCACTCGGAAATGCCGGCTGCTGTGTATACGAAATTATCAGATATGGTATGTTCAACTGGGCGCTGCTGAACGTGAGTGCCTATGCAATAGGTGCTGTATACGGTATTTTTTTCCTTCTTACAGCGGCATCTCTTATTGTTGCTCGTAAGGATATGAAACTGTCGTTATTCCGACGGATTATTGTGCTTTTTGTACATCCTTTTTTCTACATGCAGTATATAACAATTGTTTCGCATGCAATTATTGGTAGAAAAGAGGCTTCATGGGAGGAAATTGCCCGAGTGGAAGCTGCCGAAACAACTACTGATAAATAAGAACTGCACAGGTTGAATGATTATGAACTTTTATGATCTTGCATATACGACGCCGGACACACTTGATAAAATAAAAGCCGCGGAAGCGCGCGGTGCATATAACGATCATCTTGATCCGGTTACATCGGAGGGTATCCTTCCTGTAACCGGTAAGTTTCCGTATCGTCCCGGATTTTTCCGGAAGATAGGGTACTGGGTACTTCATGTTGCATATCTGGATGGTTTTATCCGCCGGTTGAATGAAAATGTTTTCTGTACGACTGTCATGGGGCGCGAGAACCTCAGAGGGGTGAAGGGAGCGGTATATATCTGCAACCATATTAACAAGTACGATGCACTTGTCGTGAACTATGCACTTGGAACGCGTAAGATTAAGATTATGGTGGCTGAATTTAATAACCGTCCGGGCCTTCTTGGCAGTTTTATGAGAGCGGATGGAATACTTCCTTTCAAGAATACGGGTCCGTTGATCCGCCGGTTTACAAGTGCAGTAAACTGGTATCTGCAGCACAAGACAGGAGTGCTTTTTTTCCCTGAAGGGTCCGAGTGGTGGTGTTATCCGCGGCCTCGACCGTTTATGGACGGAGCCTTTCATTTTGCTGCAGCAAATAACGTACCTGTGGTGCCGCTTTTTATTACGTTTACCCATTCCGGTCGTACCAGTGCGGCAGGAGTCAGTCTTCCCTATTTTACAATACATATTCTTCCTCCGGTATATCCTGATGAGGGGAAAACAAAGGCTGAAAATACACAGATGCTCAAAAATCTGTCTCATGAAGCATGGGTGAAGAAATATGAATCATTCTACGGTACAAAGCTGTAACGTTGCATATTTAAGGAAAAATCTGTATAGTTTTATTATATCATTATATTGCCGCACGCTGCCGCAGAAAGCTTGCGCCCGGTGTTAAGGAGATTCTCACTATGATCAAGACTGTAAAAGACGTAGATCTTAAAGGCAAACGCATTATAATGCGTGTTGATTTCAACGTTCCGATGAAAGACGGCGTT
>JALNVF010000149.1 GCA_023231445.1 Treponema sp. | reverse complement strand
GCGGCTTGCAGTTGTTAAAAAGCTGTATGATACTGCGGCACACTACGGAATAGCCAGGAAGAATATTATTATAGACCCACTTGCAATGGCCGTCAGTTCCGACGACAAAGCGCCGCCTGCAACACTGGAAACGGTCCGTGCCGTTCACGACGCGGGCGGCAACACGATTCTCGGTGTGTCGAACGTGTCGTTCGGCCTGCCGGAACGCGAGCTTGTGACTGCGGCCTTTTTTACAATGGCCATGCAGAACGGTCTGAGTGCGGCAATCATGAATCCTCTTTCCGCGGAAATGCAGAAGGCCTACACCTGTTACTGTGTCTTAAGCGGGCACGACCCGCAGTGCGCGGCATATATTTCGTTTGCGGAAAAGTATGCAGCGGAAAAAGAACTGGCGGCACACCCGGCAGCATGTCTGCCGGCTGCGGGAGTGTCTTCTGCCGGAACAAAACAGCCGGGTACGGCCGGCAGCGGTGTGCCTTCAGCCGGGAATGGCCTGCAGCCGGAAGAATCCCCGTTGAGGCATGCGATTATCCGCGGTCTCAAAACAGAAGCGTCTGCGTATACGAAAGAACTTATTAAAACGACGGAACCGCTTGTCATAATCGACGGCGAACTGATACCCGCCCTTGATGTGGTGGGGAAGGGATTTGAAGCGAAAAAGGTGTATCTTCCTCAGCTGCTTATGAGTGCGGATGCCGCCGCTGCAGCATTTGCCGTTATAAAAGAACATTTTGCAAAAACCGGAACGCAGGGAAAGAGCCGCGGTACGATTATTGTTGCGACCGTAAAAGGCGATATTCACGATATAGGAAAGAACATCGTTAAAGTGCTTCTTGAAAATTATGATTTTACCGTTATAGACCTGGGCAAAGACGTTCCGCCGGAAACGATCGTTGACCGCTGTGTACAGGATCACGTCATGCTCGTCGGTCTGTCCGCCCTCATGACAACGACGGTACCGAGTATGGAAGAGACAATAAAACAGCTTCGTCGGAAAGCTCCGTGGGCAAAAGTCTGCGTAGGCGGTGCCGTTATGACGCAGGAGTATGCCGACATGATTCGTGCGGACTTCTACGGAAAAGACGCCATGGCTGCCGTAAAGTATGCACAGTCGGTGTTCCCGTCTGTATAAACCGTACAACAGCACTGGTGCAGCCCGGAACACTGCAGGTTCGGACTCTCACACAGGTAACGGATTCAGGCTCTTACACGTAACGGATTGAGGCTGAACCCGCCTCGTGTTTGGGTCTGAACCCGTCCCGTGTTTGGGTCTGAACCCGTTTCGTGATTCAGACTGAACCATCCTTAATACGGGAGTCTGTTTCCTGTCCCCGGTGCCAACTGAACGTTTCCTGCAGTTCAGTCTGTTTATCATAAAAAAAACAGCCTGATTCAGGTTTGTGTACCTGAATCAGGCTGTATGTATGAACATGCAGGAGAGGTATCTGTCTTATGCGGCAGATTCTATGGCAATGCGCTTCGGCTGAACGGCTTCAGTCCGCGGCAGAAGTACTGAAAGGACGCCGTTTTTAAAGGATGCAGCTACCTGTTCGGTGTTTACATCGTCGGGCAGTGTAAAACTTCGGGAGAATGTCTGACCGGTGCGTTCACGGATGAGCCACTTTTCATCCTTTTCTGCATCTGTTTTCTTTTCTTCGGGCTCGTTTTTTTCCTCTATCGAAGCAATCGTGAGGGTGTTGTGATCCAGCTCAATACTGATATCTTTTTCTGTCCGTCCCGGTAAATCCATTTCCAGCGTATATCCGTCTTTTGTCTCTTTTACATCGACATCGGGAGTTCTGCATGTGCTGCAGCCTGAATCCGTACCATCATCAAAAATGTTGTTCATTACGTTGTTCAAAAGTGCCAGTTCGTTCATCATATCAAAACCTCCACAAGAATTGGTTTATATTTTTTATCAGGTTTCGTCCTGACATTAAAATATATAGCAAGTACTGTGCCAATGACGTAAAAAAAAGAACAGATCGGGAAAAACCGGGATAAAATGGCCGGGATAGTGATCTACAGTCTGCATAACGGGGGCAGCGCGGCAGAAATCAGGCAGAAACTGCACCCTGTATGTAATTAAAATACTGCGTAAGGAAAAAAGTACACAGTTGGGTAAAAATGATACATATAAATGGGTAAAAAAGATACATTTAACTGGCGGTATCTTTTGTTGTTGTTCCGGCTGGTACGCTATTTGCCGAACAGTGCTTTTACAAGTTCTTTAATATCGCTGATTTTTTTTGCGCCCTTTCCGCTTTCCGGTGCCAGTACGGTGGTAAAACCCATGTTTTGTGCTGTTTTTATACGCTGTGCGCTTCTGCTTACGGGGCGGATTTCGCCGGCAAGGCTCAGTTCGCCTATAACGGCAGTTTCTGCTGCCAGTGCAATATCGGTACGCGCTGAGTAAAGTGCGGCTGCCAGTGCTGCATCGATTGCGCTTTCTGAAAGGCGCATACCGCCTGCGACGTTTATATACAGATCCTGATCTGAAAAATGGAGACCGGTCCGTTTTTCGAGTACGGCTGCAACACGGGCAACCCGCGCTGAATCGATTTTGTCGCTGTATACCCGGGAGAGTGATGCTTTTGCGGGTACGGTAAGCGCCTGAATTTCTACGATAAAGACGCGGCTGCCTTCGAATACCGCAGTACATGCAATACCTGCCGGCTGTTTTTCTGAACCGCTGTTTCCGGTTGTACTGCTGCGCCGCGTAATGAACAGTGCGGCCGGGTCTTCCACCTGGATAAGCCCTTTTTCGGTCATTTCAAAAATACCAAGTTCATCAACGGAGCCGAATCTGTTTTTTGCCGCGCGCAGAAAGCGGAATTCGTCTGTGCTGCGGTCGAATGAAATAACGGTATCGACCATATGTTCAAGGGATTTTGGCCCTGCGATGAGTCCTTCTTTTGTCACATGTGCTGTCATGATGAGGACGGAATCGCGTTCTTTTACCCATTCGATCAGTTCATTTGCGCAGTATTTGAGCTGGTTGACGGTCCCCGGTACCAGTCCTGCTTCGGCCGCATAGACAGTCTGGATTGAGTCGATAATCACCAGTGCAGGATTCTGAGCATCAAGTGCGTCAAGAATATCCTCAAGGCGCATCGTACACAGAAGTTCGATACCTGCCGCAGGTACGCCGAGCCGTTCCGACCGGTCCTTGATCTGCGCCGCAGATTCCTCACCGCTGACATAGAGAATGCGGGCCCCTTTGCCGAGCAGCTTTACGGTACCTGCTGCTGTCTGCAGGAGCAGTGTTGATTTTCCGATACCAGGTTCCCCGCCGATAAGTACGGCGGATCGTTTCATGGCACCGCCGCCGAGTACGCGGTCAAATTCTGCAATACCTGTCGAAAGCCTCATAATGTCCTGTGCTTTTACACAGGAAAGCGGTACGGGTTTTATTTTTACTGCTGTTTCTGACCCCTGTCCTGCAGGCGTTTTAGCATTTGGGTCAAGTATGCATTCTTCAAGTGTGTTCCATTCTCCGCACTGAGGGCAGCGGCCAAGCCACCGCGGCTGGGAGTACCCGCAGTTTGAACATTTATATACGATTGTACCTGTCTTTTTAGCCATCAGCCTTTTCCTGTGATCTGCCTAGAACAACTTTCTGCACTCAAGATAGAACCGTTTTTCATCGGCTTCTCCCATCGAGAAGCTTTTTCGGGGCAGCGGACCGCGGGAGCTGATTGTTGTAAAGAAACTGTCTTTGTCGACGGGCGGCAGAAGTATTCCTGTTGTTTCCGGTTTTGAACCGAGTTTTATGGTTTCTCCGCTGCCGTGTATATAATCAATTGTAAGGTTTTTCCCGGAGGCATTTTCCTTTTGTATAAATTCATCGACAACAGGCTGAAAGCGTGCAACAGCCAGTTCCGTTACGGGTGTTTCAAGCAGGGTATATGACATCTTTCCTGCGGTGCTGTATACGAATCCGAAGGATGCTGCCGACTGTTTTACTTTTTCTGCCAGTTCCGCTGCACTGCTGCATTCCCGTACACTGCCGCCAAGTTCTGTTCTGAGCGCGGTAATGAGTTCCGTCGTTCCGGCTCCAAAAACTGCCCGGTGGATCGGTTCGAACGTAAGTCCTGTATCGTATATATTTACCACTTCTACAAGTGCGTACCGTACACGGCTTGTTCCGCGTTCTTCTTCACTGAGCGTTGTTTTATATTCGTCCCACACGGCTTTTGCCGTTGCAAGCGAATGGTTGCCGTCTCCTACTGCAAACATAAAGGTACTGCCGTCTGCTGCGGTGTTTGCCTGTGCAATTCTGGTAAGGGAAGCGAGAACGGTGTCGTTTATTTTTTCGGGAACGGCCCATCCGGTAATATGTCCTCCGTTCATCATGAGATCGCCGTCATATACAGGAGCATCTCCTGCTGTTTTTAAAACAGTGCCGGTTCCTTCGATAAGCTCATGGGCAGGATCGTTTACAAGAAGCATAATGTGAGGCAGCTCAAGCGGCGCGTTTTTTCTGATTTCTTTCCGCGGCGGGATGCGGTCAATAATCGTCGCCTCCGTTGCACGGATAAGCGCTTTACTGAACGGTTTCCATTCATATGTTTCCAGATCGATTGCAGTAACGAGACCGTGCCGCAGGCGTCCGTATGCAGTACGCCGTTCTACATATATAAATCCATGTATTTCAGGCGCAAAAACACCGTCCGCAATATACTGCTGCATTGCGGTTTTAATGTGTGCAATACGTTTTTCTTTGCCGCTGTCGTTAAGATAGACTTCGGGCAGAATGAGGTTGATAGTGCTTGGTTTTCCGTCTGCAGCTTTTTCAGCCTTTTTCCAGTAATCTCTGTCCTGCGTATACTGATCGCACGCGATGACAGGCCAGCTTTTCAAATCGGTGTTTTGTGGTAATAAAATATCGGGAATCCGGATTCCTAAATCGCTGAATGTTTTCATACTGAAAAAGTATACCGGTACAACTTCTTTTATGCTATACTCAGGACATGCCGGATTTTAGTTATGGACAGGTTCAGCGTGTTTCTCAGGTACAGAAACAGATTCTGTCGCAGAAACAGATTCAGGCACTTAATCTGCTGGCTATGAACAGTCAGGATCTGAGTGCAGAAATCTATAAGGCTGTTGATGCGAATCCTGCTCTTGAAGTCGTAAATGATTCATCGGTGCCCGACGTCCCGGCCCGTGTTTCTTCGTCGCTGCCGGGTGACAATACCCGGATTGGATCCGTAACGGCATCGGGAATTGAAAAAGCTGAAAAATATCAGGAGGCATATGAGAATGCCGCTGATACGAGGGAAACGCTTCAGGATCATCTGTTGTTCCAGCTTAATGTCATGAAGCTGTCGTCTGCTGAAAAAGCGCTGGGAGAAGCCCTTATCAGGAATCTTGACGAAAACGGCTGGCATATTCTGGCACCTGTTTCACTGCTTGATAAATCCCGTTCGGAGCAGAATCAGAAAATGCTTGGTAAAGTCGTTGATATTGTTCAGCGTCTTGATCCTGAGGGGACCTGCTGTAACAATATGGAGGAAAGCCTGCTCGTACAGGCTGAAATACGCGGAGACGCGCCTCCGCTTGCTTTGTTCATTCTTGACGGCCATATTGATGTGCTTTATTCGAACGACAGTACTCCGGACATAGACCGGATCTGCCGCAAATTGAAAAAACTCAAGGACGAACGGAGTAAACTTATGTTTGCGGCAGCTTCCGGTCAGGATGAATCAGACATAACTTCCGACGACGTAAAGCGGGCGATTGCGTTTATTTCCCGGCTTAATCCTCATCCGGCACAGGGGTTCGGGAGATCAGCTTCGCAATACGTGCATCCTGATGTCCTTATAACAAAGGTTGACGGTGAAATGCGCAGTTTTGATCCATTGAAGGAAATGCTTGTTCCCTGTGGGGAGAATTCCTATTATCAGATAGCGCTTGCAAATGATTTTCTTCCGGAAGTCCGTATTGCAAGGGGGCTTGAAGGAGCCGGATACAAGGGGCTTAAAAAAAATATTACTGCTGCCCGGCAGTTTCTTGAAAATCTTGCATACCGGAAATCGATCATTATAAGGGCCTGCGGTATTATTGTCCGGATTCAGGAGAAATTTTTTTCTTTATCAGGAAAAGGGTATCTTGAGCCGCTTACGCAGCGTTCTCTCGCTGAAGAACTTGGTGTCCATGAATCAACCGTTTCCCGCATGGCGAATGAGAAATACATTCAGTCTCCGTGGGGGCAGCTTTTTCCTGTAAAATATTTTTTTACGAATACGCAGGATAAAGTGAAATTTGCGATAAAACAGATACTTGAGAATCAGGCAGCCGGTGTGAAACCCCTGTCAGACAGGGCTGTCGCAGAACTTCTTGAAAAACAGGGGGTTCATGCTGCCCGCCGGACAGTAGCTAAATACCGGTCCGCGCTTAATATAGAAACGTCATACTTCAGAAAAAATTGATTTTCCGGCAATCTGACTGTATACTAATAGAAGCAGCGGACTACCGCTGCCGTGCCTGCCGGATGAAATGCAGGTTACTATGATTTACCAAGGAGTATGCACGTATGACTAAAGCTGTATCAGCAGTCGGATTTGATTTTGAAAAAAAACAGTCGGAATTGATTGAATCGAAAATGAAACGCATTGAATATGCAGAAGATCTTATTGTTGATCTTACAATGCGCGTCAAACACGACAGGATGTACACTTTTGATGCAACGGTCAACTTCCGCTGGGGGACGCAGGGACACGTAACAAGCGAGGATTTTGAATTTGCAGCAGGCCTGAATAAACTTATGGATGTGCTTGATACGAAAATTAAAAAAGAAAAAGACAAGATTCAGGAACACAACAAGTAATTCATATAGTATGTATACGCCGGCTGCGGTTTGTACACATACTGCAGCCGGATTTGCAGTTTGTTTGAGTTTTCGGTAAACGCTCCGGATACTGGTTGATAATTAATCGGTATACGTGTATAGTGTTTGTATGGCCGATAAGAAATTTACAGTTCTTGATCTTCTTGAACTTGATTTGTCCGGACATGACGCTCTTGATTTGACGTGTCTTGCGGG
>JALNVF010000148.1 GCA_023231445.1 Treponema sp. | reverse complement strand
GCAGATGCAGGGTGTCATGATTAAGACGTATTTTGCAGAAAAAATCGGTATTAAGAAAGATAAGATTTATAACGTATCAGTCATGCCGTGTACTGCAAAACTGTACGAAGCATCCCGTGACAAGCATATGAAATCAAGCGGAACCCAGGATTACGATATGGTTCTTACAACACGCGAACTTGCACAGCTTATCCGCGAAGCGGGAATTGATTTTAATAATCTTCCTGACGGAAAGGCCGACAGTCTGATGGGTGAATATACCGGAGCTGGAACAATTTTCGGTGCAACAGGCGGTGTGATGGAAGCTGCTCTTCGTACGGCCTACCATACGCTTACAAAGAAGGAACTTGGTCCTGTTGAATACATGCCGGCGCGCGGACTTGACGACGTTAAGACTGCAGAAGTCGACATCAAGGGGACAAAAGTCCGCATAGCTGTCGTACATCAGCTTGGAAATGTTGATCAGGTTATCCAACAGGTACGTCAGGAACTAAAAGAAGGTAAAGAACCATCATTCCACTTTATTGAAGTGATGGCCTGCCGGGGCGGATGTGTCGGTGGCGGCGGACAGCCGTACGGTGTAACGGATGATATCCGTAAGAAACGTGCTGCAGCTCTTTACAAGGATGATAAAGACAGCAAAATCCGCCAGAGTCACAACAATCCTGAAATCAAGACGATTTATAAAGATTTCCTTGAAGAACCAGGCAGTGAAAAAGCGGAAAAATATCTACATACAGCATATACAAAACGCGATATGTACAGCATGGAATAAGGTTTTTCAGACGGATTTTGCCGGATGAATAAAAACCCGGGACACGTGATGTCCCGGGTTTTTATTTTCTATTGTGGAAGAGAACCATTTTTTTTGTCTGATAAGTTGCTATTGGGTAATAATGACACAATCTACATGTGTATAAATGACCCATGTGATTCATTTTGTACTTTTCCTCTTTTTTGTTTAAGGAAATTTCTGTTGTTCCCGGCAGAAAAGTTCTTTTTGAACGTAAATGAGTTTTTTATTGATGAAATTCTGTTGTTATATTGATCTTGGCATGATAATTGCTAATTATATTAATGTAAGCCGTAAGGTTTACATTAAAAACACAAACCATAATTGGAGGCTTTATATGAACGAATTATCACTTTTCAACAATTTTTTTGACAATGCATTGAGCGATGTAATGCCAGATTTTCACTTTGAACATTCTTTCGGTATGCCGAAGGTAGATGTAAAAGAGGAAAGAGACGCATATGTCATGCAGATGGATCTTCCTGGAATGACGGAGAAAGATGTGAATGTTGAGCTTGATCATAATGTTCTGACTATTTCTTCTCATCATGAAGAGAACAAAGAGGAAAAATCTGATAAAAATGAAAAGAAGGATGAATCGAAATGGCTTATCCGTGAACGCCGCGTAAGTGAGTTCAGTCGCAGATTTACGCTGCCGGATGATACAAACGGCGAGAATGTAGCAGCGACATTTAAGAACGGTGTCCTTACGGTGAATATTCCGCGCAAAGCTGTTACGGCTCCTAAAAGAATCGCAATCGCTGCTGCCTGATATTGCGGCGAACAGTATAAACAGGATGATAGTTATTAACTATCATCCTGTTGCACCAAAAATACTGTTTATACGTCGTAAGAATGAATAGACAGTATTTTGCAAACGGATTCAGCCGGTGTATGGCTATGGTACACCGGCTGATTTTATTTTTGAGAATGTTTTTTTATATAAAGCTATGACTTTTTTGTTCTTAGAGATTATACTTATTTTTAGGCAACAGTAAATAATCATGTTGTTTATACCCTTAAAACGCCGAGATAAAAGAATATGTTTTATGCACTCAGTAAAAAAATTACTTTGATTATGTCAGTAGGAATCTTTACATTTCTGGCTGTAATTCCTGCCATAACAGAAGAACTGGATATAACAAACCATGATGAGTTTTTTACGGATTATGTAAGTCGTATTTGGAACGCAGGCGATGGTCTTCCCGGTAATACAATTACGGATATTATTCAGGATAAAAAGGGATATCTCTATATAGGAACGTACGACGGTCTGGTACAGTTCGACGGTGTGGAATTCAATATCTTGAACCAAACGACAAATCCTAAATATAAATTTGTGTCCGCGCGGACTCTTTTTGAAGACAGTAAAGGAAATATATGGGTTGGTTCGAATGATGAAGGTGCTTCCCGGTTGAATAGTGACGGTTCTGTAAACATGTTTACAATAAAAGAAGGAATTCCGAATAATTCCATACGTGCGATCGCCGAAGATCAGAACGGTAATATCTGGATCGGAACAGCAGGTGGAATTGCCTATATTACGAAAGATGATGTTATTGAAAAACCCGTGGGACTGGAAAAGTACGAGGAAACGCAGGCTATAGTAAAAAAACTATATTGTGATACAGCAGGCAGAATGTGGCTGGCTACATCGAAGGAAAATGGTATTTACTATTATACGGAAGGAAAGTTTATCCGTTATGACGGGATAACTGCCATTGCAAATCCTGTTGTAACGGAAATAACACAGGATAGTTCGGGTGCGTTCTGGTATGGAATAACGCCGTGCTATGCAGTCCGTATTGACGATGGAGAACAGAAACTGTTTAATCTTGGACACGGGAAACAGTTAGGGACGAGCGTTAATTCAATTTATCAGGATAGAAATAAAATTATCTGGTTCGGAACAGATACGGGTATTAATATCTATCATGACGGAAAAATGAGTTATTATACTCAGAAAGAAGGACTTAGTGATAATAATATTAATCGTATTCTGGAAGACCGCGAGGGTAACATGTGGTTTGCTACTGACCGCGGCGGTATTGAAAAAATGAGTATCGGCCGGTTTAAAACAGTTTCTCTGCCGGCAGCCGTAAATGCTATAGCGGAGGACTCTAAAACGGGTGTTGTTTGGCTTGGTGCCGATAATGGTTTGTATTGTTATAAGAAATTCGTTCCTGTACAGAATGATATAACGCGCTACTGTGCAGATGTTCGAATACGGGATGTTGGGTTTACAAAAGAGGGAGATCTTCTGGTAAGTACGTATGCAAAATACGGGCAATTGATAATTTCTCCTGAGGGTAAAATAAAATCATGGACGCAGAAAAACGGATTGACTGGTAATCGTGTACGTGCTGCCATAGAAGCTCAGAACGGCGATTTATATGTCGGTACAACAAACGGTCTTAATATCATAGACAGAAAGACAGGAATTATTACACGTCTGACGAGAGAAGACGGACTTCCTAATGAATATATTATGTGTATTTACGAGGGAAAGGACGGTCGTGTATGGTGTGGAACTGACGGTGGTGGTATATTTGTTTTATCTGGTAAAAAAATTCAGAACGTTTATACGACGGAAAACGGACTGGCAGGTAATATCATATTTAAAATTGAATCTGTAGGTGATGACGAGCTGTGGATTTGTACGGGAACCGGCTTATCACGATATAAGGCAGGTGCTTTTTTTACTTTTAATTATGCAAACGGTCTCGGAACGAATAGTGTTTTTCAGATGCTTGTGGATTTTACCGGAACTGTCTGGATGACAAGCAACCGCGGTATCTCTTCTGTAAAGTATACTTCGCTTGAAAATGTTGCTGACGGCAAATCTTCAAAAATCTATACGAAGTTTTTCAGCAGACCTGACGGACTTCGGTCCGGAGGTGTTACATCTACGTCATTATCGATGAAGGATTCATTCGGAAAACTCTGGTTCACTTTGATAGACGGTTTTGCTGTATATGATCCGGTAAAAGTAAGAACAAATATGACAGTGCCGAGCATTGAACTTCAAACCGTTACAACAGATGCAAAGTCAATTCCTGTACAGGGACAGACAATAATTCTTCCTCCAGGTAATAAAAGGTTGAATATAAAATATACGGGGCTGAGTTTTATTTCGACAGAAATGATGCAGTTCAGTTATATGCTCAATGGATTTGATAACCATTATTCTGACTGGTCGACTAACCGAATGGTGTCATTTACGAATTTAAAACCCGGCAAATATACATTTATCGTAAAGGCGCAAAGCAGCGACGAAATAGAAAGCAATCCTTCGGCAGCACTGTCTATAATTCAAAAGCCGTATTACTGGCAGAGTCCTGTTTTCTGGGTAATTATTATATTAGCTGCAGTAAGTGCTCTGGGGGGCGGAATATGGATGAGGTTCAACAGACTTAAAAGATATCAGGAACAACTGGAACAGATGGTAGAGATAAAAACAGAAGATCTTCAGAAAGAAAAAAATAATTCAGAACGTCTTTTGCTTAATATTCTTCCGCAGGCTGTAGCGGAACGGCTTACAAAGAACAGAAATGCCATAATTGCAGATAAATATGAGAGTGTTTCGGTTCTTTTTGCCGATATTGTAAGTTTTACCAGAATAACAAGCGGCCTTGATGCATTTACAATCGTTAATGCGCTTAATGATTTATTTTCGAGATTTGACGAGCGTGCTCAAAACGGTGGAATAGAAAAAATAAAGACAATTGGTGATGCGTATATGGCAGCATGCGGTCTTTCCGATCATACGAAGGACAATGCGGTACGTCTTGTTCAGTTTGCAGAAGGAATGTTGTCTGATCTGTATGAGTTTAATAAAGAAAGTAAAGTTAAATTCAGTATGCGTATAGGGATAAACAGCGGAGAAGTTGTGGCAGGAGTTATTGGGAAAACTAAATTTATTTATGACGTCTGGGGTGATACGGTGAATGTTGCAAGCAGAATGGAAAGCAGTGGAATACCTGAGCATATTCACGTTACTAAAAAAACATGGGAATTAACAAAGGAAATTATCGAATATGATACACCTGTTATATCGGACGTAAAAGGTAAAGGTGATATGGAAACTTTTTACGTATCATGAATTTAAGAGAATTTATTACTGCTTTGAATAAACTGTGATGCCTGCACTGCTTCCTTTTGTTTTTATGTAATCGTTTACAACGGCCAGAGCATCGTCATAATCATTAACGAGAATCTGAAGTTTGATACTCAGTCCGGATGATGTTGCTTCGGTCAGAGGTCCGTAAAATTTATTAATATGGGTGAAATCAGTGTATGACGGTATTTCTGCAGACTGCAGCATTCCCTGTATAAGAGCACAGTCGCTCTGGTTTGCAAGCTGGAGAAACTGTTGTGCGTTTTCTCCGGCTTGAGCTCGTTCAAAGAATGCTTTGCTGAATTCAGCTGTGTCTTTTGCATTGTCAGGAGAGGGAGTTTCTGCCTGGGATTTTTTCTGATTTTTCCAGGTGGTGTATACTATTATACATACTAATGCTGCTGTACAGATTATAATAATTGTCGACATCAGGAACTCCCTTTATACGAGGTAAATAAAATTTTTCGTACCCGTACAGTATCTTGCAAAATTACTTATCAGCATAGTACAATTTTGCAAGCGCATATACAAGAGAAGAATTCCAATAAATCGTTACTTCATTTGTACTATAGCTCTGATAATTGTCAACATAACAAAGTAGTGGAGGTTTGTCTGCAAGAATATTCTGAGCAAACGGATCTTCGAGCTGTGCATCCGGACCACCGACGAGCATTCCTTTCATTGGTATGTTCTTTGCAATGGAAGGACGATGATGGGGATGTTGAGGGCTGTGAGAACCGTAACCTGTAACATAGCATTCAGAAACAGGATTACAGCCAAGAATGTAATTTACCTGTGCATAAGCTGCTTTCCGGAAATTTTTATTTTTTGTCATACTGTAAGCAGTTGCAAGGAGATGTGCATTGTTAAGTATTTCCATGTTACTTCCCCATACAGGTTTTGTTATCGTGAGTGAAAAACCTGATTTTTTTGCAGTGGATAAAAGTTCATCTGCGCGGCGCATAACTGCTTTTTTTGCGGTGTTTACGAGAGATGAGGAGAAAAGTTCCGGATTTGCTATTACTATTTCATCTGCATACGCTTCCATCTGTGTCCAGCCATATTCTTCGTTCCATGAACCGGCTGCTGGAACAGTCCTTGCAGCAGCGGCAGCTGCTGCATATTTTTTCAGACCGGTAGCCTTACACAACGATGTTGCTGCAAAAAATCGTTCGTCGGCATCCGAATTATCCGGATAAGCACCGGTTTCTACTGTTGAAGGATTTGAAAAAGACTGCATGTTGTTTTTTTCCAGATAGTCCCATGCATTTTCCGCAGCATTAAGTACTGTATCCGCAAATTGCGGATTGTTTTTACGATAATATACTGATGCAAGTGCCATTGCTCCTGCAAAGTCTGCAGTGGCTGCCGTGGATACTGGCGAAACAATAAGCTGTTCCGTTTCCAGTTCAGGCATTTCAAATGGTGGAAATTTTTTACAGGTTATTTTGTGATAAACACCGCCGTCTATCCTCTGCATTTTTAGCATCCAGTCAAGCTCCCATTTTGTTTCTTCTGCTATATCCGCATCCGCATATTTGTTTTTCATAGCTGTATCTGCCAGAATGAGATCGGTAACTGCTTTCGCAGCGGGTACTACGTAGCGGCCGTAATCTCCTGCATCGTGCCATCCTCCGTCGGCCTCCATGTAGTCGTTTGTACCGAAAATACGGGCTTTTCCAATGTGGCATGCCGGATGACTGAATATGGAATCAGAAACTTCTGTCCCGCAGCGGGACAGTGTGAAATAGTGCAATACAGACTTAAAAATCGGGGTGTATACGTCTTCTCCGATGGCAAACGGGAAACTTTCATAATCACCTGATTTTATTGTATATGTACCGGCTGATTTTACGGCTGTAAAATCAGCCTGAGCCGTATATTCTGCTGCCGCTTCGTCGCGGACAGGTTTTAACAATTTACCTTTGTATACTTCAATACCTGAATTGTTAATAACACTGAAAGTCTGATTTGTTTTCTGCACTTTTACAAATGCTGTTTTTATATCATCCGGGCGGTATCCGATTTGATTAACACGTACATAATCAGCACCTCCGTTTCCCTTGTCAGTGTCTGAGATAGCATTATTAAGTATAAGTGAAACATTACTTATAGTGACATTTACAGGTAGTTCTCCATTGTCCCTGTCCGGGAAATTTCCCAGATTAAAGGCAAGTCTCGGAGAAACATCGGAACTTTCTTCCATTTTGAAATTCATGGAGTATGTACGGACGTTTGGCGTAAGTGTATATGTATTAATTACATATGCATGATAATCGCCACCATTCAGCTGGATACGTACTTCACATCCTTTAGGGGTAGTTGC
>JALNVF010000147.1 GCA_023231445.1 Treponema sp. | reverse complement strand
GCTGCGTCATGATTCTGTATCCCTGTTTTTGGGCGCCCTCTTATGCACCGTCAGCTGAAGATCCTGAAGTTTACGGCCGAGCTCGTCGTCTTTTGCAACAAGCAGCAGGTCTTTTTCCAGATTAAGAGCAAGCAGCACCGAAGCATACGTGCCGATGGCAACGGAAGGAGAGCCTTTTTCTACAGCCCATAACGTAGCCCGGCTTATACCGGCGCGTTCGGCAATAAGTTCCGCAGGCAGCTTCCGGCGGAGCCGTGCCAGCTGTATCTGTTCGCCGAGCTGTGTAAGAATATGCTGAGTCTGAGGTAATAAAGTAACCGCTTTTCTTCCCATAACATTTATAATTATAGACATTATGGATCCGCCGGCTGATATATTGCTGTTCTGCCGGTATTTCAAAACGGTTACATTTTATCGAATACAATATAACTGCTTTTCTCAGTTTTTTAAAGCCGTTACAGGTACTACTATAACACCGTCGGGTCTGGTATATACTGAATTTGACATTCCGCATAAAACACACAAAAATGCCGGAGGAGTCGCTTTTTCATCTTCTGCAAAATCTTTTTTGATTTTCAGCAGGCCTTCTGCAGCTGCATCAATCTGATTTGCACCAAGTTTAATTTCAAAGGCTCCCCATCTTCCGTCTTTATATTGAACAACAGCGTCAATTTCTCTGTTATTGTAATCCTGATAATGATAAAGGTTTGTCCCAATTGATTCAGCATAAATTTTCAGGTCTTTTTCGTACAATGCTTCAAGATAGTCTGCAATGGTGTCTTCATCGAGTCCGCGTTCATCTGCATTCTCGACATCTTTTTTCAAAAGTTTGATGGATGCTGTTGTAGATTTATTCCTGGCAAGTGACCTGATCAGGCGTTTCTTTTTTTCAATGTCCCGGCCAGCGGATGGGGAATTATTTCATTCGCCGTATTATAATAAATTCGAATTTTCATATAATAATTATGCAGGCGGCAGACTGGCATCCGACGGAAAAGTTACATACAAAAGCAGCTGAAGCTCTTACTGAAGAAATTAAATCCATAATGAACTGGTAATGGATATTCTTCGTGAGATAATAATTTACAGAAAGTTACGGAATATTAATCGGATTGTATTAATATTCCGTAATTATTGATTTATTATAAATGTTGAGCTATAATAATTATTATGAAAGCTACAAAATCAACGACTAAAAAAACAACTGCTAAAAAACCGGTTGTTAAAACAACACGGAAGGCTCCTGTGAAAAAACCTGATCTTCCGTCAAAATCGCACTCTATTTCATGTGATGATGCTACATGGGGAAAAATTCAGGCTTCTGCAAAAAAAGCCGGCCTGAATGTTTCAAAATACATCATTTCAAAGGTCATGAAATAGTGTTCTAAAAACAGGTGGTATGTTCTGCTGCCGGTGGAGTATACCGCCTGTAGAATTTTGTATCCTGATAGTGCTGCTGATAAATATTTGTTATTTACTGTTTTTTTACATTTAATATTACAATATTTATTGAATATTTGGAAAAAACTTTGTATATTATAGATACATCCGAAAAGGATGTATAAACTCTCTCCGATTGTCCCGTGGGGTGAAAATCCTGCGGGACGTTTTTTTTAAAGTGACGCCTGATTTCTTAGGTCAGATATACAGCACAATATGGCGTTATTTTTGACTGATATGGATAAAACAGGGTATAAGCAGCATAAAAAAGGCATATCATACTGATATGCCTTTTCTTTCTGGACGAAAAACTGGGCCAGCCAGGACTTGAACCTGGGACCAAGGGATTATGAGTCCCCTGCTCTAACCAACTGAGCTACTGGCCCGCGTGTTTGCTATATTAACATATTTGCCCGCTGTAGGTCAATCACTAATATAAAATCAGGAGATTTCAGTATCGCGTTATATGACCTGTGTGTATAAGACTGCCTTCAACCGGTTCATAATCGCGTGGAGCAGGCTGTTCCTGTCTGCCGCGGTCACGGTCGCGGCTGCGGTTATCATGACGGCGCGGCGCAGGGGGTGGGGTTATGCAGCTGACATAAAAAATTGATGCACACGACAATAGATTATTATTATAATAAATACAGATTCCGGACTGCTATACTTCCGTCCGGAATCTGTATTTGAGGTGTATTTTCTTATTTTTCCGGATTATTCTTTATAAGCCGCTACATGAACACCCTTCATTGCCCGTCCGCTTGGTTCGTCCATGTTTTTCCATGCTGCATCCCATTCAAGTGCTTTTGCCGTGGAGCAGGCTATGCTTGCTTCATGCGGAACGGTTTTTGCCGCTGTCTCAGACGGGAAGAACTTCGAAAATATCTCCCGGTAATAATATTCTTCTTTTGTAACAGGTGTATTTACCGGGAAACGCTTCTCACGGGTAGCGAACTGCGCATCGGATACTTTCTGTTCCGTGACTTTTTTAAGTGTATCGATCCAGTTATAACCGACACCGTCGCTGAACTGTTCTTTCTGACGCCAGACAATGTCTGCAGGGAGGCTGTCTTCGAATGCTTTTCGCAGGATCCATTTTTCCATACGCTGTTTTCCGTCGGGCTGCATGACGATTGACATTTTGTCTACCGGGTTCAGGCGCATCGCGACATCTATGAATTGTTTATCAAGGAACGGAACACGTCCTTCTACGCCCCATGCCATAAGCGATTTATTTGCGCGAAGACAGTCGTACAGGTGAAGTTTGCTCAGTTTACGTACAAGTTCTTCATGGAATTCTTTTGCATTCGGTGCTTTGTGGAAATACAGGTACCCGCCGAAGAGTTCATCGCTTCCTTCGCCGCTCAGTACCATTTTTATACCCATCGATTTGATGTAACGCGCAAGCAGGAACATGGGGGTAGATGCCCGTATTGTTGTAATATCGTACGTTTCAATATGATAAATGACGTCGGGAAGCGCGTCGAGAGCTTCCTGAATCGTAAAATGCACTTCATGGTGCACGGTACCAATATATTCCGCCGCTTTTTTCGCAGCCGTCAGGTCGGGGGAGCCTTCAAGTCCGATGGCAAAACTGTGCAGACGCGGCCACCAGGCTTCCGTCTTGCCGTTTTCTTCAATACGTTTTGCTGCAAATTTCTGGGTTATTGCAGCTATTATGGAAGAATCAAGCCCGCCTGAAAGAAGTACTCCGTACGGTACGTCGCACATAAGCTGACGTTTTACTGCATCTTCAAGCGCATTCCGGAGTATCTGAATGTCTGATTTATTATCTTTAACTGCATCATAACTTTCCCAGTCGCGGTGATACCATTTTGTTGGCGCTTTATCCTTACTGTAAAAATAGCTGCCGTTCGGAAATTCTTCTATTGTACAGCACACCCCTTCAAGTGCCTTGAGTTCGCTTGCGACGTAGTAACGGCCGTCTTTGTCCCATCCCTGATACAGCGGTACGATTCCGATCGGATCCCTGCCGACAAGATATACGTCGTTTGCTTTATCATAGAGTGAGAATGCATAGTCACCGCAGAGGTCTTCAAAAAATGCAGAACCCTTTTCCTGATACAGCGGAATAATTACTTCACAGTCTGACTGTGTCTTGAAATTATACTTTCCTTCAAAATGTTTACGGATGTCTTTATGATTGTAAATTTCACCGTTAACGGCAAGGATAACATTTCCGTCAGTGCTTACAAGCGGCTGTTTACCCGACATGGGGTCAACAATAGCAAGACGTTCGTGGCTTAAAATAGCATTGTCGCCGGTGTAGACTCCGCTCCAGTCCGGACCGCGGTGTCTGATTTTTCGTGACATTTCAAGCAGCTGCGACCGCAGTTCTTCCTTCATTCCGTCTTTGAGCGGTACAGACCCACTGTTTAAATCAAAAACGCCGACAAATCCGCACATATTGTAACCCCCGTACTAGTTAAGGCAATATACCAAATAAAAAAGCGTCCGGACAGGAATACGTATTGATATTACTGTTCCGACGCCTTCGTCTTAATTCTAATAGAATACCGATTCACGGCAGGTATGTCAACGCAGGTATTGGAAATGAATACTATTCCAGACCGCCGGAATTACTTCTTATACTGCATGACGAGCGGAATAAATATTTTATCTACAATTTCCGTCAGAACTTCGTCGGATACAGGTTCCAATTTAGTAACAAGCTCGTACTGTAACAGCTCCATCGGCAAAGAAACAATAAGCGGTGGTAATTTTTCAAGACTTATCTCCCCGCGGTGTTCCGCATTTTTCAAAATCGCTGTCATAGCCGCTGTCAGTTTATTCTCTGATTTCTGCCCTGTCATTTTAGACATAGCAGCGGTTATGGTACGCCATACCACAGGTTCCATAATAAGTCCCCTGATTGTTTGAGCACCGATTATTTTAAATGGTTCAATCCGCTCATGCAGATAGGTATATACATCGTTCCGCAGATCACCAGTATCTGGAATCTCATCCGTAATTTTCGGCAGATATTTCCGGAGGGCAACGATAACGAGTTCCGACTTGTTGTTCCAGCGGCGGTAAAGGACTGCTTTATTTGTTCCCGCACGCGTTGCAATACTTTCCATCGTCATATTCGTATAACCTGTTTCGGAAAGCTCATCCCATGCGGCATGAAGAATTGCTTCTTCAAGAATTTCTCCGCGCCGGCGTTCACTTTTTTTTTGTTCATCCATTCCGCATATCTCCAGTTTTAATACTGACTATAAGAAACTTAACGTTTTCTATTGACAATCAGTTATTTTCTTAGTATATCATAACTACAAAAGAAACTCAACGTTTCTTATGGAGGCAGTATGAATACAAAATCAAATGAGAAACTGGACCCTGTTGTACTCAGAACAGCAATTGTTCTTGTTGTCGGAGCCCTTGCACCGCTGTTTGATTCGACTATGGTAAACGTATCGGTCCACACGATTGCATCCGATATGAAAGCAACTATTACAACCGTGCAGTGGATTACGACGGGATACGTTCTGGCGATGGGGCTGGCTGTTCCGATTTCAGGATGGGCCACCAAACGATTCGGCTGTAAAAAAACGTATATTTTTTCACTGGTACTTTTTTTAATCGGCTCCGTGTGTACAATGCTGTCGTGGAATATCGAAAGTCTGATTGCGTTCCGGATCATTCAGGGTGCAGGTGCCGGATTAATGATGCCGACACTGCAGACAGAACTCGTACAGGTTTCAGGGGGACACAATCTCGGACGGATTATGTCGATTATCAGCATACCCGGTCTGCTTGGTCCTATTCTTGGTCCTGTTCTCGGAGGAATTATCGTCAGCAGAGCAAGCTGGCGGGCTATCTTCTGGATTAATATTCCAATCTGCATTGCTGCAGTTCCACTGTCTGTATGGGGCATACCGTCCGACAAAACGCCGGAAAAAAAGGCTCATCTTGATGTGGCAGGGATGCTTCTGCTTTCTCCTGCATTTGCCCTTCTGACATACGGTATTGTCCAGACAGCCAGACAGGGCGGTTTAAGCAGCAGAGCAGTCTGTATTCCACTTATGACAGGCATCGCTCTGATGGTTTTATATGTCGTTTATGCGCTGAAAACAAAGCAGGAACCTGCTTTGAACGTACGCCTGTTCAAATCGATGAATTTTTCCGTTTCCAATATTCTGCTGATTTTCAGTGGTATTATTACGAATGGAGCTCTGCTGATGCTGCCGCTCTATTATCAGGAAGTACGCGGGGCAACCGCGCTTTCTGCTGGTTTATGGCTGCTTCCTCAGGGGATAGGCATGCTGCTCACCAGAGGCTGGGCAGGAAAAACGGCCGACCGCGACGGTTCGCGCAACATAGTACTGCTGAGCCTTGCGGCTGTTGCAATCGGTACGCTGCCATTTGCCTTTGCGGATGCAGAGACAAACTATATACTTCTGGCCGCGGCCCTGTTTATAAGAGGTGCAGGACTGGGCGGTCTGTTTATTGCAATCATGATGTCCGCTTATGTCGGAATTCCAAAGGATATGGTTCCCCATGCGAGTATCGCGACAAGAATTTTCCAGACTATCGGCGGAGCTTTCGGATCGGCTGTTCTTGCAACCGTTGCCCAGCAGCAGCTTGCGGAACACGCACAGCCTGATCTTCTGGCAGCCACCGTACATGCATACAATGTCTCATTCGTGTGGGCAGTCGGTTTTGTTTTAGCTGCAGCGGTTCCTGCCTTATTCCTGTCGATGCACAAAAAAACCGAAGCGGAAATCTCATATAAACCAGTAAAAAAATAAGTAAACAGGTATTTGCAAATCCCATCATTCTCTTTTGCAAACACCCCTGCTGGTTATATTAGCAGTTTTCTGCTGCGTCAGATTGAATTCGGCTGCCGGCAAAACGTCCGGAAGATTACGGCGGCGAGTACGATGATAAGTACTCCCGTACCGGTGACGAGTATCCGCATTGATACGGCGTCTGCAAGCGGGCCGAACACGGCCATTCCGAGAGAGAGGAAGCCGCTGTACATACTGTTCTGAAAACCGAATACCCGTCCCTGCATATCGCCTGCGGTATGTTCCTGAATAAGTGTCGTCGTTGCCGTCTGAATCATCGTGAGTGCAATCCCAAGAATGAACATAAGTACGAGATATATGATGAAACTGGGCGTTACTCCCATTCCGGTTGTCAGCAGGCCGAATGCGGCCAGTCCGGTACACAGTGTCACGACACGGTTTTTAAATCCGCCCCATCCGCCTATAACGATGCCGCCGAGGGCCATTCCGGCAAACCCGACAAGTTCCACTGCGGTAAGATACCAGTACGTGTCGCCGAATGTACGGCTTGTATAAAGCGCACACTGAAAGCCGACGGGGCAGCTCAGAAAAATGAACAGTCCGTAACAGATCAGCAGTATACCGATAAAACTGTTCTTACGGGCATACGAGAATCCCTGTTTCATGCCGGCAAAGGCTGAATGGGACCCGTCAGAACTGCCTGTACCTGCGGCAGCTTTATTTCCGTTATCCATATCCGCAGTTTCAGGAACTGAAGAGGCCTCCGCTGACGTACGCGGAATCTTTATAAATATGAATATTCCGATTCCTGTTGCTGCGGTTAAGACATCTATAAACAGTGCAACGTACAGACTGCTGAACGACAGAACGACACCTGCCACTGCAGGTGCTGCAAACTGTACGACAGACTGGACTGCCGCATTGATACCGTTGAAACGCATAAGGCTGTCTTTGGGAACAAGGACCGGAATAACAGCGTTAACCGCAGGCATCTGTATTCCCGTACCGAGCGACCGGAGCGCGGCG
>JALNVF010000146.1 GCA_023231445.1 Treponema sp. | reverse complement strand
TTGTATCGGTATGCAAGATTAAAAAATTTTAATCTTCTTCCAATCGTTTTTTCATGAACAACACCTTAGATTCTACTATATTTGGTATTGTCAGACAGTTAAAAATACGCCTGACAATTATTACATAGGAGCTAATGAAAGTATGAAAAAAACATTTTCAGTACACGCTGCTGTAATTCTTACAGCACTCACTCTTGCAGCCGCACCGGTATTCGCGGCGGATACGACAAATACTGCAGCTGCACCGGCAGCTACAACTACCGCTGCACCCGCAGCTGCAACGACAACTGCCGCACCTGCAAAAAAAGCGACTGCTAAAAAAGCTGTTGCAAAAAAAGCAGCCACAATAAAAGTACCTGTCATTTCTGTTTCAAAATACGGTGAAAAGACAGCAGGTGCATTCACTGTCACATGGACAGACGCAAGCAGCGGTAAATATACGTATACGCTTGACCGTGCAGAAGCAGATAAAAACGGCAAACTCACCGGCAAATTTGCTGCTGCCGCAGCTGCCACAAATACGGACAGCGCATACACTGTAACAGATACAGTCGATGCAGGAAAATATTATAAATACCGCCTTATTGCATCAGAAGGAAATGAAACAGCAAAAGGAACTGTTTCAAAAACGGAATCTTCTGTTACTGCAGAAGCTCCTGCTGCAACAGCTCCGGCCGTAAAGAAGTAATGTACCGGTACCGGCCGGATTATTAAAATCAGGCCGGTCGCCAGTATATGTCCTGTACATAAAAAAATGCATTCCCTAAATAACGGGAATGCATTTTTTTATGTGTATCCAAGAGCGGTACGCCCTACTGCCCGCCTGTTTTTATTTTTTACCGATACCCCGTCTCCGTTGTACAAGTTCGCGTCCGATGATACATCCAAGAATGACAACACCGCCTGTACACGTCCATACCGACGGTACCTCACCCATAAACAAAAGCACCCATACAGGATTCATGAGGGGTTCAATCATTGAAATAAACGACGCGCTCAGCGCGCGCACACTTCCTATACCGCATGCATATAAAATCGAAGGTATACCGATTTGAAAAATTCCGAGCAGAAGAAGACCTATACCCGACGATACAATAACGCTTCCCGAGGGAAAACCGTATATGAAAATAAACGGGACACCAACGAGGAACGTTATAATATGCGAAAGCATAAAAGCATCCTGAGAACCACGACGGGTAAGTTTACGCATATAAATAGTGCAAAAACCCCATGATGTACCTGAAAGTGCCGCAATGAGATTTCCTGCCATACGCCCGCCGCGTAAGCCGTCAGCAAAAAACAAAACCATTCCCAGAACGACACCGGCGACAGTAACATAGTCCGATTTCCTGTTTTTTTCGCCAAGTATCAGAGGGCCGAACATAATAATATATATGGGGTCAGTATATTCAAGAAGTATCGCATTGGCAGCAGTCGTCAATTTGTTTGCAACGATATATAAAATCATTGTACCGGCATAGCAGGCAGCTGCAATATATACATACAAAGTCCCCCGCAGATCTGTTTTACCGTTTTTTTCATCACGAACAATAAACGATGGGAGCCGACGAAGCATAAGACACACGGTAATAAGGCCTATAAGACTTCTCGTACCCGCGATGGCAAACGGATTCCAATCAACAAGTTTTACAAGTACTCCACCTGTGCTCCAGAGAAGCGCACAAAAAACAAGCGACAAAACGCCGCTGGCTGTTGATAACTGCATATGTTCTTCACTGATTATTCTTTTTCTGAAGCTGTAAAAAAAGAATCAACTTCGTAGTTGGCAATAAAATCCTGCACATCTGCAGGATCAATCGTAATTCCGTATGATTCTTTACTGTTGGTTTCTATATCAGCACTCAAACGCTTAAAATCAACATAACTAACCAGCGCTCCGGCAAGCCCTGTTTTGTCTGTGCTTCTGGAAAAACCTGTTTTTCCGTTATAGTTTATATAAATTTTGCCCATAGTAACAGCCCTCTGTAAATCATAATGATTAATTTGAGTATAGCTGATACATCTTCATAAATCAACAACACGCAGTGCAGCTACTCAGGAAACGAATAATTCAAAACCGCCGTATCCGGCCAATGAATTTCGGGAAGCATAGCTTCCCGAATGTTAAAAAAAAATCAGAAATTACTGTGTTCCACGCAGCCGGACAGGGATGTCCGGCCCATGCGCTTCGGGAAGCAGGGCTTCCCGAATGTTTGAAAAAAACAGGATGTTTTTTTCAAACCAGACCCTGAGCTATCATAGCTTTTGCGACTTTTACAAATCCTGCAATGTTGGCACCCGCAACATAGTTCCCCTTCATGCCGAATTCTTCGGCTGTGCTGTATGCATTGTTGTGTATGCTCGTCATAATCTGCCGGAGCTTCATATCAACTTCCTCTGAAGTCCATGACAGCCGCTCGCTGTTCTGACTCATCTCCAGTCCTGATACAGACACACCCCCGGCATTCGACGCTTTTCCCGGAGCAAAAAGTACACCCGCCTTCTGGAATTTTTCTGTCGCTTCAAGTGTAGACGGCATATTGGCACCTTCTGCAATAAGTTTTACGCCGTTTTTTATAAGCATATCGGCATCTTTTCCATCCAGTTCATTCTGCGTTGCACACGGGAATGCACAGTCAGCTTTTACAGCCCACGGCTTTCCACCAGCCGTAAACTCGGCAGACGGGTATTTTTTCACATATTCGTTAACTTTTTTATGTTCCGAACGGAACTTCTTTACAAAATCAAGTTTTTCCCTGGTGATTCCTTCAGAATCATACACAAAGCCTGTTGAATCGCTTATGGTAACGGGTTTTGCACCGAGCTGGATAAGCTTTTCGACGGCGTACTGGGCAACGTTTCCGTCACCCGAAACAGCACAGATTCTGCCGTCGAGAGACTCCCCGGCTTTCCTGAGCATGCACTCTGCAAAATAGATCAGACCGTACCCGGTCGCTTCCGTACGGATGAGAGAGCCACCGAATGAGAGGCCTTTTCCGGTAAGGACGCCGGTAAACGTGTCGGTTATGCGCTTATACTGACCAAAAAGATACGCGACTTCGCGTCCGCCGACACCTTTATCCCCCGCAGGAACGTCGGTATCCGGCCCGATGTGGCGGTACAGCTCCGTCATGAATGACTGGCAGAACCGCATAACCTCAGCATCCGATTTTCCATGCGGGTCAAAATCAGAACCTCCTTTTCCTCCTCCCATAGGAAGTGTCGTAAGGCTGTTCTTCAAAACCTGCTCAAATCCGAGGAATTTGAGTACGGAAAGATTCACTTCCGGACTGAACCGAAGCCCCCCTTTGTACGGACCGATCGCACTGTTGAACTGTACGCGGTACCCGCGGTTAATATGGTTCACACCTTTATCGTCTGTCCACGGAACCCGGAACATAATAACGCGTTCCGGTTCGACAAACCGTTCAAGCACTGCAGCTGGTTCAAGATCATTCTGCATTTTTTCAATTACCGGATCAAGTGTTGTAAGAACCGCCTGAACCGCCTGTAAAAATTCGGGCTGATCGGCGTTCTTTATACGGACGTCGGCCCAAATCCGAGAAACATAAGCATTTTTCATTCTGTAACCCCTGTGTCCGCCTTCTTTTTATAAAACCGGACATCTATCATAATACTCCTGAAGTATCTTTTTGAACAGTAATTATATAAATTACTATTGCTAAAGATATTTTCTTTGCATATATTTTCTTTTTCTTTTCTGGTATACTCCTAATATATGAATCTGCTTTCCATAAATGGACTTTCAAAGACAGGACGGGAAGAACCGCTTTTTACAGACGTAACGTTCGGGCTCGACGAAGGTGATAAAGCTGCTGTCATCGGGCATAACGGAACAGGAAAATCTACACTGCTGAATATCGTAGCAGGTACCCTTGAAGCCGATGCCGGCACAGTCGTTACTGCAAAAGATGCGGAAATTTCGTACCTTCCGCAGAATCCGGTTTTCAATCCGGGCGACACCATCCGAAGCCATATATTCAGGAGCAGATCCGCAAAACTTGAAATAATCCGTGAATATGAAGAAACGTGCACACAGCTCGGAAAGAACAACGGCATACAGAAACGATATGACGAACTCTGTGAGCTTATGGAAAAGCAGGATTTGTGGAATTATGAGGCGCAGATCCGCTCCATACTTTCCATGCTCGGCATTACAGACATGACACGGCAGATGAGCACGCTTTCCGGCGGAATGGTGAAAAAAGTCGCACTTGCACAGGTCCTTGTTGAAGATACAAAACTCCTGCTGCTGGACGAACCGACAAATCACCTTGACATTACGACAATCAGCTGGCTGCAGGAATATCTGTGCAGTACGAAACGCAGTATGCTCATGGTAACGCACGACCGTTATTTTCTCGACGCCGTATGCAATAACATCTACGAGCTGGCCCGCCATCACCTGAAACTGTATCAGGGTAATTATTCAACGTATCTTGAAAAAAAAGAGACAGAAGCAGAAATAGAACAGAACACGGACAGGCGGATCGAAGCAGTTTTGCGCGTCGAACGTGACTGGCTCATGAGGGGCCCCTGTGCACGGGGTACAAAAGCAAAGGCACGAATTCAGCACGACGAACAGCTTATTAACCGTGAAAAATTCCAGAGCGATAAAGATTTTTCGTTTGAAGTACAAGGGCGAAGGCTTGGCGGAAAAGTACTCGAACTGCACGATATTACGAAAAACTTTTCCAAAGGATACGCCCGGACGGGAGAAAAGAAAACAACGCCCGTCCTGAAAAATTTCTCATATACTTTTACGGCTGGTCAGAAGATCGGCATATTCGGCGCCAACGGAACCGGCAAATCAACACTGCTGAATATCATCACCGGTGCCGTACAGCCTGATTCGGGAACAGTAGTGACCGGTGTAAATACTGCATTCGCATATTACCAGCAGAATCCGGTATTTACGGATACGTCTCTAACGGTACTTGAATATATAAAAGAAGCCGCAGAAATGATTACGATGAATGACGGCAGGACGCTGAGCGCACCGCAGTTCCTTGAAGAATTCGGATTCACCGGAAAAATTCAGTACTCACCTGTCAGCGGACTGAGCGGCGGTGAACGAAAACGGCTGTTCCTTGTCCGTCTACTCATAAGCAATCCGAATTTCCTCATCCTCGACGAACCCACGAACGACTTCGACATATTCACTATGAATATTCTCGAGCAGTTCCTTGCGGGATATAAAGGCTGCCTGCTTGTTGTAAGCCACGACCGCTATTTCATGGACAAAGTTGCGGACACGCTTTTTATTCTTGAAGACAATGGCAGTGTAAGCGGATTCGTGGGAAAATGCAGCGAATATATCGAGTACCGCAGAGAAAAACAGGAACAGGCAGCTGCGGCAGAAAAGGCTGCTGACACGAAAAAAAAGAAAAACAGTTCTGACGAATCCGGCAGCAGTGAAGATTCAGCTCCACTGAATTCGGGCTCCAAACCCCGCCGACTTTCTTTCAAAGAACAGCGGGAATTTGAACAGCTGGAACAGGACATCGCTTCAATGGAATCCCGTCAGAAAGAACTAGAAACGTTCATGAGCAGTTCCGACTGCGACTACAGCAGACTCGGCTCGTACAACAGCGAATATCAGAAACTCGGAGAGGAACTGGAAACAAAGTATGCACGGTGGGAAGTCCTTGCCGGCTAAGAATCAAACGGACTATTACTTGCTATAATTCTCTACTCAGATACTGTATAAAGTTATCACCAGCTGTAATTCCTGCCTCGGTAAGTTTATACGTTGTCTGCCTTGTTGTAATACGAGTGATGTTTAACCATCCATACTGTTCAAAGGAATGCAGAATGTTGCTTACCCCACCTAAAGAAACATCGCAGGTCTGTGCTATTTCCCGCTGCTTTGCATTTGGATTTTTTTTCAGGAGATTCCTGAGTTTTAAAAGAATAATAAATTTTGTATCAAAATACATAGTATTTGTGAACGTTATTCAACCCTCCGGCTGAAAAATTCTCCTCATATGAATAATAGGTTATCAAAAACTTTTACATAAAATAATTAGTTTTCATTATTCTTAATAATATATAATCAGAATTCATTAATGTCAATAATTTACTATGGTAATGTGAGTATTATAACCATATGGGAAGTACTTTCAGACAAAATCTTAAAGATGAGCTCTCTTTTCAGGGAATGACCGTAAAAGAACTTTCCGGAAAAACTGGAATTCCAAAACCAACACTTGATTGTTATCTAAGTTCCCGCCAGACTATGCCGCCGGCAGACGCAGCTGTACGGATTGCACAAGTTTTAAAAGTCTCCGTTGAATTTCTGGTAACTGGCGGAGAAACAAAGAAAACTGTAACGCTTCTGAATGAATTGAAATATAAATCAGTAAAGGACATACTCGCAGACCTTCTTAAATTGAATGAAAACACACTCAGCTATATCCGGCCGATGATTCATGCTGCTGTCGAAGCGCAGGAAGGCAAATCTGCAGCCCAGAAAAGAAATGCTGTCTTCAGAACCAATAAAGACAAAATTGATGACTGACTGAACGGTACATAATGGAACTGCAGGAAAAATTCTGATATAGTTTACAGTAATGAACAAAAAAATAATCGTATTACTCTCCGGAATGGTGATATGTGCAGGAGCGCTTGCTGTTGTTGGAAAAAAAACATATGTGGTATCGAAAGATATAAATCAGAATATCGGCCGCCAACAGCAAAAGACGGCAGGATTAAGAATAGAAGATAGTCCACAGGAAGAACTTGTGAACAAAGTAATTTCAAAAATGAGCAGCCGTGCTCAGTCTGCTATAAAAATCAACAATATCGATGAATTCCTTACCGGCCTTGACAAGGTCCTTGCGTGTAATGCCACAGATACAGAAAACGACATCCCGCTGCTTAAACTTGTTGATAAAAAACATCCGCTTTCACAAGGCTATGAACCCAAAAATCTCTTAACGCTTATAAAAAACAACGATCTTGCACTAAGCAGGGAAAATCTTTCTCTTCGTTTTGAAGCTTACAACGCGCTCCAGATACTCGCAAAAGCTGCCCGCAAAGATGGCATAAAACTGCTTATAAGTTCGACATACCGTTCGTACTCGTATCAGAAAAAGGTATATGAAAAATGGGTAAAGATCGACGGGCAGGAAGAAGCCGACCGTGAGTCAGCCCGACCCGGAACAAGTCAGCATCAGCTTGGGACTGCTGTTGACTTCGGCTCAATCTCCGACGATTTTGCCACAACACCAATGGGTAAATGGATGTATAAACATGCAGCTGAATATGGCTGGAGTCTCAGTTTTCCGGAAGGCTATGAAGATGTAACCGGCTACCGCTGGGAATGCTGGCACTTCCGCTACATCGGCAAAGAAGCGTGCCAG
>JALNVF010000145.1 GCA_023231445.1 Treponema sp. | reverse complement strand
GGGAATGGCCGCACGTGCTAAAATGGAAAAGGACGCATTCTGGGATGTACCGTATCTTCCGATTGATCCCCACGATATCGGCCGGCAGTACGAAGGTATCATCAGAATCAACAGCCAGTCCGGCAAGGGAGGCGCTGCGTACATTCTGGAACAGGATTACGGCATGATTCTGCCTAAGGCTATGCACACCGTACTTGGAGAAGTTGTTAAAAACGCGGCAGATAAGGCTCAGCGTGAACTTAAACCGGCGGAAATTTATGATATTTTTTCAAGAACCTGGCTTGGTAAAAGCACTCCGCTTAAGATAGTAGAGCTCAACGAGACCCATCTTGAAGGCGGAGAAGGCAGCGACGAAAACGAACAGGTACTGTGCCGGGCAGCTGTTGAATATAATGGTAAAAAATATTCAATCGGTGCTAAAGGTAACGGTCCGCTTGACGCTTTCGTTTCTGCCATGCAGCAGACTCCTGCGCCCCGTTTTAACATTACATCGTTTCATGAGCACAGTATAGGAACAGGAAGCGACACAAGCGCCATGGCTTACGTGCAGATTACGATAGAAGACGGCCGTCAGGTGTGGGGCGCGGGCAAAAGCAGCAACGTGGGAAGAGCAGGTGTTGCCGCTGTCGTGAGTGCGTTGAATTTTTAGGTGTTGATTGTTCATCGTATAATTTTTTTGTATAATAAGAGCTACATTTTTTAATAGAGGCAGTCGTTATGTCAAAGTATCCGTTTGAGACTATTGAGCCGAAATGGCAGAAATATTGGGAAGAGCACAAGACGTTTAAGGCATCTGAAGATTCATCTGTCCCGAAAGAGAAACGCCGCTACATTCTTGATATGTTTCCGTATCCGTCCGGTGCGGGGCTTCACGTCGGTCATCCGGAAGGATATACAGCAACGGATATTTACTGCCGCTATCTGCGTATGAACGGATATAATGTTCTTCACCCGATGGGTTATGATGCGTTCGGTCTGCCGGCTGAGAATTATGCCATTAAGACCGGAACTCATCCAAAAACGTCTACAATGACGAACATCAGTCATTTTACCCAGCAGATTAAGGCGCTCGGTTTTTCATACGACTGGGACCGCTGTGTGATTACCTGCGAATCCGACTATTACAAATGGACACAGTGGATTTTCCTGCAGCTTTATAAAAAGGGACTTGCGTATGAGACTGACGCACCGATTAACTGGTGTCCCAGCTGTAAGACAGGACTTGCAAACGAGGAAGTGAAGGAAGGAAAATGCGAACGCTGCGGTACGGTTGTTACCCGTAAAACGATCAGACAATGGGTGCTCAAGATTACCGCATATGCGGACCGGCTTCTTACTGACCTTGATACGCTCGACTGGCCAGAATCTGTCAAACTTATGCAGCGGAACTGGATAGGACGCAGCACGGGCGGGGAAGTCAATTTTCCGATTGCAGATAAGGACGGAAAACCTACAGACAATAAGCTGACGGTATATACAACCCGTCCTGATACACTTTTCGGCGCTACATATATGGTCATCGCTCCGGAACACCCGATGGTTGCGGAGCTTACGACTCCTGAGCAGAAAAAAAGAGTGGCGGAATACGTTGAAAGTGCTGCAAAAAAATCTGACCTTGAACGGACCGATCTTGCAAAAACAAAGACAGGTATATTTACCGGCAGCTATGCGGTCGACCCGGTGAACGACCGCAGAATTCCTATATGGATATCCGATTATGTTCTTATTTCATACGGTACGGGTGCCATTATGGCAGTTCCTGCCCATGACGAACGAGACTGGGACTTTGCAAAAAAATTCAATCTGCCCGTTATAAAAGTTGTCGCCTCAAGAGAGGAAATCGCTTCTCTTGCCGGCGGTGATGAAAAGAAGGGACTTGAAATATTGAAGAAGGCTGCATCCGATAAAACTGCATATAAAACGCTTGCCGCTGCACATCCCGACGTATTTGCGGTTGCAGACACCTGCACACCTGCCGACGGATATACGATTAACAGTGAACAGTTCACGGGCCGCCAGACTAAGCAGACAATCATTGATATGGTTGCATGGCTTGTGGAACGGGGAATCGGCAGGGAAGCGGTGAACTATAAACTCCGCGACTGGGTATTCAGCCGCCAGCGTTACTGGGGCGAACCTATTCCGCTTGTCCACTGTCCTGTGTGCGGTACGGTTCCGCTTAACGAAACAGATCTTCCTTTAAAACTGCCGGATGTAAAAACATACCAGCCGACGGGAACGGGAGAAAGTCCTCTTGCAGGCATTGACGAATGGGTGAACTGCACATGTCCGAAGTGCGGCGGTCCTGCGAAGCGGGAAACTAATACGATGCCGCAGTGGGCCGGATCCTGCTGGTATTATCTGCGTTATCTTGATCCTCAGAACAATGACGCATTCTGCGCATCTGAAAAAGAGAAATACTGGATGCCTGTTGATCTTTATGACGGTGGTGCTGAGCATGCCGTCCTTCATCTTCTTTATGCGCGGTTCTGGCATAAAGTTCTGTACGACATTGGTGTCGTTCATACGAACGAACCGTTTCAGCGGCTTATCAACCAGGGGATGATTACGTCGTTTGCGTATCAGCGTGCGAATAAAACGCTTGTTCCTGTTGACGAAGTTGAAGAAAAAACACCCGGTGAGTACATTGAGAAAGCGACGGGAGAAAAACTTGAACAGGTTGTTGCAAAAATGAGCAAGTCGCTCAAAAACGTCGTAAATCCCGACGAAGAAATACGAAAATACGGTGCCGACAGTGTGCGTATGTACGAAATGTTCATGGGACCGCTGACGATGTCAAAACCATGGAATACGCAGGGCATTGTCGGGATAAACCGTTTTCTTGAAAAAGTATGGAGCACAGGCGAAAAACCGGTAAACAATACGGATATTCGCGGAAAATTGACCGATAAAGCGCTTGTATCTGCGCGTAAAACATATGCACAGACAGTAAAGAAAGTAACCGGTGATACAGACTCACTTTCGTTTAATACGGCAATCAGCCAGATGATGATTTTTATAAACGAAATATCTAAACTCGAAGCCGTCCCCCGCGAGATGTGGGAAGGCTTTATAAAGATGCTTGCATGCTACGCTCCGCATCTCGGTGAGGAATTGTGGCAGAAACTCGGTCATACTGATACAATTGCATATGAACGCTGGCCCGAGTTCAGCGAGGAATTCTGTAAGGAAGATACGAAAACAATCGCAGTCATGGTGAATGGAAAACTCCGTGCGACATTCGATGCTGCAGCAGGTACGCCCGACGATGCACTGACATCGAATGCAAAAGGACAGCCTGATGCGAAAAAGTTCATAGACGGAAAGACAATCGTCAAGGTTGTCGTCGTGCCGGATAAACTTGTCAATATCGTAGTTAAGTAATGCCGTTTTTTGTTAAGAGACAGATATGAAATATTCTGCAGCAATTTTTGATATGGACGGAACAATTCTTAATACGCTTGACGATCTTGCTGATGCTGCGAATTACGCACTTTCAGCGAACGGAATGCCGGTGCGTACGACTGATGAAGTACGTCTTTTTGTGGGGAACGGGGTGCGTAAACTCATTGAGCGCGCCGTTCCGTCCGGCACGGATGTCTCCGGCATTGCTAAGGTGTATGCTGATTTTTCTTCATACTATGCCGCACACTGCGCCGACCGGACTATGCCTTATGAAGGAATGCACGAACTGCTTGCGGTTATCCGCAGCGCGGGCATAAAAACCGCAGTCGTTTCAAATAAAGATGATTATGCCGTTCAGACGCTGGCGCGCGTGTATTTTCCTGCTTTGTTTGATGCGGTTGCCGGAGTGCATGAAGGAATAAAACGGAAACCTGCTCCTGATACGGTATTCGAAGTAATGAAGCGACTCAACGTGACTAAAGAACAGTGTATATACATCGGTGACTCTGAAGTCGATATTGAAACGTCACAGAATGCCGGAATTCCCTGCATCAGCGTTTCATGGGGATTCAAGGGCCGTGATTTTCTTGAGGAGCATGGTGCACATATAATTGCTGATACGGTACCGGAACTTACTGATCTGCTTTTGCGTGAATAGCAGTATGCGTTCTGAGCCAGTTTCCTTTCCGGTAGTATATAAAAAATGCCGTTGATGTCGATATCCAGGTGACAGGGTAGCATGCAATAACCGTAATGATGGTATTGTGCGCCGGTACTGCAGTAAACAGCCAGATAATGCGCAGCAGGCAGATGCCGAGCATAGTAATTATCATCGGCTTAAATGTTTCTCCCGAACCGTGAATGGAACCTGATAGTACTTCAACCGGGATATATGTTATGAAGAATGGTGCAAGAAAATGAAGCATCTGCATTCCCTGCGTTATGACTCCGGCATCTCTCGTAAAAAGCAGGAATATCCACCGGCCGAAAATATAGAAAAAAACGGTATAAAAGACCGATGCTCCGCTCATTATAAGCAGTCCCTGTTTTGTCGCGTCGTGAATTCTTCCCGGTTTTGCGGCTCCGTAGTTTTGTCCTGCATATGCAGTGATTGCAACTCCGAACGAACTGACCGTCATCCAGAAGATTGAATCAATTCTGCCGTAGGCAGCCCATGCAGCTGCCATATTTGTGCCGAACGAATTGACGTTTGACTGAATTATTAAATTTGATATCGTATACAGTGAAGACTGTATTCCGTTCGGAAGACCGACACGAATCATCAGGCGGAGCAGATGAGGAGTAAAATGCATGCGGCGGAAATAAAAACGGCATTCAGGATCATACTGATGAATCAGTTTGTGAAAGGTGAGTATCATACAGATTGTCTGTGATATGACAGTTGCCCATGCAGCTCCTGCAACTCCTTTATGGAGCAGGGCAACATACACAAGATCCAGTATGATGTTTGCCACACATCCTGCAACAAGAATCAGAAAAGGACTTTTGCTGTCCCCGAGAGCGCGCAGAATACCTGATCCCATGTTGTAAATAAACATAGGAAGAACCCCTGCAAAATAAATCCGCAGATATGTAACGGAGGGGGTAAAAATATCTTCAGGTGTGGAAATGATTTTCATTGCCCATGGCGTAATGAGCGCACCGATAACAGACAACGCGATTCCGGCCCAGACAGAAAGCGCCATGCCGGTGTGGATTGAGCGGTTCAGTTCTCTTTTGTGTTTAGCTCCGTAGAATTGAGAAATGATGATCGTTGCACCCGTAGAAAGTCCTGTAAAAAAACCGACAAGCAGATTGACATAAACAGCACTGCCTCCGCTGACGGCAGCGAGTGCTTCTTTTCCGATGAACTGTCCAACTACGACAGCATCAACAGTATTGTACAGCTGCTGGAAAAATGTACCGAAAAGAATCGGAAAAAAGAAAATAAGAAGGCCTCTCCAGACGGGGCCTTCAGTAATAGAATTGATAATTAATTTTTTATTTATCACGCCGGTATCATAGCAGATTTTGTGAACCGTTGAAAGTCATGCCGTCATGATGTATACTGTGCAATTATGGGTGGTACTACAAAAAAAGGTGGTCTTCTTGCTGCTGCTGCTGCGAAAGCTGCCGGAAAAAGCACTGGAGAAAAAAACAAAAATCCGGTAAAATCTTCTCTTATAAAGAATAAGACAAAAGCAAAAACTGTTGTAAAGGCAAAGTCCGCAAAAGGTAAAACGGAAACGATTCCTTCAAAATCGAAAAAAATAGCTGCAAAAAAGGCTGTTGCTGTAAAAAGGACGGTAAAGACAGCTGCGCCCAAAAAAACTGTGAAGGAGTCTGCTTTGGTACAGCGGAAAGTCCCTGTTGTGTCAGTGCCTGTTTCTTCAGAAAAAAAATCAGCCGTATCAAAACGTGCTTCCGCCGGAAGCGGAGTGTACGACGAGGCAAGTATTCTTCATCTTGAAGGTCTGGAACATATTCGTCTTCGCCCGGGTATGTATATCGGCAGTCTGGGTGACGGTTCTAATGAAAATGACGGTATCTATATTCTGCTGAAAGAAGGTATAGACAATGCGGTTGATGAATTTTCACAGGGTTTCGGAAAGAAAATTGATATAGACATTCACGACGGACGCGTAAAGATACGGGATTACGGACGCGGTATTCCGCTCGGTAAGCTTGATGATTGTGTTTCAAATGTGAATACCGGTGCAAAATACAATAACTCTGTTTTTAAACAGGCGATAGGTATGAACGGCGTCGGTATCAAGGCAACTAATGCACTTTCATCTTATTTTCGTGCTGCGTCGATCAGAGACGGCAGAATGGCCGTTGTTGAATATGAACGCGGTAAAAAACTTAATGAGAAGAACGGAGCCGCAAAAACTGATGTTGCAGACGGAACATATCTTGAATTTGTCCCTGACGAAGAGATGTTCGGCAGGTATGCATTCAATATGGAGATGGTTGAAAAACGTTTATGGAATTATGCATACCTTAATCCCGGACTGCTGATTACCTGTAACGGAAAAGAGTACCGGAGCGAGAAAGGTCTTGAAGATCTGCTTTCGAATGAAATGGGAAACAGTAAACCTCTTTATCCCGTTTTTACCTATAATGGGAAAAATATACAGTTTGTTCTTACACATACAAACAGTCTTGATAAATTTATTTATTCCTTTGTGAACGGCCAGAGTACGGAGGACGGTGGCACGCATGTAACGGCTTTTCTGGATGGTTTTGTTAAGGGAATAAATGAATTCTATAAAAAAGATTATGATATCCGCGATGCAGCGGGAGGACTGTTTGTTGCACTTAAGATAGGAATTGACAATCCGATGTTCACCAGCCAGACAAAGAACAAACTCGGAAATGTAGAAATTCGTGCACCCGTAATAAAAGAAACGCAGTTTGCCATAGACGACTGGCTTCGTCATAATCCTGATGTTGCCGGCGGAATAGAAGATAAGATTATAAAAAATCAGAAGGCTCATGCGGAAATCAACAATGTCACCGATAAACAGATACGGGAAGCCGCAAAAACTGTTATGCTGAAGATCCCGAAACTTAAGGACTGCCGCTATCATATACAGGATGGAGATAAAGGTGCAGATTCTATGATATTCATAACGGAAGGGGATTCTGCAACAGGCTCCATGGTTGGATCACGAGACGTCGCAACGCAGGCCATCTTTTCTCTCCGCGGAAAGCCTGAAAATATGTACGGACGCCGGAAATCTGCACTTTATGAAAACGAGGAACTGAAAAATCTGACGTTTGCACTTGGTATTCAAAAGGATATGGAAGACCTCCGGTATGAAAAAATCGTCATAGCAACCGATGCCGATAATGACGGGTATCATATACGGAATCTGGTACTTACCTATTTTCTGCTGTATTTTGAAGAAATTGTTTTGAGCGGACATATATATATTCTTGAAACGCCGTTGTTCCGTGTCAGGAATAAATCGGTAACAGTTTATTGTTACAGTGAGGCTTCGCGGGAT
>JALNVF010000144.1 GCA_023231445.1 Treponema sp. | reverse complement strand
TCCCCCTGCCTGCCATACAAGTCCCAGTGGTTCAAGAACCCAGCCCTGCGGGAAGGAAAACATATTAATTGATGGATCTGCTTTGTGGAGTTTTTCTGCCTGTACTGCAAATTCATCCCATGTCGTTGGGACGGTAAGACCATATTTGTCAAAGATATCTTTACGATAGACCATAATTGAAGCACCGCTGTCCTGTGGTGTACCATAAATCTTTCCATCCATTGAAGTTGATTTTAAGGTTACTTCAGGATAGTATTTTAAATACGTTTTTTTTGAGACCCACTTATTAATCGGCTGGAAACTGCCGTATTCCATCATCTGCGGTGCATAAGTATATTCACACATAATGACATCCGGCAGTCCCTTCCCGGCTGTAGTTGCAGTCATGACTTTAGTGTATTCTGCAGAACCGTCTCCCATATTATTCCATTTAACTTTGATTGTAGGATAAGCTTTTTGAAATTCTTCAATTGCATAATTTTCATTGCTTGTCCATGCCCACATTGTCAATTCGCACGGTTTACCTTTGTACGCGGGGTAATCATCGGCGATGAGAGATGCACAGTTTGCAATAAACAAAGAAACAGCAAATATGCATAGTCTTGAAATTTTTTTTGTCATATAATGACCTCCTGTAGTTTTTATGTATCAAATAATTATGATACATAATCAGTTTATCTTGATATAATCCAAGTATGTGACCGAAAATTGCATTTGTCAAGTAAATAAAGTGATTTATTTTTAACAAAAACAATATAATTCAATTAAACCGAATATAAATAAGGTTTAATTGATGAATAAGATTTAAAGTACTGATTTTATTTTTACCGGATTGATTATATTTAAGGAAGAAATATATGTTCTCTGAAGTTTTTTTATACTTCCCGCAGAGAACACATGATAGTTACAGCAGGATTTTCTATTTAAACTTTTTCAAGCTCTATGGTTCCAACAAGGTGGATACCCGAATTTTCAAGCATTTTTTCGGCTTCAGAAACGTTAGTAGCGCGCATAATCATATATGCACTGTTCGTTTTTCTGCCGGTAAAACCGTACATGTATTCCACATTGCATCCTTTTGTTCCCAGCAGCTTGAGTATTCTGTTAAGACTTCCTGCTTCATCGGGAATTTCAAGGGCGAGTACGGGCGTTACTTTTACGACATATTCATTTTTGCGTAACAGAGCTGCCGTTTCATCCGCATTGTCGGCAATAATACGTGCAATACCGAAGTCTGATGTGTCGGCAAGCGACATTGCACGCATGTTTATGTTATTTTCTGCAAGTGTTTCTGTAAGACCGGAAAGCGTTCCCGGTTTATTTTCAAGAAATACTGAAATCTGGTTAATAGTCATATATTAATCTCCTTATAAAACTGCACACAGACACCTGGTTTTAATTACCGCTTCTGTCAGTCGTGCAGTTTCCGCGTATCAATTACGCGCTTTGCTTTACCGTTGCTGCGTTCGATGGTTTTCGGGGCAACAAGCGACACTTTTGCCTTTATCTGCAGAATTGTCTGAAGCGCAGCTGAAAGGTTGTTTTCTTTGCGGCGTATGTCGCCTACAACATCGGAAAAATTATCTTCCGTCATTTCGACCTGTACTTCAAACGTATCGTTATTGTCTTCTCTGCCTACAATAATCTGATAAACAGGCGGATAGCCTTTTGACAGAAGAACTTCTTCTATCTGCGAGGGGAATACGTTTACACCCCTGATGATGAGCATGTCGTCTGTACGTCCCATTGGTTTTGACATGCGTACAAAGGTACGTCCGCAAGCACACGGGGTACGGTCAAGTATTCCGATATCCTTTGTCCGGAACCGGAGCAGCGGAAAAGCTTTACGCGTAAGACAGGAAAATACGATTTCTCCTTTTTGTCCGTCGGGGACACGTTTATGGGTCTGAGGATCAATTGTCTCAACAATAAAGTGATCTTCATTTACGTGCATACCATGTTGTTCTTTACATTCGTATGCAACTCCCGGTCCCATTATTTCGGTAAGGCCGTAGATATCGTATGCTTTGAGTCCAAGCGACTTTTCAATTTCCCTGCGCATGGCTTCTGTCCATGGTTCTGCACCGAAAATGCCTGACTTCAGATAAAGATCGTCCGGTGTCATTCCCATATCGTGAAGTGTTTCTCCCAGATATGCGGCATATGAAGGAGTACAGGCAAGTATGGAACACTTAAAATCCTTAAGAATGGTTATCTGTCGCTGTGTATTTCCTGCGGAAACAGGAACAACGGTACAGCCGAGTTTTGTTGCACCACCGTGAATACCGAATCCCCCCGTAAAGAGGCCGTATCCGTAGGCAACATGTATGATGTCTTCACTGGATGCCCCTGTTGCGACAAGCTGGCGGGCGACGACATCATCCCATATGTCAAGATCTTCTTTTGTGTATCCGACTACAATTTGTTTTCCTGTTGTCCCTGACGATGCATGAAGACGGACTACATCTTTAAGAGGAACTGCAAATAATCCGTACGGATATGTTGCACGGAGGTCGTCTTTACACATGAAGGGCAGTTTATCCAGATCCTGCAGACCGTGTATATCTGCCGGTTCAACGCCTGCTTCCCGGCAGCGTTTCCGGTAAAATTCAACATTTTCGTATGCCCATTTAAATTGTCCGGCGAGACGCTTTCCCTGAAGTTCTTTGAGCTGGTCTTCAGGCATAGTTTCCGCGTCTTTCTGATAATAGTGCTCACACATTATTCTTTATCCTTATTGTTTGTATCTGCTTATAATAACATAGATATCATTTTTTGGGAAACTATTTCTTATATTTTTGACAGAAGTACACTTTCGATACTTTTACGTACCTGTTCGTTCAATCCTGCTGAAATCTGCTGAATAAATATTTCCTTATCATACAAAATTGTGTTCACGGGGCATCCGTCTGATTTAAACAATAATGCAGGATCAATCTCCAGTGTTGCTGCTATCTGTTCTATCATATCTATAGGCGGCATACTTTTTCCGCATTCAATCGTATTAATATAGTTGAATCCTTTATTGAGCAGATTTGACAATTTTTCCTGAGAAAATCCTTTTTGATTTCTGAAGTATTTGAGATTCTGGATAAAAGTGTCTTTGAGGGATTGTTTCACATGTAAAGAATGAAGCAAATACTGCGGTTTAGTAACATTGTATTGTAAGATATTATTAGTAGACATAAGTAAAATTCGATAATATAATGTATTTATACATTATATTATCGATAATTTAGTAAAAATCATCATTTTTACTCTATTAAACAGGAGATGTATGTTTTTAAAAAAGAGGTTTAAGGTTAGATTATATAAAGAGATCCCGTGAAATGCAGTCGTCAACTATACAATGCCGTAACGCAAACGAAATTCTGTCGCAATCAGAGCTGTTTGATGAAGAACTAACCCGGTTCATCGATATTTACCGGAAAACAGATTCGCATTTTATTCTTATGCTTATTGATATAGATAATATTCATTACATTAATGATCTGTCCGGCAGAAAAACAGGCAGCAGAATAGTTAATACTGCAGAATCTCTCCTGTCCGGCAGAAAATCTGATGTATTTCATGTATACCGTCTTGAAGGGAAATTATTTGCTGTCATAGTTGAAAACGGCGGTGCTGGTGCGTCCATTACCGGCTTGTGTGAAGATCTATTTACAGAATTCAGCAGAAGGCGGATAAGTATTTCGATTGGAATTGCCGTATATCCGGAACATGGCGAATCTGCATTTGCGTTATACAGGGACGCCGATCTGGCTCTCAGACATATTAAAACAAAATTTAAGGGTAACTATTGTGTATATAAACCGGAAATGTATACAGATTTCTTCAATGAAATACATATTCAGAAGAGAATGTCGGACGGTCTTACAAATAAAGAGTTTTTACTGTATTATCAGCCGCAGTTTTATATTAAAGATCACCGTCTGCGCGGATTTGAGGCGCTTCTGCGCTGGAATAATAAGGTAACAGGACTTCTGAATCCGGGATCTTTTATTCCTGCGGCTGAAAAATCTGACTTTATTAATCGTATCGGCGGCTGGGTTCTGGAAAATGTAATGAACGATTTACGTGATCTGGAAGAAAAATATCATTTTAAAGGAATCGTTTCCGTGAATGTTTCACGCAGACAGCTTCTTGCGCCTCTTTTTCTTACGCAATTCAAATATCTGTTAGAAAAAGCAGTCATAAATCCTGCTGAACTGGAAATAGAAATTACAGAAAGTTCTTTTATGAGTGATCCGGCGCGAACCGCATTAACTGTTAAGGAACTTAAAAAAAACGGTGTACGAATTTCGATCGATGATTTTGGTACCGGTTATTCATCTCTTTGTAATTTAAGTACTATGCCGGTTGACACGGTAAAGATTGACAAGTCATTTATCGATGCGATTCAGAATAAAAATAATATAAACGATGAAATTATAAAGGCTCTGACGAGTTTTTCAGGGAAGACAGGACTTGAGACAATTGCAGAAGGAGTGGAGAGTGAACAGCAGGTTGATTTTTTGAAAAACGTATCCTGCAATTGTATTCAGGGATTTATATGGGGAAAACCAGTACCTCTTGCAGACTGTATTAAATACCTGTAAAAGAGGTTATCGAAAAACCACCGGAGGAATTATACAACCGGCGGTTTTTATTCGTGCGGAGGGTTTAATACCCCGCCCCTTGGGGCGTATGAGGGGTATTAAATCCTGACTGCAATACCTTTAGAGAACTCCATACCTCGACGCTTGCGTCGAGGTTGGTGATTCAAACTATGATTAATTTGCCTTTCCGAGTGCAAATGCTTTTTTGTTCATATCAAGGAATTTTGCAGGAACCATTTTCTCAAGTGCTTCCAGCCATTCGCTTTCGGGGAAGTCGAAATATTTCGAGAGACGTCCCATGAGAACGATATTTACAGCCTTTGCCGTCCCTGCCTGTTCTGCAAGGCTCAGACAGTCCATCGCATCTACGTTGACGCCGAGCTTCTGCAGTTTTTCAACAAGATTTTCGGGATACCTGGCGGCCCCTGTGATGACAGGCATCGGATCGATCTGCTGTGTGTTCGTGACGATTCTGCCGTCCGGAGCAAGGTATTCGACATACCGGGCCGCTTCGAGCAGTTCGAACGAGACGATAAAATCTGCTTCACCTTTATCTACGATGGGTGAATAAACTTTGTCGCCGAAACGTACATAGGTAACGACGCTTCCGCCTCGCTGACTCATTCCGTGCACTTCCGAAACTTTTACATCATATCCTTTATCGAGCAGGACTTTACCGAGCAGTTTGCTTGCAAGCAGCGAGCCCTGTCCACCGACACCGACGATCATTATATTTGTCACTTTATTTTTCATGCCGTACTCCGTTATTTTTCTTCGCTGCTTTTAAGCGCGTCGAATTTACACATCTGTTTACATACGCCGCAGCCCACGCACAGTGTGACGTCCACGTTTGCCTTTCCGTCTTTTATGGCGAGTGCAGGGCAGCCTATTTTCATGCAAGCCTTGCAGCCCATGCATTTTTTTGTATCTACGTGGAATGGCAGGCTGTGTTTTACTTCTTTAAGAAGTACGCAAGGCCGTCTGCTTATAATTACTGATGGTTCTGCAACTGCAAGTTCTTCCTTTACGGCAGTTTCACATTCTGCAATGTTGTAGGGATCAACGATCCTTACGCGGTTTATACCCATTGCTTTTACAAGTGCTTCAAGATCGATCTTTCCTGCAGGTTCGCCGTACAGGTTTTTGCCTGTAGAAGGATTCTGCTGATGACCTGTCATCCCGGTGATTGAGTTGTCGAGGATGATGACAGTCGAATTCGACTGATTATATGCAATACTGGCAAGTCCCGTAAAGCCTGAATGACAGAATGTCGAGTCTCCTATAACGCCGACTGTTTTTCCTTCGCTGTCTTTTCCGAGTGCCTTATTAAATCCGTGCAGTGCTGATACAGACGCACCCATACACAGCGTCATTTCCATGGCGGAAAGAGGGGCGGCTGAGCCGAGTGTATAACACCCGATGTCACCCAGCACCGTCACTTTGTTTTTTGAAAGTGCATAGAACATACCCCGGTGAGGACATCCGGCACACATAACGGGCGGTCGTACGGGAATGGTTTCTTCAAGTTTTTTTACCAGTTTGTCTGCTTTGCCGAATGCATGTGCAAGCACATTCTGACTGAATTCACCGCATACCGGCAGCATATCTTTTCCGTGTGCGTTAATGCCAAGTGTTTTGCAGAAATTTTCAATAACCGGGTCAAGTTCTTCAATAACAATGATTTTTTCAACTTTTGATGCAAAATCCTTTATGAGCTTCGGGGGAAGCGGATTTACCATGCCAAGTTTCAATATGTTTACTTCGTCCCCGAATAGTTCTTTTACATATTGATAGCAGGTAGACGACGTTATAATACCGGTTTTTGAGCTGCCTTTTTCTACACGGTTGATTTCTGCAGTTTCCGCCCATTCTGTAAGACTGTGCAGACGTTCCTCCACAACAGGATGGCGTTGTATCGCGTTCGCCGGAGCCATAACATATTTCCGGATATTTTTTTCATAGGGTTTTACAGGCTGTTCAATCCGGCTGCCTGTTTCAACGACTGACTGTGAATGGGAAATCCGTGTACACATTTTAAGAAGTACCGGTGTGTCGAATTTTTCTGAAATTTCGTATGCAAGCTTTGCGAATGAAAGAGCCTCTGCTGAATCCGACGGTTCAAGCATCGGAATTTTTGCCGCAATTGCATGATGCCGCGAATCCTGTTCATTCTGCGATGAATGCATTCCGGGGTCGTCCGCTACACCGATGACAAGACCTGCGTTTACACCGGTGTATGCTACCGTAAAAAGGGGATCTGCAGCGACATTCAGGCCGACATGTTTCATGGCACAGAATGCGCGTTTTCCGGCAAGGCTGGCGCCGAAAGCCGTTTCGAGTGCGACTTTTTCATTCGGTGCCCATTCGCAGTAAATTTCTCTGAATTTTGCGGCTTCTTCAGTTATTTCGGTGCTTGGTGTTCCCGGATAACTGGAAATAATATCGCAGCCGGCTTCATATAAACCGCGGGCGACAGCCGCATTTCCCAGCATGAGTTGTTTCATAGATACATCCTCTATTTAAAAAGATTACAAAAATACAGTTTGTGTAATGTATCTATGATACAGCATAGAAGCGTTTTTTACTACTACGGATTGAGTTTCTTCAGAATTTCGGGGAGCTGTATATCGACCTTGTCGTTTTCAAGCTGGCATGTTCCGGCATTGTGGTGGCCGCCCCCACCGTATTGCAGACAGACGTCACCGATATTTACCTGCGAGGTTTTATTGATTATTGATTTTCCTATCATGACCGCGGTGTTCTGCTTCTGAAATCCCCATGCAACATGTACAGATATTTGTACATCAGGATACATGGCATATAC
>JALNVF010000143.1 GCA_023231445.1 Treponema sp. | reverse complement strand
CGTAGTTCCCGTTCAAAGGAAACGTCTGGGTAACTATCTGCCCGTAATAACTGGGATCTGTAAGGGTCTCAAGATACCCCGTCATGCCAGTCGTGAATACCGCCTCACCGGTTATACATCCGGTGGCGCCAAAACTTTTTCCTTCAAAGACCAGTCCGTTCGCCAGGACAAGGCACGCTTTAGTACTCATACTAAAGCATTATTATACATATTTAATTGGGCAATGAACACCCCTTTTCTACGAATTCTGCATAAATATGAATTCAAATGCATAGATATGCAAAAAAAGAAACACTATGTATGCTGTTTCTACTACAGGAGAGACGCCGGTGATTCCAGTTTCTTTATATGATGCCGCATCCGCCCATAAAAAGATGGAACTGACCGATCCCGCCGTAATCATAAAACTTACATCGTTTCCCCAAAAAGGGACCTGCGGATGTGCGTTCAAAATACGGCCTGTTCATATTCCTTACGAGAAAAAAAGACGATGGTGCCCCGCGGATGATCACGATGTTGATTACCGCAGACAGCTTAACATACAGATGTCCATGGATGCAATTCCCGCTGTCGAGGAAGCGAGGGACAGTCTGACTGGGTATTTACAAAACAGCTTTTGATTCGGAAACGCTGCGTTCCGGAGATTTAAGAGGACCTCTAAACAAACAGCTCATAGAAATGCTGCACGAATACTGCCATTTTCTGCAGCCGAATCACTCAAAAAAATTTTACACGCTCGTTACTCAGTTTATGTCTGATTGGAAGGAACGAAAATAACTGCTGAAGAAACACCTGCCTCTGCACCGGTAACGCCTGATATAGGAAACTAACCAGATTTTGGGCATAAATTTCAACTTACACTTGAAATTTATGCCCAAACAATCATATATTACCGCCAAAGCGGAAAAATGACACTGGTCAGATCCTGCTTTCCGGAATTTTCGTATCCCAACCTTGAAGACCCGAAAACGAGGGAACCTGCCGTCAACGATTACGAAGGTTTTTTTGCAAAATACAACGAACCGTTGATTATAGACGAAGTCCAGCGGGTACCGGAACTCCTTTCCGCACTGCCCGGAGCAAGATACAACGTACCGAGTCCCAGCACGTTCACCGCATATCCCTTCTGGACCTGACGCAGAATTTCGCGTTTAAACAGTTCACCAGCATGACTTATCATCAGATTATCATACTTCCTTCCGTGTATGCTGCACGGTATTCAATGCCTGAAACGGCACCGCGCCGGGGGTGTACGAAAAAACAGGATCGGCACTTCGTACGAAGACCACCCGTATTCCGCTTGACAGAACGAAGTGCTGACTGTTCTGTAACGGGAAACGAGGCTCTCCTGCAGAAGGATGTAAGAGACATCTCCTGCACGATTTACAGTGTAAAGTACGGGAGAGGAAGGAATGTATTACTGCATTGTGTATAACGTGATAGAAAGGATTGAAAGGAGTATCTGTATTCTCTGCTCAAACCAATACACCTTAATTTTTTTATCGTTTAGTGTACAGTACTGTTGCAAGCAGTCTGCAAATCACTGTCGAACATATAATTATTCCTATACATACCGGCAGCGATATAAATCGATTGAATATCCAGCGCGGCATAGTAACCGGCGCCTTCTTTAACACGAATGACGGCAGGAAAGGAACAACAGCGGTAAATATAATAATAAGATTGAGAATGTTCCACGATACTTTCATTGAAAAAATAACACAGAGTGAACAAACGAAATCGACGATGCTCATCCACAGAAGGAGCGGATACAACCAGCTGCTGTGTGCACCTGTCAGTCTGCATATTCCATATGTAACGGCAGTCAGCAGTATACAGACCGAACATGGTATTTGAGCGACAACGGGCATCACGTCTGTGTATACCTGCTTCGTAGACATTGAGGAATTAATAATTCCAATTTTCCGGATCATCCTACATACTGATGCCGTAAATACAACAGTTAATATTGCGGGTACTGCATATCCGAACGCTATATCGGAAGGTATTCCATAAGGGCCGCTCGTAAAAATAATTACGGAAAATGTCACATTCGCAAGAGGTAAAAAAATAAACATTCCGATAAACTGGAACGGAAACTCCATGAACAGGCGCCATGCGCGGACAGTACGGTTTCGTTTCATCTTATCGTTCCTCTCTGCCTGCTGCAAAGTTCCGTGCAACTGCGCGCATCCATACGCTGTCTGCCGTAAACGCAAGGATTGCCGCAATACCGGACAACACAATTACAGTAAGCGGATACGGCTTTAAAAACACCATAACGGGCGTACTTATCAGCGCGAACATGATTATATATACTGCAAGTTCCGCATACAACGGTCTGAAAAGCAGACAAAACGGCATACATGCAGTTACAACTGTCATCTGCGCCGCAGTAAAAATCATCCTGTCTAACGTCATGGTATTTTCTGCATGGAACAACAGATTCGATGATAAATAATATATAACGATACACCACACGACATTTATCCAGCCAAGCAGCCATTGAAAATGGAACGCACGCACAAACTGTTTCCGAACAAGCACCATAGAACGGAAGTATTTTCCACCGGCCGGAACTTCATCAGAAATACATTGTCGTGCATTAACCAGTTCAAAAAACGGTGCAATCGTCGACACTGTCATGGCTGAATAAAACACCAAACCGGCATCATGAAAAAATAAATTCATAAGTGAAAGTAAAACAACACTAAGTACCGGAAGCAGGACAAACATTCGTCCCAGATACCTCCGCAGTGATATACCGTTGAATGCATAAAATGAGCGGAGTGTTCTGTTCATGCCGCACTCTCCGCTGCACGCCGTTCAGCACCTCTGAGAAGTAACACGCTCAGCTGCCGGAGCGTGGGCTGCTCGACGGCTACATCTGTAAAATCAGCTGCAGTAAATATGCCTGCCTTCTCAATTTCACACAGCCCTTCAAAAACGCCGCCTGAAACATACATCGTTTCAAGATGTGTATGCGCTTTATCCGCAAGCGCCGCATCGCCGTGAACATACCGGTACTGCGCACGGAGGTCTTCCGTAAATCCCGTCTTAATGATTTTTCCGTATGCCATGAAAATTACGTAATCGGCGGCACTCTCCATGTCGGCAATGTCGTGCGTTGAAAACAGAATTGACGTCCGTCCGCCGCCTTCTGCAAGGTAACTGCGGAATCTGCAGCAGAGATCGTCGCGCATGACAGGATCGAGCGAAGAACCCGGCTCGTCAAGAATCAACATTTTTGTTGAACGTGCCATCGTCGCGGCAAGAGCCAGACGCATTTTGTTTCCGTCTGAATATTTCAGTATTTTAAGCGGACGTCTTGCTCCTGAATCGTCTTCCAGACGGAATTCTCTGCAAAGTAAACGGAATTTATCCATACTGAAGTTGTCGAATGCAGCGGGCATTGCACGCTTTACGTTCCGCATTGTCCATGCATCCGGGAAAAAATTATTTGACGAACAGTAACCGATGCCATTGCGCACATCGGGTTCGTCCACATCAGTATACGTACCCAACCACATAACGTTTCCCGACGTAAAACTGTGTATGCCGGCAATCGAATCAAGCAGGGTAGTCTTGCCCGCTCCGTTTTCGCCGATAAGCGCAGTTGCAAAACCCTCCGGTATTTCAAGATCGACAGGTCCAAGTGTAAAGCGTGAATATTTTTTAACAAGATGTTCGATTCTCATGCAGGCCGGTAAATCAATTCCGTTTCGTTTCATTGTTATTCTCCCTCGTGCGACACCCTGATGAGTGTCTGCATCATTTCAACAAGTTCATCGTCGGTAAGACCGGCAATATGCGCAGACGTAATCGCATTCTGTAAATCCGCTTCTACCTGCCGAAGGTGCTGTTCCTTCACCAGTTCGCGGTTCTGCGCGTTTACCAGAAATCCTTTTCCCTGCACCGCCGTCACCAGTCCCTCTTCGGCAAGCATTTCATACGCTTTCATCGTCGTAATGACGCTTATCTTGAGTTCCTGTGCCAGTCCGCGGATAGACGGAAGATAACTGCCCTCCTGAATCGTTCCGGAAAGAATCTGCCCGCGGAACTGGACCGCTATCTGCTGATAGATAGGCTCTTCAGAATTCTGGAGTATCTTCATACCACCTCACTGTTTATATGTTATATATACAGTATTAACACATGAAAAATATTCTGTCAAGAAAATTAAGAAGTAAAACATATTCTGCCCGGTTCTCTGGAAATACATGGACCGGGCTTTTTGTGTGTAAAAAATATCATTCTGCAATAATGTATTGAGTCCTGAACTCCGGAACTACACAGGATACAGCAGTCAGTATTCCGTCATTCGGGCAGTTTCCCGCCCGTTACCGTAATACGTCCGTCGGTAACAGGAGTGAAATCTCTCTTAAATGATTTCACATAGTCGATAAAAATAGAACTCAAAAGCATGGAAGAATTGAACGTGTCGATTGATTTCTTAAACGCTGCATATCCGTCTCCACCGCCTGCCATGTAATCGTTGGTCGCAATTTTATATGTTCTGTCCGGGTCAACCGGTGCACCGCCGATTGTCAATCCGCTAATGGTTCCGTTACCCTGAGCATCATATACAATCGTATATTTTATTTCTTTTGAAACCTGCGCCCATGCACCCGCGCCCTGTTTTACAGAGCCGATAAAGTCGAACAGATCTACGAGGTCGCTGCCTTTCAGAGTGAGTACAAAAAGCACATTGTCGAACGGGAGCATCGTAAGGACATCACCGCGCGTTACATTTCCCGCAGGAAGCTCCGACCTGATACCGCCGCCGTTCGCTATGGCTCCGTCTATGCAGATACCCTGGTTCCGGCAGTATGCGACCATACCGTCACAAAGCACATCTCCGCTTGCCATTTCCTGATAACGCGTAAGTTTCTGACCGAACGGAAATGGAGCTGTCGTCGTAAGCACTATATCTTTAAGCGATGCATCCGCTTTCTGGACATACGGTTCAAGCAGTTTCGTAATTTCCGGATCAGGAGCAAAATCTTTTGTGGTGATTTCCACGGGTTTCCATATAAAATCAACTTTTCTACCGTTTTTGATTGTCATAACTCCATCGCCGACATATTTCCCATAGACATTCGCTGTAACAATCGGTATTCCATTCACAATTTTCGGTTCCGCAAAATACGAATGCGAATGACCGTCGATAATAAGATCTATTCCCGGTACATTCTGTGCGAGTTTTACTGACGTTTCATGTTCATCAGTTTCAGCAACATCGCCCAGATGGCCGCAGACAATAACTATATCAGCATGTTCCTTACTCCGTACCAGATTCACCATTTTTTTTGCAGTTTCAATCTCGTCGGTAAACGTAAGACTTTTATCAGGACTCGCAATGGTAAGCGTACGGCGTGTCGTTAGTCCGATCACCGCAACGCGGAATCCGTCGTAATTTTTAATGATATACGGTTTTACCAGATACGTCTTTCCCTGCATGATATTTGCAGAAATCCACTGAAATTTTGAAAGTGCAATCTGTTTTTTAAGTTTTTCAAGAGTGCCGTCAAACTCGTGGTTACCAAGCGTAACTGCATCGTAACCGATTGCATTCAGGCACTTAATGTCCGGTTCCGCATCGAACATGTTGGAAAGAGATGAACCGGTGTTCACATCGCCTGCATGAAGCACGAGCACGTTTTTGTTTCCGGCACGCACCTGTTTTACAAACGTGGCCTGCGATGCAAAACCGCCCGTGCCGTCATTAGCCGCAAGGTCTGCACCGTGTGTATCGTTTGTGTTAAGGACAACAAGCTCATACGTTTTTCCATTGTCTTTTACTGTACTTGTACACCCCGAAAACAAGAGGCATACAATAACCGGGACTAATATAAAAATAAATCCGAATCGTTTTTTCATGTACATCTCCTTATTAATACGTCCTGTAAGTATACTGTATTACAAGCAGTTTGTTACACAACGTACATCAGCTGCTGCCGGGAAACATCACCTTGTAACATTATGCAGCCACCTTCCTGACTTAAGACGCAGCAGTCCGGCACTCATTTTCAACAGCTGTTCGATCTGCAGACAGGCATAAATCAGGAACGGATCCCAATGAAATACAAAGGCTGCAAAGCAGCCAAGAGGAATGGCAACGGCCCACATCCAGAAAATGTCGTTAAATCCTGCATATACCGTATCGCCGCCGGAACGACAGATACCTACAATAAAACACATGTTGAACGCATTAGCCGGATACAGGCACATGAGTATTCTGAGCATATACTGCGCCTGTGTAATTATCCCAGGTTCAACGTTGAACATATACGGCAGCAGCAGAGACAGCGGATACAGCAGGAAACCGAGTCCCACCGCCATAAGCGGCATGAACCACGCGAAACGGGCTGCATACCGGCGTGCTATATTCTCGTTCCCTTCTCCGATTTTTTTTCCGATAATAATACCTGCGCCGTTGCCTACACCAATAAAAAATACCCATGTCAGCTGGGAAATCGTTCCCGTAATATTAAACGCCGCAATAGCATTCGTACCAGCATGCGCAAATATAGAATTCTGAGCGGTGATGCCGAATCCCCACACCGTCTCATTAATAATAACGGGCAGAGCAATGCGGATAAAACGCGCAAGAAATCCCCTGTCGAATGACAGAAATTCCTTAAAAGAACCAGCTGCCTCAAATTTTTTATGGTACGACCAGCCGACCGTAATCACCAGTTCTACAATACGGGAAACGACAGTTGCAGCTGCAGCGCCGCTTACTCCGTATGCAGGAATAACCAGACGCAGACCGAATATTTCCGCGTGCATACCGAAAATGAGAATGCAGTTGCCAAGTGCGTTCACGCCGAACGATATGGCAGTGCTTACCATCGGCAGCTTCACGTGCTCCGTTGCCCTGAACGCAAGCTGGTATGCGAAACTCACCGCCATAAGCGGATAGCTTATCCCCACCAGACGCAGATACTGCGCACCCAGTTCAATTACATGGGGATCCTGCGAATACAGACCGATAAGCGTACAGGGAAAAAACAGTGCACCGACTGCAAATACAATGGAAACAACAAAAGACAGCGACAGTGTTATACCAAGCGTACGCCGTATGCCCGATATGTCCTTCTTTCCCCAGAACTGCGCGACAAAGATGGAACCGCCGCTCGAAATGCCGAACAGAATCATGTTAAGCATAAAAAAGACCTGGTTGCCCAGACCGACCGCTGCAATCTGAGCCGAACCAAGCTGCCCGACCATGATTGTGTCGAGCATGTTAACGAACGTTTGAAGAAGGTTCTGCAGAATTATCGGGACAGCTATCGTAAAAAGCGTACTGTAAAATCCAGGAAGTGTACTCATACTATATTCCTCGCGCTGGGGAGTATAACATAAATACAAATTCGTGACACGCATGTCATTTATTTGAAGATAAAGCGTACCCGTTCATGAAAGCTCTGTATAATAAGGT
>JALNVF010000142.1 GCA_023231445.1 Treponema sp. | reverse complement strand
GAAGCCCCTGAAAAGGTGTAATTTTCAGAAAGCCCTGCTGTTACTCCGGAGGAGACAATACGATCCTCTTCCGGACGGCATTGTCAATCGTTATCACACGGTAAGAAAAACGTCGAAAAAAGTCAATAGAAACAGCCCTGTTGACATGCATTTATTTGAGCGATTTATAGACGAAGCGTAAAATGGTATACTGGATTATACAGCACAGCTGAAATAATGTGCAAAAGGAGTTGCAATGAACAGGATTTACCTAGTCCGCCACGGAGAAAATTATGCAAACATATCAAAAGAATTTTCATATAAATCTGTCGATTATGATTTAACTGAAAAAGGACGTTTACAGGCAGAACAAACCGCACTCTATTTCAGACAGATCCAGGTGAATTATCTTTATTCATCTCCCCTGAAACGTGCATTACAGACCGCAGAATATATTGCGGAAGTAATCAATAGAAATATAGAAACGGTAGAATATTTTCGTGAATTAAATGTCGGGGATCTGGAAAAAAGTAAACCTGATAAAAAAAGCTGGGATATTTATTTTAAAGTTATGGACGACTGGTTCAATGGTAAAAAAAACTCGACGTTTCCCAACGGAGAAAATTATAAAACCCTATTAGAAAGATTCTATGCAGGATTAGAATATGTTACAAAAGAAAAGGATAATGAAAACATAGTAGTCGTTGGGCACGCAGGCATCTTTCTTGCAGGAATTCTTGAATTATGTTCAATAAAAAATAAAAAAGAATTTGTTTCAAGACGCAACAATAATTGTTCAATAAGCGAAATCACACTGAAAAAAAAGAAAAACAAGTTAACCGCTGAATTAATACGATGGGCGGACGATTCGCATTTATCAGGAGAAGCGGCAGAGTTCATTAATTAAATACCGGAGAAAAAATAATCAGGCAGATAAATTTCCTATCGCTTATGCTGCTTGCAAGTTAATCCGCTGACAACAATTTTAAAAACTCCAACATTATTGAGCATTATATCCGGAAAAGTCCAGGTATCTCTGCCTGTCTCTTTTTTCATTATACAGTTAAGTGCCGTCCGTTTTTCTTCCCTGCTTTCAATTTCAGAAACAAATCCTTCACCTATGATACTTGTATAAAAAGTTGTATAACCGCAGGCAGTTTCTGCGGTACCAACTTCGCCGCCGGACTCGCACTCAAATCCCACCGCCGGACCTTTTCTGATCAGGCCGTATTTACGTCCTGCTTTTGCACCGTGGAAATAGAAAGTGAATTTTCCGTCAATTTCTGTATAACCGAAATTTACCGGTACGATATAAATATGGCCATCGTCATAAAAGCCGACATGAAGTGAAAAACAACTATCGAGAATAACTGTAATCTCTTTTTTACTGGTAACTTCACGTTCGCTTCTTCTCATTTACATCCTCATGATTTCTTCGGGAACAAATCTCCTCTGAATAACAAAAGAACAACATAATTTAATGCAGACATCAAATTATGCTGTTCTTTTATCTGATATTTCAGATAAAGTTTACTACATCTGCTTAAAACTCACAAGACTCACTTAGTTTTGTCGATTTCAAGAATCGTGTGAAGCAGAACATTGGCACCCTTCCAGCAGTTCTCCACCGGTGTAAACTCGAGTTCACAGTGACTGTGGCCTCCGATACTCGGAACAAAAATCATCGTGGTAGGCACAATTTCACAAAGATACTGAGCATCGTGTCCCGGACCGGAATACATGTGCATATAACTGTAGCCAAGTTCTTTTGCAGCCTTTTCCACATCATCGATATAGTCGGGATAGTATTTTACGGTTTTGCGAGACCATGCTTCTTCATAACTTACCGAACAGCGCTCAATTTCCTTCGGCATTTTTTTAATAATGTCGAGGCACTGTTTAAGGACTTCCGGATCCTGATGTCGTGCATCGAGCGTGAACTTCACTTCGTCGGGGATAATCGTATGGATGTTCGGGTGGCAGCTGATCTTACCGGTTGTATAGACAAGTTTCGAATCGAGTTTGTCAAATTCAGTATGCAGATAAAGTAACGCTTTTGCAGCTGCAAAAAGAGCGTCCTTGCGGAGCTTCATAGGAAACGTACCAGCATGGTCGGCCTGACCTGTGAATGTAAACTCATAATTAATCATGCCGCACACGCCTTCCACAACACCGATATCCTTCTTTGCATTTTCCAGAACGGGTCCCTGCTCAATATGGAGCTCAATAAGGCCTGTTGTTTTTTTCGGATCGATACGGTTTGATTCAGAACCTTTGAATCCCGATTCCTCCAGAGCCTGACCGAACGTATATCCCGGTATGTCTTTTGCTTCTGTAGCAAGCATCTTTGCCTTATCAAATTTTCCGCAGATAATACCGGAACACATCATCGCCGGTTCAAAGCGGGCACCTTCCTCATTCGTCCAGACAACAACAGTAACCGGATGTTTATGGGGAATCTTCTCGGTAACTATGGTTTCTACTGCTTCCATAGCCGTCATAACTCCTAGTATACCATCATAATTTCCGCCCTGACGGACGGAATCGCAGTGACTGCCTGCCATAATGGCGCCGGCATCAGGATCAGTACCCGGCAGCGTACAGTACATATTTGCAACATCGTCCGTCTTTACCGTAAGGCCAAGTTTTTCCATACGGTTTCTGATTTCAGTGCGAGCTTTCACCGCTTCCGGTGAAAGTGAAAAACGGGTTATTCCGCCGTGACCGGTGTCGCCAAACCGGCTGAATGTCCTGATTTTGTCTTCCATTCTTTCCATACTGCAAGTTACCATAATTACCTCCGGTAATGTTAATTATTAAAAATCAGTCATCGTCTGATGACATAGTTCACTATTTATTTTTTACCCGCGATCCTGAAACGATCGCACCAACCGGACACACAAGCATACAGAGCTGACATCCGACACATTTTTTCGCATTCATTACGGGACGGTCTTCCGCTTTACTGCCTATGGTCAGCGCCTGATGTCCTCCATCGGAACATGATATGACACACCGTCCGCAGCCGACACACGTATTATGCAGGAATTTCGGATAACAGGTGCTGCTGCGGTCAAGCCTGTCTGCAGATACAATTTTAGGAACAGCCCTTCCGATTATCTGCGAAACGTCCGTATAATTATTCTTTGCCAGATACCTTTTCATTCCGTCGATCATGTCGTAAATAATACCGTACCCGTACTGCATGACTGCCGTCGTTATCTGAACCGTTCCGCATCCGAGTGCCATGAACTCTGCGGCATCCTGCCATGTCTCTATTCCACCCATACCGCTCACCGGTATATCTTTCATCTCATTATTCTGCTTTATATCATTAATAAATCTGAGGGCTATGGGTTTTACCGCCTTCCCGGAATAACCGCCTACGCTCGTAAAACCGGACACGTCGGGACTTGAAGCGAACGACTGCAGATTAACATTCATAATCGATTTTATTGTGTTTATAGCGGCAATTCCGTCAGCACCGGCTTTTACCGCAGCCAGTGCAGGAATTTCAATATGGCCCAGATTAGGTGTCATTTTTGCAAGAACAGGAAGTTTTGACGCTTTCTTTACAGCAGCTGTATACCCGGCAACAAGCTCGGGAGACTGTCCCACATCGCTGCCAAGTCCGGACGCTGCCATATGCGGGCATGAAAAATTACATTCAATAATATCCGCACCTGCGTCTTCCACTTTTCGTGCAAGAAGTTCCCATTCTTCGACCGACTGTCCCATAATACTTGCTATTATTATTTTCGACGGATAATTTTTCTTAAGCCGTCTGATGCACGAAAGATTCTCATCAAGCGTGTGATCACTTATCTGTTCTATATTTTTAAGACCGATAAATGTATTTGATTCCTTTCGTATTGTACTGAACCGCGGTGAAACTTCCTCTGGAACAAATGTACCTATAGTTTTAAATGCAGCGCCTGCCCACCCTGCCTCGAATGCCCGTGCAAGCATATCATAGTCGCTCGCCACAACTGAAGACGAAAGAAAAAACGGATTCTCACACTGAACACCGCAGAAAGATACTTCAAGGGAAACATCGCCCACGGCACCCGTTGTTCCGTTTTCAAAAGCAGAACTGTCGTCCTCCATATTTTTTAAGACACCCATAATATCGTAAATCGGAACGGCATCGTCTATTTTCGCCTTGAGACAGGCTTTCATGCAGTCAAAAGAGGTGCACACGACGCAGGCAGTATTATCCACCATCTGCGCGCGTGCACCGGACATGTTATCAAAACGGAGGGAAGTGACAACTTTAGCGCAGTCAATATTTTTTTTACATGCTGAAGTGCATGGAACGTTTTTACACAATAAACAGGAGGAAACTGCTTCACGGATAAAAACTGACGCATATTTATTATCAACCATAATTATTATACCCCCGTAATGATTTTCTTTTTTAAATAACTTTTTATTTTACCGGTACTTTTGCACATTTGATGAATTTACCGTCACCAGGTGTACCGACATATTTTTCGTCTTCATATACAAGTTTTCCGCGGACAAACGTTTTAACAGGATAACCATGAACGGTTTTCCCTTCCCATATCGTGTGATCATAATCAGAATGCATATTGTTCACCGAAATAGTAAATGTCTTTTGCGGATCGTAAATTACTACATCGGCGTCTTTTCCGACTGCAAGTGACCCCTTATTCGTACAACCAAAGATACGTGCAGGATTTGTCGAACACAGTTCTACAGCACGGCTGTAGCTGATCTTTCCGTCTGTTGCTGCACCGAGCATATACGGATACAGATTTTCAACACCTGCACATCCGTTCGGAACTTTTGTGAAATCGTTGATTCCCCAGTCCTTTTCTTTCTGCTGGAACGGACAGTGGTCGGTAGCAACAGTATCTATTGCACCTGTCTTTATCGCAAGCCAGAGAGCGTCAAGACTTTCCTGTCCCTTCATCGGCGGAGAGCAGATAAAATTACGTCCGTCAGACCGTTTATACACATCACACGTAAACTCAAGGTACTGCGGACATGTCTCGATGAAAATCTTTGCACCTTCCATCTTTGCTTTTACCGCCGCTTCCAGACCTTCTTTATCGGACATGTGTACGATGTACAACGGTGCATCCGAATTAACTGCCCAGTGTACGGCCCGCTTGTCTGCTTCAGCTGCAACAAATTCCGGTCTGCTCATATAATGGTACCAGGCAGATGTTTTTCCTTCCTTCAGATACTGTGAAACGCGCAGATCAATAAGATCAGGGTTTTCAGCATGAAGATTCGTTATCGCACCGACTTCTTTTGCTTTCAGCAGGATACGTACGAATGTGCCGTCATCAACCATCATGTTTTCTTTTTTATAAACAAAGAAACACTTAAAACTTGTTATACCGTAATCGACGGCACTCTCGAATTCATCAAGCAGTGAACCACCGTTCAGATCGGTAATACAGCAGTGAAATGCGAAATCACAGCACGCCTCTTTTTCCGCCATTTCACGGCGTCCGGCTACTGTTTCAACAATTCCATGACCTTTACGCTGCATCGGATAATCGAATACAGTCGTTACCCCGCCGCATACGGCAGCACGGGTTCCGGCGCCGTATCCATCAGCGGAAACAGTTCCGCCGAACGGCATTGCCAGATGCGTGTGTGCGTCAATGGCTCCGGGAAGCACAAGTTTTCCCGATGCGTCTGCGACTTTCGCCCTGCTGTCCTGTAAGTCAGAACCGATATCGGAAATTTTTCCGTTTGTGATACCGACATCGGCTTTGAACATTTCTCTGGCAGTAACGACAGTTCCGTTTTTAATAATCAGATCCATAGTTTGCCTCCGGTTGAAATATTAATTATTATTTCGCGTACTTATACACAAGAACCAGACCGGAACGCTGATACATCTGTGCTACTTCAAGAAGATCCATACCGCCGGCATTCGCTGCGATTAGATTTGATACCCACGTAACACCGAAATCAACCTGTCCGCTGTATACAGCCGTTGTTTCTGAAATATCACCGCCGCCCGGAACAATTTTGACATCAAGACCTGCGTCTTTGTAATATCCCTTGTCAAGCGCAACGTAGTATCCCATGAACTGAGCCTGCGGCAGCCATTTGAGCTGAATGGAAACGGACGTTTTTTCAGGTTTACCGAATTTTCCTGATGCTGCATCTGCAAGATATGAAGCATCCATAACATTGGCCAGCGTAAATGACGCAAGTTTACCGGCTGCAACAGAATCACTTAATTTTATGTATTTTTTTGCAAGATCAAGAGTCTGCTGCATCGCCGCAGTATCCATATTACCGTAATTAGTAACATGATTTCCCTTTGTATCTGTTTCGACAAGTTTTTTTACTTCTCCTGCCATATAAGACTGATGTCCGCTGGAAACGGAAGAACCGTACTTATAAACGATTTTTGCAGCTTCTTCCGGATTCTCACAGGCATATTTCCATCCCTTTACAGATGCGGACACAAATGCCTTAACTGTATTCGGATTTGCCTTTGCGAATGTACGGTTGCAGAAAATATTGTCTTCAAGCATTGCAACACCTTCATCGTTCATATCGATTGTGCCGACGGTAGTACCGTATTTGTAACCACCCTCATAACTGTTCTTCACAAGTCCAAGTTCATTGTATGTCATTGCAGAAGCGAGCCATATTGAACTGTCGTCAAAACCATCCATATCAAATGCCTGACTCAGATACTTCGTTCCCTGGCCGTACTTGGAAAGCAGCGCAAGTATTTCATACTCATTTCCAAGTCCCCAGTTACCGACTTTTCCGGCTGCTGCTGAAATCCTGATAATCTGTTCAGACGAAGTTCCCTTTGCAAATTCAGGACCGCCTGCAGAAGCGGCTTTTTTCTTCGAACCTGCAAATGCAAAACCAGTACCCATTACACATGCTGCCATAATCAGACAGCCTTTCCGCAAATTGTCGTTTCTTCTTTCCATAATTTACCTCCAGAAAAAATCTATTTCGTAACTCTGCCCTTCAGCAGGATACTTTCTGCTATAAGAAGTACTGCATACATACTAATTCCAATAAGACAGGCGACTACTATGTACGCCCATGCGGTAGAATACTGTGCAAGAACTATGCTTTCACGTATCTGCCTGCCCACCCCAATGATATATTCTGCAAAATACTCACTGACCATGGCGCTGATAACACTGGCAGGAACACTGATTCGTAAAGCTGTAAAGATATACGGTATACAGTTCGGCAGCCGTAATTTGAAAAAGACTGTCCGTTTATCAGCCGCATACGATTTCATAAGATCAAGGCTGAAAGGTTTCAATTCCGTAAACCCGCGGTATGCATTAATACCCATACTGACTGTACACGTAATCATGACGACAAGTGTTTTTGAGAACATGCTCCGTATATTCGGGTCGGAACTGAATCCCTTTGTAAGATTCGTAAAAATCGGAGCAATTGCTACAATCGGTATGGCGTTAAATGCTGTCGCTATCGTAAGT
>JALNVF010000141.1 GCA_023231445.1 Treponema sp. | reverse complement strand
TGGGACTTCTGATCCTGTAATAGCAGGATAAAAGACGGATACTGATATACTGCCTGAGGGATCGGGTGTATGTCGGTAAACGCAGAAGGTTAGTATTAACCTTAAATCTTATAGGAGATTTAAATGAAAAGATTTATAACTGGCGCAATTGCAGCAGCAGCACTCCTTTTCGGATTTGCAGGTTGTTCCAATTTGCACGATATGGATGATGCGCCTATAGCGAAAGTACCTACTAAAATTGTTGGTGCAATGACATATACAACAACTAATGTCTTTGAAGATATGACTGTTGTAGATTCGACAACTTCTACATATACTTTCAAGTATACTACGGCTATGTCAGCAAACTGGGGTTCGCCATCAGATGGCGTAAACTTCAAAGTTGGTTATGCAGCTGATGAATGGGCAACATGCTGGAGTCAGGCAGCTGCAGGAACAACAGCACTTGTCAGCGGAACAGGCTCGGTAGTTTGCAAAGCACAGAACGCAGAGAACATTTCGTTTAGCGGCCTTACAAATGGCAAGACGTACAAGATTACTGCAACAACCGGTATTGCAAGTGTTACTGTGACTATTGCACAAACAACAGATGCAGCTGCTGATCCGACTCCGTATTATCTGGATGGTATGTATCTGGTGGGCGGATGTTTTACGACCGGATCAATGACAAATCTCTGGTCATTTGGTCCTGATAACCTTATCCACGGAGCAGCAACAGAAACAAAGACAGGCTATGTCACATATACAAAAGACATTACTGCAACTGTTGCATCGGGTGAAATGGGAATCAACGATTCAAACTGGGGTAACAAACAGCTTGGCAGTGGTGTAACTGTAACAGTCGGTACAGACTATGCAGACCTCAACGGAACAGCAGGAAACTTTACAGTTTCTGGCCTTACTTCTGGTGATCCGTACCGCATATACATTCAGACAACACCTGAGAAAGTCGTAAGCGTAAAACTTGAGAAGATTGTTTCTTATACTGTTAAATGCGTGGTTACAGGAATTAAAACAGAAGGAACAGAGGTATTCGTAAACGGAAGTCTCTGGAACAACTGGGGCAACACATGGCCGTTTGCTGCATGGGATGGTGGAAAAGCTTATGCAGATGCAAAGACAGGAGACAATGCTGGTTGGTTTGCTACTGCAGACAGTACCGGCACGGCTACATTCGCCGGTTCTATAACCAGTGTAACAAAACCTGGTACTACGATCAGCGGTGAAGTCAAGGTTGTAGACTGTGGTCCGACATTATCGGCGCCTGCATCAATCAACTATGACAACAACGGCAAATACAGCTTTGTGGTTACATCATCCGGCACGTATGTTATTAAAGTTGATGTTGGAAACTCGGCTTATACCTGCACTTATGATGAACCGTAACATCACCTTTTAGTAAACTGAATTACTGAAAGAAAACAAAACAGGGATTTCGGAAGGAATCCCTGTTTTGTATGGGCCTGTTCTGCTGCAAGTGTTTTTTAATCATATGTAAAACGGCGTTGACGCATGATTAAAAAATATTTCTGATAGTGTTCTACAAAATCTGAGGAGTAAATGATGATAAAAAATAAAAGTGTTGCAGCCTCCGTTTTATTGGCGGCGCTGGCGGTATCGGGTGTATTCCTTGCCGCAGGCTGTTCTTTCTGGAATGATAACACCAGCAGTCAGAAGACACCTGCTGCTGCAGATACGAACTGTCCTGTTTTTTCTCCTGCAGGAGGCTTTTATAAAGAAAAGCAGACTGTCACCATCACGTGCGAAGGCGCATCGGCAATCTACTATACTGTTCTGAAACCTGCGCTTGACAGCAGCGGTAACTGGGATGAAACAGCATGGACTGCAGCAGTTGCCGCGTCTAAACCCACGGAATCTTCAACCAAATATACAGAACCTTTTGTGGTTTCTGAACAGTGCATCATACGTTCTGTAGCAGTAAAGGCCGACGGGTCCAGAAATTATGCAATGACCAGTTTTGACTTCGACCTTGACAGATCGACGGATTTCAGCGGCTCGATGACACCTGTAAATCCTGTAAGCACGAACTGGCAGGATCAGACCATCTATTTCATCCTCACGGACCGGTTCTTTGACGGCGATACCACGAACGATAAGATCAGCGGATTAAAAGACCAGAACGGAAACCTGTATGATGAAACAAAAGTGCTTGCTGGTCAGCCTTCATCTGGTTACAACGGCGGAGATATAGAAGGCATCCGTCAGAAACTGCAGTATATAAAAGACCTCGGCTTTACTGCTATATGGATGACGCCTCCTGTAAAATGCCAGATTGCAGAAAGTAACTATCACGGATACCACGGATACTGGGCAAGCGATTTTACAAAAGTGGATCCTCATATGGGTACTCTTGCACAGTACCAGCAGTTTGTAAAAGAAGCCCATGAGATGGGCCTGTATGTCATCCAGGATATCGTTGTGAACCACCTTGGCGACTACCAGCAGATCAAGTCAGATATAACGACAGATATGATGAAAGCGAATGAGGGGAAGATCGATTCGTCTGTTTTCTATCTTGAACCGAAGTCTGTACCGTATAATCATCCCGAGCAGCTGCCCTGGGCGCTGAATAATATAAACGATATTACGGCTGACGAATTCAAGAACAATGCCTTCTATCATTACAACACGGAGATAAGCGATTATACGAACCAGACGAGCATGTATACGCATTCGTCAAGCAATCTTGACGACATGGTGACAGAGAGCACGGTAGTACGCAATCTTCTCCGCGGCTATTTCCGTTACTGGATAGATAAAGCCGGAATAGACGGATACCGCATTGATACTGCTTTATATGTGGAGCCTGATTTCTTCGAGGGGTTCATAAACGATACTGATGCAACTAACATGGGAGTCCGCACGTACGGAATGTCAAAAGGAAAATCAGATTTTATAGATTTCGGTGAAGCGTTCAGCCAGAGCGAAAGCATTGTGGGAAGCTACACCAAGAGCAGCACAGGGACAGCCCGTATGGACAGCATGATCTATTTCCCTCTCAGGTATGCGCTTGCCGATACGATCAGCTCCGGAAGCAGGACAGCTGCGATCAGTTCTGTCCTCCAGAACAGGTACACTCAGCATTATTATGCAAATCCTGACAGGCTGGTGACATTCATCGACAACCACGATATTGACCGCTGGGGCCAGACTATGAAGGGGAACACGGAACTGATGAAGGCAGCATACGGCATCATCTATACGATCCCGGGAATCCCGCAGGTATATTACGGTTCTGAACAGGGATTTAACGGCGAGTGCCGTGAGGGTATGTTCAAGGGCAGCTACTGCACGCCGGGCACGACGCAGACGACAGATCATTTTGATACGACCGGTGACTGGTACAAGTATTTCCAGAATCTGAACAAGATGCGCAGGGAGAATGCGGTATTCCGCTACAATACGCTGTATGTGCTTCAGGATACAGCTGACGGTGCAGGCATTCTCTCTTATATAATACGTGAAAAGGACGCACAGGGAAACATTGTGACGGGCGGAGAGAAAGCCATATATGTGATGAATACTGCAAGTACTGATAAAGTTCTTGATGCCTCGTACACGAATATAGCCGTGGGCGATAAATTCGAGCTTGTGCCGTATGCCGGTGTTTCAGCGTGTCCGTCATCAGGCACCCAGCTTACAAGCAGCTTTACTGCTGCTGCGGACGGAATAAAGGGAAATGTAAAGCTCATTGTGCCTGCAAACAGCTGTGCAATATATATCCTTACAGAAGCAGGAAAAACACCTGCTTCGCCTGCATGTACTCTTACCGTCGATGAAGTTCCGACAGAAAAAATAACAGGAACGAGTGCAACTATAAAAGGCACGACGAATGTTTCCGGAGATGTAAAAGTCGTGCTGAACGGGGACTACACTCTTGCCAGAACTGTAACGGCTTCTGCGGATGTACAGTTCTCTCTTGATGTAAACGTGCAGGCGTATTCGAACGGAACGATTACCGTCCAGCTTGTCCAGACGGTAGGAAGTATGATATGCTATTCGGCTTCAAAATCATTCGTCATTGAACGTCCGTTTACGCTTATCCAGAAGATAACCGATCCTTCTGACGATGATAACGGCGTAGGAGCCGCTAAGGGCCTGCTTCAGAAACCGACGGATCCTCCTTTCAAGGGGACGATGGATATCAGAGGTGTTGATGTGTACCGCAGCGGCAACGATATACTGCTCGGCGTAAAGATGGGTGCGCTGTCTCATGGCTGGAATCCGGCATCAAATCTGTTTGACCATGTAGTCTTCTACATCTTCATATCAGATGGTGATGACACGACAGGGTGCGAGTACCATCCGAAGAGCAACTACACGCTGCCTTCTGCATTCGGGAAATGGGATTATATGTTCCAGGCAAACGGATGGGGACAGTCATACTATTCTGCTAAGAATGCAACTGCATCGAATCTCGGAACAGCCGTAACTCCGGCCCCTGTTAATTCGCCGGCAGTCGACTGGGCGCATATCAATGATTCGCTTGTTTCCGGGGTTGAAAAATACGCCATAATGGACTGGTCATCGTATGATCCTGCAATCGGTTCCGAATGGGCGGACAAGACAGGCATGATCTGGTTCAAGATAAGCGCTGCAGCCATGGGATATCCGAGCAGCATTACAGGTTACAAGTTTTATATAAACGACTGGGACTTTGATATGGGCAGTCCCCGCGGAGTTGTCTCTGGCAATGCAGAAAGGTATAAATTCGGTACGGGTACGCTTGCTGTTGACGATACGCCGAAAGTAACAGATGAAACTGATAACGTGATCACGATTAAATGACAAACCAATAAGAGAAGGAACGATGGAATAATCCGGCTGCTTTTGATGAAGCAGCCTTGTTTCAGGCAAAAGTAAAAAAGTACGGAAGGTGAATAAACTGATGAAAATGTTAAAGAAAATTGCTGCAGCATGTTCTGCAGCACGTCCAAGGTATAAGCGCATAGCGCATCAGTGTCATCCTCTGGCGACTATCAGAAGAATGTCATCTACTTTGCTGTGGGTATCCTTCAAGTCTTAACGGCTGGGAAAAATATATATAAATACGTACGATGTGGATTTTGATCAGCTGCGGTTCTGCTTCAGCCCCTAAAGTAATTGATGAAACAAGTGTTATTACGCTTACAACGGAATGATATTGTTTCATTCATACAGAGTATTTAATACGCCGCTTCCGGATGTATTGACTTCCGGGGATAACATATTCCGGCCTTATGAGTCGGGATGTGTTGTCGTTTGATCAGTTTTTTTCGTATTAATAAAATAAAAGTGGAAATATAAATAAAATTATATTTTTTTTTATAAGTGGATTGTAAAATTTATAATTTTGATAAAATAGTGTAAAAGTATTATATAATTGTCATAAAGTGTCATATTTTCAAAAAAGTTAGTATTATTGTAATAATATTGTTGACAAATATATGAAATAGAGTTGATAATAAGATATATTAAATATGACAAAAAGGTGTAGCAATAGATGATACATAGTTGAACATTTTCCGGCAGCCAGCATTCAGGCTGGCTGCCTTTCCAGGGGCACAGCTTTCCTCCTTAGGCAGTGTCTCTGGAAAGGCATAATCTAGAAAAGAGGCTTTTCATGCAAAACAAATATTTCAAAAAAGCTGTATTTCTCCTGATTTGTTCTCTGCTGCTGTATGCTACTGCAGCAGCAAGGGACAGACAGGCCTCTTTGTCCGGAATTCCCGGATCGTATGAGGATGCGTCGCACGAAGGATTACATAAAGTTATCTTGCTTGACAAACGGTTAAAACCCTCTGATGATGAACTGGTTATATATTATGTCCGTCCCGATAGAGACTACAGCCGCTGGGCTTTATGGATGTGGGCTGTGCCGGGCGGGGATGGCGGAGCTGTGTGGAATTATACACAGAACTGGAGCGTAAAGAACGGTATAGGATATATGCGCTTTCATCTTGACGGGCGTGATACCGGCGGTATAAAACCTGTTTCAGATGCAGGGACTGTAGGACTTATTGTGCGTCAGAAGGCTGGCTGGACTAAAGACTGTAATGATGACCGCCTCTGGAATATTGCTGATTCACATAAAATTGTAATTTTTTCAGGTGACCAGAATACCTATGCTGCAAAGCCGTACCGGCCTTCGGTAAAGTCGGCAGAACTTACGGCACCTGATGAAATTGATTTGGTTCTTTCTGGTAAGTACGGGATTTCTCCCGACGGAAACACATCCGGATTTATAGTGACAGATGACGCAGGTAACTCCTGTAAAATAAAAAAAATCTATAATACAAAAGATCCGGAAAATATGAAAAATAATATGATTGATACTATTACAATACAGCTTGCTGAAAATGCAGATGTGAGCAGAACGCTGACAGTGTCTAATCCCGTATTTCAGGGAAAAGCAGCTGTAAATTCGGCTAAACTTGCAGTTAAATTTGCTGAAAAGTCAGTGCCGTCAAAAGAAACCGTTCTTGGCTGTACGTATAAAAACGGGAGTGCAGTTTTTAATCTCTGGGCGCCGACTTCATCAGCGGCAGTGCTTAATTTGTATAAAATTGATGATGCAGTGAATCCTGATTATACAGTCACTATGGAAAAAAACGACAGAACGGGTGTATGGACTGCATCGTTCAACGAAGTCGATCCTGACGGTATGTTCTATGATTATACACTGCATAATACGCACGGAACGGTAACTGTGCTTGATCCGTATGCATATTCGATGGCTGCTTACTATAACAACGGGGGAACGGGACGGGCTGCTGTTATAAATCCTGACAGTAAAAAGGCGCTTCCGGAAGGCGGTATGAGTGCCCCATTTGTAAAACTTGCAAAACGGGAAGATGCCGTTATTTATGAGATGTCTGTACGCGATTTTACCATTAGTCCTGATTCGGGTGTAAAAGCTGTACCGGGAACATATAAAGCTTTTATAGAAAAAATTCCGTATCTTAAGGATCTTGGTATTACGCACGTTCAGCTTATGCCTGTTCTTAACTTTTACAACAATAACGAAACTAATAAGGCATATGAAGATTCCGGCAAAGTAAGTGGTAATAATTACAACTGGGGATATGATCCGCACAATTATTTTACACCCGAAGGGTGGTTTTCAACGGATGCTTCTGACCCATACTGCCGCATCCGGGAACTGCGTGAACTTATAAACGAATGTCATAAAGCGGGCATAGGTGTCATTCTTGACGTTGTATACAATCATATGGCAGATACCCGGTTTCTTGACGACATTGTACCTGGTTACTATTTTCGTACTGATGCAAACGGCAGGTTAAAAAGCGCATCGGGCTGTGGTAACGATACTGCAACAGAAAGGACAATGATGAAACGGCTTGTCGTCGATTCGACGAGTTACTGGGTCAAAAATTACAAGGTCGACGGGTTCCGTTTTGATATTATGGGGCTTATGGAATCTTCCTCCGTACTGGATTCTTATGCATCCTGTGCAAAATTGAACCCGTCGGTTCTTTTTGAGGGTGAAGGATGGAAAATGTATGATGGTCCTGCCGGTACGGTCGGTATGGATCAGAACTACATGACAAAGACGGATAGTGTAGCTGTTTTTAATGACGAATTCCGCGATCTTATAAAGGCCGG
>JALNVF010000140.1 GCA_023231445.1 Treponema sp. | reverse complement strand
GACAAGAACACTGATAATGACCGCAAGTTTTACTCCCAGCGGATATTTTACTTCAATTTTACGCTCTGCACTGTTTTTCACTTTTTCTCTTCTCCGGATACTAATACGGTACAGCATAGTATAAATGATAAAAGAAAAGATTTGATTTAAAAGAAGGTATAAAAAAAGTATAGAAAAAGTATAAAACGGCAGTTATAAACAGGCTGCCTGCCCGTGAAGCGGACTGCACCGTGTACTGTTTGAATCGTACTTTCAGAGGTTTTTTATACTTATTTTATACCTGAGTACAACGAAGATTTTTCCGTACGGGTCTATACTGAAGACGGTATACGGAACGTGTGCGGTGCGTAAGGCGCAGGATTTTTGTATGCCGGGCAATTCATATAAAAAAGGAGAAAGAAGATATGACAAAAATGCGGTTCAGAAAACTGTGTATGTGCACGTCTGCAGCTGCAGTACTTGCATGCTGCATGGCGGCATGTAAGACGGAAACGTCGTCGTCCGACCCGGAGTATGCGGTGACATACGATGCAAACGGAGCGGACAGAGGGACTGTTCCTTCTGCCGGGGGAAAATATACGGCGGGAAGTACGGTAAGCGTCTGCGGAAATACGGGAAACCTTGCAAAAGCAGGATATACGTTTGCCGGCTGGAATACGGCAGCGGACGGAACGGGTACGCCGTATGCGGCAGGAGGTACGTTCATCATGGGAAATGCCGCCGTGACGCTGTACGCAGAATGGGCAGCAGGAACGGGAACAGTATATACGGTACAGTACTGGCAGCAGGATGTTTCGGACGACAACTATACGCTTGCAGATACTGAAAATCTGACCAGCACGACCGGCGGAGCGGCCGCGTATACGGTAAAAACCTATCCCGGTTTTACAAACGATACGGCGCTCACCACGATAAACGGTACGGTAAGTACGACAGGCACAATAAAGGCGGACGGCAGTACGGTGGTGAAACTGTACTACACGCGCAATACGATAACGCTCACGTTCGACCTCGCAGGCGGGATGACGACGACAACGTTTACCGCGACGACGGATGCGGGCGGAACGCTTACAGGCAGGTACGGCGCGACGGTCGCGATGGCAGCCCCGGTTAAAACGGGATACACATTCGCCGGCTGGAATACGCCGGGAGGTACGCTGCCGGCAGCATTCCCTGCGGAAGATGCGTCGTACACGGCAACATGGACGGCCGGCACTGGCACCGTATATACCGTCCAGTACCTGCAGCAGGATATTTCGGATAACAACTATACGATTGTCGCATCAGACACGGAAAACCTGACCGGTACGACGGGAGCTTCATTAACATACACCACTTCTGCAAAGACATATACAGGTTTCACGTATGACAGCTCACTCACTACAATAAACGGCACGGTAAGTACGACAGGCACAATAAAGGCGGACGGCAGCACGGTAGTACAACTGTATTACACGCGCAACATCATTACGCTTACGTTCGACCTTGCAGGCGGCACGACGACAACGGTGTTCACCGCAGCGACCGGTACGGGCGGAACGCTCACTGGCAGGTACGGTGCAGCGGTGACGATGGCAGCCCCCGCTAAAACGGGATATACGTTTGCCGGCTGGAATACGTCTGGCGGTACACTGCCGAAGACATTCCCTGCCTCCGGCGCATCGTACTCGGCAAAGTGGACTATCGATTCCTACAGCATTACATATGTGCTTGACGGCGGAACGAACAGCACTGCAAACCCTGCAGGTTACAATATCGAGACAGAGACCATAACGCCTGCTTCTCCTTCTAAGACGGGATACACGTTTGCAGGATGGTACAGCGACGCATCGTTCACAAAAAAAGTCACGCAGATTGCTTCAGGCAGTACGGGAAACGTTACGCTGTACGCAAAGTGGACGACGGACAACACCGCAGCCATTACGTTCGTCTCCGGCAGCATGAGCGTCTCGGTGGACGGGACGACATGCACCGCAGTTCCGCCTGAAACGGGCGACTGGACGTACTGCTGGTATTTTAACGGAACACAGCTTTCAGCAGCCGTCAGCACATGCACCATAAATACGGCGGGCCTTGCACCCGGTTATTATGAACTTACCGTCACGACGGAAATACACGGCGTCACCTGGCTTGCAACGTGCCGGGTAACTGTTGAGTAAGGGAGGAGCGGGCTATGAAAAAGAATACATTCATTCACGGAATATTTACAATGTGCACTGCTGGACTGTTTGCACTCCTGTTTTCTGCAGGCTGCTCCGGACTTTCCGCAGACATTTTACGCGGCGGAACGGACACTGAAACAGGGGGCACACAGACAGCAGGAAAAACTGTTTCAGTCTCATTCGACTGTACGGACGGGGTACGCATGGTACTCCCCTCACCCGCTCTGACTGGTTACACGTACACGGTAACGGGTACGGTGTCGGGAGGCAGTGCGGAGCCACTGCTTACTGGAAAGACGTATGCGGAGGTTACGGCGTCAGGTGCGGTTACGGTTGATCCGGGCAGCTGGACGTTCACTGTTACGGCATACAGCAAAAGTTCGCAAGTGCTTGCAGGAAGCGTAACGGCAGATCTTACTTCGGGAGCGGAGACGCTTCCGGTAACGCTGTATGCGGTAACGGGCGGGACGGGAAGCGTGAGCGTCACGCTGAACTATCCGCATGGGAAAGGAGTTACAAAAGTGACTGCCGCTTTATACGACAGTCCTGTTGAGGCAGGCAGCGGGGCCGGACAGACGATTACAACCGGAACGGATACGGACAGCGTGACGTTCACGGAGGCAAACGTACCTTCAGCGACTGCAAAGTTCGTGCGTTTTTTCCTGTACGACGGACAGGGAGCGTGTCTCGGCTTGTATACGGATTCTGTGTACGTTGTCGCGGGGCTTGCATCGACGGCTACTGATACGCTTTCCGACATAAACATGTTCGGCGTAACGGTGAACATACTGAAAGACGGGTCGGCATGGGTCGGCAGCGGAAAGGTAATCACGCTCAAAAAAGACTCGCTTTCATACGACCTGACGAATGCGTCGGGCTCGAACGCTACGACGGGAAGCGTACCGTACGGGACGTACGAAGTGTATGCGGACGGGACGGACACGGGCGGTACGCTCACTGCAGAGACGGACGGCAGTGCGCAGGCGGACGTGGATTACTACACGGTAACGCTTCAAACGATTACCGGATATACAATAACGGCGCAGAGCGGAAGTGAAAGCCCGGTGCTGAGAGGAGGAAGCTATTCGTTTACAATAACGCTTTCCGAAGGCTATACGGACAGCACCGTGAGCGTGACGGCAAACGGCAGCACGCTCACGTCAGCCGCAGACGGCGTGTATACGGTAAGCGGTATTACGGCGGCGCAGACTGTCGCGGTGACGGGAAATGTGTACGCCGTGACGCTCGACAATCAGAGTGCAACCACTGCGGGAACCGGAGAAATATACGAAAAGTACGGAGACGGCTTCTACCTTGAAAGCGGCTGCACAACCGAAATGAGTGGGACTGCAAACGGCATTACCGTACCGGTAAAGAGCGGCTATGCGTTCGGAGGCTATTACACGGCAACAGGCGGCAGCGGTACGCAGTACGTCGGTGCAGCGGGGAAACTCACGGAGAATGCAGATACGGAGCTTTTTACCGCTGCAGGTACGCTGTATGCGAAGTGGACACTTAACGACGTTACTTCTCTTACCGCTTCCACCGGCGACAGTGAAGTGACGCTCAGCTGGACGAATCCGGATGCTGCCGACTTCAGTAAGGCGGTCGTTACGTGGACGACGACGGCAGATACGGGCACGCAGCTCGGAACGAAGGATGTGAGCGGGACAGGGGGTGCAGCAGGTACGTATACGGTGACCGGGCTTACGAACGGTACGAGCTATACGTTCACGGTGAAAGCGTTCGATACGTCAAACAATGCAAGCAGCGGGATGACCGTCACCCAGTACCCGATGTACGGCATGACCGAAACACCGATCACGCTTGCGGCGGGAACCGACGGTACGGCGGGTACGGGCGGAACGTATGTCGAGTTCGGCGACTGGCCGCAGACGATTAAGGCAAGCGGCGTGACCATCGTAGATGAAACGAATACAGCGTCAAACGGCTATTATGTCGGCAGCGACGGCTACTACTACGCGAAGGTGAGTGCAGCACCGTGTGAAAGCGACTATACGTTCAGCGACGAAACGACGATAACGAGCTGCAGCACGTACTACTTCAAGGTGGAGCCGATCAAGTGGCGGGTGCTCGACGCAAGCGATACGAGCAAAGAGCTTGTGGTGGCGGAAAGCATACTGACGAACGTCTGCTATTACGGTACGCCTTCAAACAGATCATTGAACAGCAGTACCATCTACGCGAACAACTACAAATATTCGAATATCCGTGTGTATCTGAACGGGACAAAAAACCAGTTCGTTACCGACGGGGGAACGGCGACTACTTATGACGTTGACTGGAGTGACAAAGGGTTTCTTCAGACGGCGTTCACGAGTACGGCACGGGCAAAGATACAGACGACGACGGTAGACAACAGTGCAGATTCGACGAGCTGTGACGGAACAGACGGAACGAGTTCTACATATGTGTGTGATGACACGAACGACAAAATTTTCCTGTTGAGTGAGGCGGAAGCGGTAAACACGAGTTACGGGTATGCAAGTTCCAGTACATACGACAGTGTACGCAGAAAGAAGGTGTGCGATTATGCGCGTGCGACCGGCGCATATATGTATACTTCGTCGGGAGATTACCAGTACTGCGGCTGGTGGTGGCTGCGCTCGCCCTACTATTTTGATAGTTGTTACGGCGTGCGCGGCGGTAGCTGCTATGGCAACGCCAATGGCATCGGCGGTGTCTGCACTGCAGACGTTGGTGTTGCGCCTGCTTTGTTGCTTTTATTGGAATAAAAGCAACTTAATCTGCCTCGCAGAGGCTTAATCAGCGGGAGAGCGTGCCGGAGGCGCTTTGCGCCCGGCACGCTCTCCCGCTGTTACGCTCTCCCGCTGTTACGCTCTCCCGCTGTTACGCTCTCCCGCTGTTACGCTCTCCCGCTGTTACGCTCTCACGCTGTTACGCTCTCCCGCTGTTACGCTCTCCCGCTGTTACGCGCGAAGCGCGCAAAATAAATAAGGATTTTTTCCGCTTCACGCTTGTGTCCCGTATGCAGAACTACTGCCTTGATATCATAGAAAATCTGTATCCGGCAAACAGCCTTCCGCTTGCGGGGGAACGGCTGCAGAAGCAGCAGGAGGCAGGAAGACTGCTTTCGCTACTTGGCTGTCCCGCTATGCCTGCAATGGAATGCGGTTGTATTCTGCCTGACCAGTATGAGTATCTGTCCAAACTGCAGGCGGAGGCACTGCTCTTTTTAGGAAAATGGATCACAAGCGACAGAAGACGGGAGGATCATAAAAAAGATGTTCAATCAGGCAAGTCGAAAAACGGCGGGCTTGTTTGAATCAGGAAACGGTTACTAACTGCGGCTGGTGGTGGCTGCGCTCGCTCAACTATAATAATAGTAACAACGCGCGCGACGTCAACAACAACGGCAACGCCAATAACAACAACAATGTCAACAATACAAACGGTGGTGTTGCGCCTGATTTGTTTCTTATCCGGGACGTGCAAAAAACGGAGAAAAGGTCCGTATCCTGCAGCATGAACTGGGGACTGTGCCCGAAACAAAGGAATCGTGTCCTGTTCCCTGCGGATTGTGTGCCGCACGGAAAAATACTGACTCAGGTACAGAAAAACGCAAGGCTGCTTTTACGCCCCTTGTTTTTTTCTGCCGGAGATTATCTCACCCGGGCCGGGCTGTTTGCCCTCGGAAGCATCTGCTTTGCACAAAAAGGGCGGATGCTTCCTTTTTTGAAACGACAGACTATAAAAGAATAATATCATTCAAAAGTCTCCTTGCCGCCCATCAGCGGGCGCGGTTATGCAGGCAGTACAAGAAAGAAGTAATTGAATTCGAAATGCATCTTTCGCAGAACTTGTGGCAGCTGCATTATGAACTTAAATACAAAAAATATACTATAAACGGATACCGTAAATTCATGATCTACGAACCGAAGGAGCGTGAAATTCAGGCGATTCCGTATCGTGATCGTATTGTACAGCACAGCCTCTGTGACAATCTCCTGATACCGACACTGGAGAAGCAGCTGCTTACAGTAAGATCATGATATGCTTATGCAAAAGCTGCGCCGGTTCCATTTCAGCAGCGATGTTCAGTATCTTTTGCACACCGTCATAGACAGCTATCCGGAAGACGGCAGCGGAAAGGGGATTCCAATGGGTAACCAGTCGAGCCAGTGCTTTGCGTTGTTGTATCTGGATAAAGTCGACCGGCTTATCAAAGAACAGCTTGGAATATCGTTTTACGTGCGCTACATGGACGATATGATACTGCTCGTTCGCGACAGACGGACAGCTCAGCATTGTCTTGCGGCAGTCGGTGCTGCCGTGAAAAAAGAAAAACTGTCTCTTAATCCTAAATCGGCAATCATCGATGTCCGTAACGGCGTCGAGTTTCTGGGCTGGCATTTTTCGTATACAAGTACCGGTAAAATTATCCAGAAAGTGAAAAGCAAATCAAAGAAACGCATTCTGAAGAAAGTAAAAAGTATCCCTTACACAGTGAAAACCGGCAGGAGCAGTAAAGAATCTCTTCGTGCTTCCGCTGCAGGCTATAAAGGGTATTTGCAGCAGGGAAATGCTTGCGGGCTGTACAAAAAGATTTGCAGAATGCTTTGCATCTCTTTGTCGTAACGCAATGTCCGGCAGATTACTTCTTCTGCAGATAGTGTTCTGCATATCTGCTTACTACGTTTATCCGCAAAAAACAATATGAAACAGTGACGACGGAACGGGTTCTACGTATGTTTGTGAAGACACGAGCGACAAGGTGTTCCTGCTGAGCGAGGCGGAAGCGGTGTTGCGCCTGCTTTGTCCATCTTACTACAGTGAGACTTTCATTGGAATGAAAGTCTCAGAAGGTAAAGGAACTGACAAAGTACATTATAACGGTCACGGAGACGTCCCCGGAAAATCAGAGTGCAGCCTTGTTTGTTTTTCTTTTATCGATATAATTAGCAATAGGACACCTCTAAAAAGTCACTGAAAGTGAGTTTTAGAGGTGCCCATCAATGCCGTCCTGGAGGGTGCCGGATGGAAACAGATTGAATCGGTAAAAATTACTTCACCGTTCAACCTGCGGAAGAGCATCCATGATAAAGAATCGATCATGGATGTAAAGGTCTTTGATACGGACGGGCATACGTACGACGTCGGGATTCAGAACATAACATGCCCGGAGATCATGGAACGGCTTACATATTACGGCACAAGGATGTATTCGGAACTGCTTGACGATTCGCAGCAGTATAATGAACTTAAACACTGTACTGTTAATGGAAGCGGGATGCAGCGTGCAGTATCAAAAACGACGGACTGGCTGTTTCAAAAATAGCGGAATATACCGGTCTTTCGGAAGGGGAAATTGCACAATTATAAGGGAACCCTTCCGGCATACTCATCCCGGTACAGAACGATCAGTTCAGCCAGTGTGTTTACGTCACACTGTTCCTTTATTTTTTTAATATGATATTTGATGGCCTGTTCGCTCAGATGTATTTCACTTCCGATT
>JALNVF010000139.1 GCA_023231445.1 Treponema sp. | reverse complement strand
GAACTGCGGAGAACCTGACTTGAACAGGCATGCCTTACGGCACCAGCACCTCAAGCTGGCGTGTCTACCAATTCCACCATCCCCGCGTGTGAGATGTATATTAGCAAAAACGATAAAACATGTCAATCACACATATAAATAAATCGTATACCTTATAAATCCTGTCTGGTTTTTGACTTTTCATAAGTGCATATGTATTACCATGCATTTCCCAAGCCGTCCGGTTTTACCTGAAAATGGCTGAATTCCATCGAGAACGATGCTCTTCCCTGTGTAACAGAACGCAGATTAGTCGAAAAACCGAACATCTTCGCCATAGGAGCCTGTGCGTGCACAATTTCACCGGATGCTTTTGAATCCTGTCCCATAATAATTCCGCCTCGTGCTGTTATCTGGCTCATCGCGTCTCCGACAAATTCCTTCGGACATGAAATGTCCACACTCATAACAGGTTCAAGCAGCTGCGGAGCTGCAGCAGAACAGGCTTTGTCAAATACCTGTGAAGCGCATGCTTCAAACGCAAATGGCGTCGAGGTAAGATCATTGTAGTCGATCGCCGTTACAGTAACGGCTGTATCAGTACACGGATAACCGAATTTTATGCCGGACTGCAATGCCGCCCCGAATGCACTCTGCATTGCATCAAAAATTTCATCAGGTATATTATCGCTTCGTTTTGCCGTACATGTATAAAGGTTACCTTCTCCCTGCCCGCGGGGTTCGACATGTACCGTAATACCTGCTGTGTTTTCCTTTCCACCAAGGACTTTACTGTATGATTCAGTTGCATCTGCAGCTGTGGTAACTGCCTCGCGGTATGTAACCTGAGGAGCACCGACACGGCACTGCACTTTAAAATCGTCTTTCATACGTGTAACAAGTACGTCGAGATGAAGCTCTCCCATTCCACTTATGATAAGCTGCCCTGTCTCGGAATCTTCATGATAGGTAAAGGTCGGATCCTCGTGCGAAAGGATGTCAAGTGTCTGATTCATTTTATCCCGTTCTGCAAGAGACTCCGGTTCCAGCGAAACAGAAATAACAGGCTGAGGAAACCTTGGCTGTTCAAGCAGAACAGGCATACCTTCACTTCCGATTGTATCACCCGTCTGAGCAAGTTTTAAGCCGATAAATGCCGCAATATCACCGGCACACACGCTGTCCATAGGTTCTTCTTTATCTGCATTGATCCGAAAAATACGGTTAACCCGCTCGCGTTTTTTCTTATTAACATTATATATTTGCGTTCCCGCACTGATTTTCCCGGAATACATACGCACAAAGCACAGTGAACCCATGTTCTGATCATACGTAATCTTAAAAACGAGTCCTACCGGCATACCGTTTTCTTTGCAAGGTACTTCAATTCGTTCTTCCTTATCACGCTTAATATGAAGTCCAACCGCAGGCGGAACTTCATCAGGTGCCGGAAGATAATCAACAATTGCATCAATGAGAGGTTGTACTCCCTGATTATGACGTGCACTTCCAAGAACAAACGGAACGATAGAACGATTAATTGTTTCTTTTCTGATTGCACCCTTGAGTTGATCTACACTAATCTCTTTCCCGTCAAGGTACAGTTCGGCAAGTGCATCGTCAGCAGAAGCAACCTGATCGATAAGTTTTTCCCGCCATTTATCCGAATCAGCTTTACGTTCCTGAACGATGTCTGTTACGACAAACGTTTCACCTTCATCATCGGCATTCCAGCGGATTTCTTTCATATTCAGTAAATCAATGACACCTTCAAAATTTTGTCCCTGACCGACAGGAATCTGCAAAGCAACGCATTCAACACCGAATTTAGTATGTACATCTTCCATTGATCCGAAAAAATCAGCTCCGATACGGTCCATTTTGTTCATAAAACAGATACGGGGAACTTTAAACTCATCAGCCTGCTTCCATACAGTTTCTGTCTGAGGCTGTACTCCGTCTACAGCACAAATCACGGCAACAGCCCCATCAAGCACACGGAGAGAACGTTCCACTTCGGCAGTAAAGTCGACATGTCCGGGCGTGTCAATAATATTAATCTGGTATCCCTTCCAATCAGTCGTTGTTGCAGCACTCTGGATAGTAATTCCACGCGCCTGTTCCTGCGGCAAAAAATCCATTGTTGCCTGACCGTCATCAATTTCACCGATTTTATGTATTTTCTTTGTATAGTACAGAATACGTTCCGTCGTCGTAGTTTTGCCCGCATCAATATGAGCCATAATTCCAATGTTGCGCATTTTATCCAGCATTTTTTTCCTCTAAACCAATATAAAATATAGTATATAGAAAACAGTATCATTTCTCAATACAAAAAAAACACTGATCCCTTCAATATTGTTATAAAAGCACGTAACCATTAACCACGCCGTATGAATGTATATAAACCAGCAGACAGTACATTTTTTATCCGAGAGAAAAAAACAAAAAACTATTCCGGCAGAAATTCATATTCTTTAAGCCATTGTTCCAGATCTTTATTCCAATGGTACTTTTTCATAAACGCGTTATTCAGCATGCCGAATCCGTGGCCGCCCGTGTTATAAACTGCAAAACGATGAGGAATATTTTTTTCGGTAAGAGCTCTGTCGAGAAGTACACTATTTTCAAACATAACGACAGGGTCATCACGGCAGGCTGCCAGATAAGTCGGCGGCATATTCTCAGGGATCTGCTTTTCCATAGAGAATTTTTCCTTCCGCTCTTCAGACATATCAGAACCTAGCAGGCTTCTACGGGACCACTTGTTTGCTATATCGTCACGCATTGAAACAACGGGATAAACAGATATAACAAAATCAGGACGGAGACTTACTGATGTATGAATACCAAGTTTTTCAAGCTCATTATCCGTACCGGCGAATGCACCTGCCATTGTAACAAGATGCCCCCCTGCAGAAAAACCAATCGTACCTATCTTATGCGTATCTATGCCATACCTGCCGGCATTTTCACGTACAAGCGCGACAGCGCGCTGTATATCCTGAAGCTGACATGGAAAATGAAATCCGCTTTCGGCTACACGGTAGCGCAGGACGAACGTCGTCACACCAAGGGTATTAAACCATTTCGCCGCACAATGTCCCTCGTTAAACATTCCCAGATGATGGTAACTTCCTCCCGGACATATAATTACAGCCGTTCCGTTTGCGTTTTTTGGTTTTGTCATAAACATGACAGAATCCGCTTTTCGCATTCCTTTTACCCCTTTCCAAAGATCAATAATGCATTCTTCTGCAAAAGAATGCTGCACTGCAAAAAAGAAAAGAATGGAAATTATCAGAGGTATACGACTATATTTTAAAATCATCATATTATAACGTATGAAAAATCTAACTTAATTCTGTTCTTCAGTCAATGATTTTATCCTTGCTATTTTCTGATTCTGAGATATATTTAAAGTATATCACATATATGGAGGTTTTTATGGCTCAGGAGATTAAAGTAAAGTTTTACATCTGCAAACACTGTGGAAACATTATCGGCATGATTTATGATTCAGGAGCAGTACCAGTCTGCTGCGGAGACAAAATGACGGAGCTTGTTGCCAACACAACTGATGCAGCTAAAGAAAAGCATGTACCTGTCATTACCCTAAAAGGAAATGAAGTTCATGTTGCAGTCGGCAGTGTCGCACATCCGATGGAACCCGAACATTATATACAGTGGATTTATCTCCATACAGTACATGGCGGACAGCGGAAAGTTCTTAATCCCGGTGATAAACCGGAAGCAGTATTTGCTCTTGCAGACGGCGATAAACTCGTTGCGGCTTATGCGTACTGCAATAAACATGGATTATGGAAGACTGAAGCATAAAGGAAAGTACATAATTCCTTGACATATTTTCTGCCTGTTATTATACTTTTTCAACGGTTTATGTATATAAACCATAAAAGAAGGAAATAATATGGCAGAAAATGAAGATGTCGACGACACAAAAACGCTACTTGAAAAATGCGGGCCTTTTTTTACTGCTATGGGCGACGAAGTTCGTCAAAAATTGTTCATGAATATGGCTGAAGCCGGCGGTGAAGGAGTAAATGTTTCCAGTCTTACTTCAAAGACAAGATTATCCCGACCGGCAATATCACATCACCTGAAAGTTTTAAAGGAAAGCGGCCTTATTGAATCGTACCGGAATGGTACAAAAAATTATTATTATGTTGATTTGCGCAGAAAACTTGAAGAGCTTAGAGAATTTGTAAATGCAGTGGAGCGTCTGCTTTCTGCACAGGCACCTTTGAACTGAAACTACTTTTTAAAGGCAGCAGCAGCTTCTCCTATAAATAAATCGACAGAGCCTTCTCTGATTACCCGTACAAGTCTGCATTCAATCCATGATGATACAAGTTCAACGGGAATCATGAGGTCGGTTTTTTCAGCCTTTTTCCCGGTAATACCAAACCGTGCAAATTTGTCTATATCAGCCGAGGAAACAGAACCGCATTTTTCTATGACAGGATCATTTATATCAAGCGGCAGGCAAACCGCAAATTCTCTTGATCTTTTTATGTTTACATCACATTGATGAGCAGGATCACAGGAAAAAATCACTTTTGTTACAGGTTCATAATCCATCGGCATGATCCAGCCGATAGGTGTAATATCGTAAAGTTTTTCCATATCTCCTTTTGTTGCAATAAGAACAGGCGGCACCACCAGCTTATATGCGTCCGTGAGGTCGTCAGTCTGAAATCCACTTTGCATAATTTATTATCCTCCCGTACATGAATGATGATTAAAATTATAGCGCAGAATATATTTTTATCAATACGAATTTGTGGTAGTATTCTTCCAATGGAAGCAATAAAAGCAGTAATTTTTGACATGGACGGAGTCCTGCTTGATACGGAAACAATCTGTGACCGTACATGGGAAACCGCAGGCAGAGAACTCGGACTTAAAGATATAAACGATGTCATCAATGCATGCCGCGGATGCAATAAAAACGATACACGTATAATTCTCAAGAACAAATACGGGAAAGAATTCGACGTACAGGCGTTTATGGACAAAACCTCAGTTCTCTTTCATGAAATAGAAACAAAAGAAGGTATTCCTGTAATGAAAGGTGCTGTTCATGCGCTTGAATACCTTGCACACACGGGATACAGACTTGCACTTGCATCATCGACACGAGGCGAAACCGTACGCCGCCAGATGGAAAATACAGGGCTTTTAAAATGGTTTGAATCAATTACGACAGGAGACATGGTAGAGCACTCCAAGCCTGACCCGGAAATTTATGCTATCGCATGTTCATCACTTAGATTGAAACCTGCACAATGTGCTGCAATCGAGGATAGTCCGAATGGTATACACAGTGCATACCGCGCTGGGTTAAAATGCGTCATGGTTCCTGATAAAATTGCTCCGACAGATGAAATAAAACATATACTCTGGAAGTTGTGTGCATCTCTTGATGAAATACCTTTGATTTTCCGGTAATGATGATGGTATTCTGAAAATCAGCATATCATATACTAAAAAAACGGGAAGAGAAAACTACGATTCTCTTCCCGCACATTTTTTTCAATTATAAAAAATTACAATACGCAGATCGGTATGAAAGTTTCCGCTTTAAGAGAAGCCCCACCGATGAGACCTCCGTCAATATCCTTCTCTGCAAGAAGTTCTGCAGCATTTGATGCCTTCATTGAACCGCCATACTGTATGATTACTTCATCTGCTGTCTGCTGACTGTAAAGCTTTGCAATATGACTGCGTATAAACGCATGTATTTCTTCTGCATCCTGCGGTGTTGCAGTTTTTCCGGTACCGATAGCCCAGACCGGTTCGTATGCTATTGTTACGCGGGACATCTGTTCCATCGTTACACCGGAAAGATCTGCATCGAGCTGAAATGCACAGACTTGTTCCGCCTTTCCTGCCTCACGCTCTGCAAGCAGTTCTCCGATACAGAGAACAACATCAAGTCCGCTGTTCAGAGCTTTGAGAACTTTTGCATTGATCAGCATGTCACTTTCACCAATTTCATGACGTCGTTCGCTGTGACCGATAACAACAGTTTTTACGCCGATATCCTTAAGCATAGCAGCAGAAACTTCTCCTGTGTGTGCACCGTTGTCTGTCGCTGCTACATCCTGCGCACCGAGAATAACATTACTTCCCTTCACAATCTGTGAAACTGCATCAAGATAAACGAAGGGAGGTGCTATCATGTACTTGTTGTTTTTTCCTTTCAGCTCTTTTACCAGGTCCTGAGCCAGTTTTACAGCCTCAGCCCTGCTTGTATTCATTTTCCAGTTTCCCGCAATATAATGTGTGCGCATAGTAATCTCCTAAGTAATGAAATGCCGCCATTGAAGGCGGCCTGAATGGGACAGGTCACTTATCGCCGAAGTATATTCCGTAAAAAGTAACCTGCAGAGCACAGACTGCATTGATGCAATCAGTACGTCATTTTGCAGCAAGAATAGCAATACCGGGCAGAGTCTTTCCCTCGAGGAATTCGAGCGATGCACCGCCGCCCGTTGAAACGTGACTCATTTTGTCTGCAAGACCGAATTTATTAACTGCTGCGACAGAATCACCTCCGCCGACAACCGTCATGGCTCCATGGCCGGTTGCTTCTGCAACCATTTTTGCAACAGCTTCCGTTCCTTTCGCAAATGCGTCGAATTCAAACACGCCGACAGGACCATTCCAGATGACTGATTTTGCAGATCCGATCGCCTTCGCATAAAGTTCAAGTGTCTTCGGACCTACATCCATAGCCATAAGATTGTCCGGAATTTCAACACCGTCTACAGCAACAGCTTTTGCATTCGCATCAAAAGATTCTGCTCCGACATGATCCACCGGAAGAATAACATTAACATTCTTAGTTTTTGCATCAGCAAGAAGTTTCTTTGCTGTGCCAATAAAATCATCTTCAACAAGAGATTTACCGACTTTATGTCCCTGTGCCTTCAGGAACGTATAAGCCATACCACCACCGATAACAAGTGCGGAAGCATTTTTAAGCAGACTTTCAAGAACAGCAATCTTTGAAGAAACTTTTGCACCTCCGATAATAGCAACCATCGGTTTCGGAGGATCTTTCAACATCGGCTCAAGATATTTCACTTCTTTTTCCATAAGGAATCCACCGACCGGCTGAGTTTTCATGAATCTGGCAATTGTCGCTGTTGAAGCCTGATCCCGGTGCGCTGTTCCGAACGCATCATTTACAAAAATATCACCATAAGAAGCAAGTTCTTTTGCCATTGGTTCGCGTTCTTCGGCCGTTTTAGCTGTTTCCGCTTTATGGAAACGTACATTTTCAAGCATCATAACGCCGCCGTCAGGAAGCGCATCAATCGCAGCCTTCTGGCCAAGAGCATCAAGAGCAAACACTACCTTGCTGCCGAGCTTTTTTTCAAGGTACTCCGCAACCGGTTTCATACGGTTTTTGCCATTGATGAATTTCTCTTTATCAGCTTCAGTGAATGGTTTTCCCGCTTTCTCTGCCTTCTCCTGAGCTTTTTTTACATCTTTAGCAGGGTCTCCGAGATGACTCATAAGGACAAGGCTTCTCGGTTTCTGTTCGAGGATATATTTGATTGTAGGCAGTGCAGCCATAATGCGGGTGTCGTCCTGGACAACGCCGTCTTTCATCGGAACGTTGAAATCAACACGCATTATAATGCGTTTGCCTTTAAGATCTACGTCTTTTACAGTCTTGATCATAGTGAGAATCTCCTTAACACCGGGCGCAAGCTTTCT
>JALNVF010000138.1 GCA_023231445.1 Treponema sp. | reverse complement strand
GGTCCGCCGTGAAAAAGGATTAATACAGCTGCTGGATCCTCCCTTCGATACAGAGGAACCGAACCCCGGCTACATCAGAGGGTATGTTCCCGGCGTACGGGAAAACGGGGGTCAGTATACACACGCAGCAATCTGGGCGACCATGGCCTTTGCGCGCATGGGCGACGCTGCGCGGGCCTGGGAGCTCTTTACGATGATCAATCCGGTGAACCATTCAAACACCCCTGAAAAGGCGGAGATTTATAAAGTAGAACCCTATGTCATGGCAGCGGACGTCTATTCGATTCCTCCTCATACAGGACGGGGCGGATGGACGTGGTACACAGGCTCTGCCGGATGGATGTACCGCCTTATCGTGGAATCCCTGCTGGGGGTCGGTCTTGAGGCGGACAGGCTTCGTCTCGCTCCGTGCATTCCGGTGGACTGGGCTGGTTTCAAACTTCATTACCGGTATCGGGAAACGATGTACCATATTGAGATTAAACGGGTACCGGCAGGCAGTACGGAGTCACTCATAACAATTGACGGCGGGGATCAGAAAGAAGAGACACTGGCACTCATCGATGACCATAAAGAACACATCGTTGAAGTGAGAATTCCGGCATAAAAGCAGATCTGATAAAAATCGCGGCTGAAACTTCAATGTGCAATTTCGTCGGGGAGCAGCCGGGCAAATTCAGCTCTGACCACTTCATAGCATTCGCATACCCGTGCTTCCAGTCCCGGCCGATCCAATACAGTGATACGGCCACGGCTGTAGTCTATCAAACCGGCGCTCTGCAATTTTCCTGCAGCTTCGGTTACGCCCTCTCGCCGTACGCCGAGCATGTTTGCAATGAGTTCCTGAGTCATGCTCAACACGTTCGAAGGCAGACGATCAAGGCTGAGCAATAACCAGCGGCAGAGCTGCTGGTCAATCGAATGGTGGCGGTTGCAGACGGCAGTCTGTGCCATCTGGGCCAGAAGCGCCATCGTATACCGAAGCAGAAGATGCTGGAACGGTCCGGAACGGTTGAATTCCTGATTTAAAAGTGATCCATTCAGACGAAATGCCATTCCCTCGCTCTGCACAACAGCCCTGTTCGGCATTGTTTCTCCACCCATGAAAAGGGCGATTCCGACTATTCCTTCATAACCGACGATTGCAATTTCGGCGGAAGCACCATTTTCCATCAGTGAAAGCAGTGAGACTATGGCTGTAGTGGGAAAATACACGTACCGCAGCTGCCCGCCGGACTCGTAGAGAACTTCACCCAGTTTCAGGTGAACCTGCTCCAGATGGGGGAAAATCCGGCCGCGTTCCGCATCCGGCAGAACGGCAAGTAAATGATTTTGCCGTGGATCATTTAATTTCGGGGAGACAGGAAACATTGCGATAGTTGACCTCCTGTAATTTAATTCACTGGTTTTGACCTTTTTTCTATCCCCATTATGAGGATAAAGCGAGACTCGGATTTTTACTGACCCTTGTGTTATAATAAAAGTATATCACAAAATCCGTACTTTAAAAGTGTTGTTTGTTTTGCCGGATGCAATCTTTTTTTCAATTTGCGATACAGGAATGCAAGCATACCTGTATACGCTTTAAGTGTTTGTATTTCTTCTCAGACGGTTTTTGCGTATTACTGTAAGCTCTTCAGTATTAACGGGTTTTAATAAATAATCCATAACATCGAGCGGGACACTTTTTCGTGCGTATTCAAAGCTGCTGCAGCCTGTGCATACAGTTTTCGGCATCCGGTGGAACTGATATTGAAAAAGAGACCCGCTCCTTATATTTTACCTGTTCCTATGCAAGGTAATTCTGAATGAATCTAAATTCTTCATTTATAGTTGTCGTATTGAAGCCCCCCAACAGCTTCCCTGTTTCCTGTCAGTCAGGTACAGATTACCATAATATCCTTTATGATACGGTTTCTGAGTTGGTTCGGAACCCTCTGCCTGCTGTTTGTAAAAATAACGAACAGGACTATATTCCTGCTTGTTATTTCAATTACTGATAAATAATAAAATTTACTTATTTTATATAGTACTGCACAAAGAATGTTGTTCACCGGAAACAATGACATATGTATATCTGCCTGTTTATAATAGTTATGAACTTGGAGGTTCTTTTATGTCATATGTTAAGAATGCAACAAATACGCTGGAGAAGGTTCTGCTCTGCCCGCCAACATATTTCGAGTTTGAACCTATTAATGTTATTACCGACGACTGGCTGCGGAAAGGACAAAAAGCAGATAAGTCTGCGTGTATGCGTGAACATGCGGAATTTGTTCAGGCATATAAAGAAAACGGCGTACAGGTGGAGCTTATGGATCCGCATCCCGGACTGACATACGAAGTTTTTTCCCGGGATTTCGGCGGCTGTGTAGCAGACGGCTTTGTTATGGGAAATTTCAGGGAACCATGCCGTAAAGGCGAAACTGCTGAGTATGAAGCAAAGATGAAGAAACTTGGCATACCGAATGTTGCCCGCTGTACGGCAGGTGCGTTTGAAGGCGGCGATTTCTGGATGCTTGACGAATATACAATTGCACACGGCGTTATTGCGCGGACGGACTGGGACGGTTATAGAAATGTAGAACGGCAGATGCACGAACACGGATACATGATGTACGGTGTTCCCTGCAGTCGTAAGAATCTGCATCTGGACATGTGTTTCAATATTGTTGCGGAAAACACGGCTGTAGTCTGCAGAGATGCTCTTCCTGATGATTTTATCAGCATGCTGGAACGGCGTCATTTTACGCTTATAAATGTTCCTCAGGAGGGTGTATACCGTCATTACTGTAATCTTCAGTGTCTTGGCAACGGTAAAGTAATTTCATTTACCAATAATAAAGATGTAAACAGACAGATGAAAGCTCTGGGCCTTGACGTAATAACTGTCGATCTCGTAGAAATACTGAAAGGCGGCGGTGGTCCTCACTGTATGACATTTCCCTTAAAACGTGCAGAATAGTAAAATTTATATATTGTGATGAAAATACAATCAGATTTGTGCAGAAGTAACATTGCTATTGATTCGATAATCACTTAATACAAAAGAGAAGTACTGTGTCTGCGGCGGATCCGCAAAAAATATCACAGATTACGGAAGCTGATGGAGGCATTATGAAAAAGCATGGAATTATTTTTTTGATCGTGGCCTGTATGATACTGGTACTTGGTTCATGCAGTAAAAAAACAAAAGTTTCAGCACAAAAATCCGGGACTCTTACAAAGGTTTCACTCGGAACTGTCGCCTGGCCTACGAATATGTTCTTTTATCTGGCACAGGAAAAAGGAATATTTGCTGAAAACGGTATCGATGTTGATGTCAGAGAATTTTCTTCAACAACAGAAAGTTCCAATGCCTTTATCGGCGGTCAGACTGATTTCTGTACATATGCTTCATCGGAAACAATTTCACCTTTTTCACAGGGAGGAGATATTTCCATTGTACTTGAAACTGATAAATCAAACGGTTGTGAAGGACTTGTTGCAAAATCCGAAATAAAACGTGTTGAAGATTTGAAAGGGAAAACTATAGCGACACAGCTGTACAGCGTTGATCATATGTTTTTACTTACCCTGCTGCAGGATCACAATATGACTGCTTCGGACGTCAAAATTGTTGACATGTCCATAGGCGATGCGGGGAATGCATTCTGTACAGGCAAATGCGATGCAGCATGCATATGGGATCCTTATTTCTCTCAGGCCAAAAAAGCCGAAGGAACAGTTCTTTATTCAACAGCGGACAACCCGAACCTGATTACGGATGTACTGGCTGCTTCAAAAACACTCTGCAGTACTAAACCGGACGTTGTAAAAGCGATGGTAAAAAGTTATTTTGATGCAGTCGAATACTGGAAAAACAACACTGATGATTCAACAGCTTTTATGGCAGGTAAACTCGGCGTGGATTCTGCTGAATTCACAAGTGAAATGAACGGGCTGATTGTACCGACAGTTGATGAAGCCGTAAAAGCCTTTACGCCTGCTGAAAATTATGCTTACTGGGGATATACTCAGAATACCGTAAAGGATTTCCTTAAAAAACTGGATGTAATCAAGGCTGACTGCGAATGCGGCGATATGATTGATGCCAGTTTCGTAAAAAGCCTGCAGCAGTAGCAGAACGTTCCTGTTCATACATACGACTTGACTATTTCTGCATAAAACAATTAAATACAGATGAGAATGCCAAAGGCGGCTCTGCGTAAAAGCAGCGCCGCCTTTTCATTTTAACCGATATCATGCTGGTGGTACTATGAATTGCAGAGATCTCATGGAAATGAAAGAAATTCAAGGCGGAATGAAGCTCATGGCCGGCGGCAGAGGACTTAATCACGTTATACGGTGGATCTATTTTGCTGACTGCATACAATGCCTGGCCGGTAACGTTAATGCCGCCGACCTCATTCACGGAGAAGAACTGGTAATCGTGACTGATCAGAAACTTACGTGCGATGACGAACGGCTGATTGCAATGATTAATTCCATGAGACAGAAAAATATTGCCGGCTTTGTAATAAATGAAGGGCAGATTTCGGAAGCTGTCAGAGACTATTGTGATAAAACGGATCTTCCGCTGTTTGAACTGTCTGTAAACCTTCATCTGATAGATTTATCTCAGTTGATCTGTAAAGCGCTCGTAGAAGAAGAGAGCAGCGCGAATTCACGTGAACATATTTTTTCTTCTATATTATATTCTGAGAATCTGAATACACGGGAGATCATCGGGCAGGCAGAATATTTCGGAATACACTTAAAAGGCCTGTACCGTGTACTTCAGTTTTGTATCGGTGAAAACCATACTGCACAGAATGCCGTACACGGAGAAAAGGACAGTATCAGGGTTCACGAAAATATAAAAAAAATAATACGGACCGAGTTTGCCTTACGCGGTCTTCAGCAGATGTTTCTTTTATCTCAGGTCGACACAATACTTGCCCTTGTCCCGGTGGATCCTTTTAACAATGAGTTACTTTCGAAAGTCCTGTCGGTTATTACTGCGAATGGTGAAAAGAAATATTCCGTTTCAATACTGACAGGCATCGGGACGCCGTACGAATATGTTGAAGATTTCCGTCTCAGTTATCATGAAGCGCAGAGCGCAGTACAGCTTTGCAGAATCATCGGTAAAGGACATAATGTTTTATTCTATGAAAACAGCGGTATTTATTTTCTGATTACGCAGATACATAATGAAAAACTGCTTGACCAGTATGTGCAGGCACATATCGGAAAACTGCTGAAAGCTGATCAGATTCAGCATGGTGATTTATGCAGGACGCTTGAATGCTATCTTGATCATAACTGCAATGCGAACATCTCTGCCGAATTCCTGTGCATACATCGTAATACAATGCACTACCGTCTGGATAAAATTAAGCAGATACTCAATACGGAACTGAACGATATGTCTGTTTCTCTGGAATTAAAATTATCCTTTGATATTGAACGGTACCGGCAGTGCAGTACTGAACTACGATGATATCGGTTATGCAGTCAGCACAATTCTTTTTATGATATGAAACTCTTGAAAGAATAAAACAATGTCTGTACTATCTATAAAAGACAAAGATGTCGGAACAGAGGATGTTCCGGCATCTTTTTTTTTACATTCTCTTCAGGGGGCAGGTAATATGAAAATGATAAAAGCGGTGGTACGTCCGGAGAAAAGCGATGTAATACTTACGAAACTTTGTGAAAATGGTTACAGAGCTGCGACGAGATTCAGTATTCTCGGAAGGGGAAAACAGCGCGGATTGAAAGTTGATAATGTGTATTACGATGAAATCTCAAAGGAAGTTCTGATGATTGTTGTCCGGGATGAGGATGTGGACAAAGTTACTGACATAATAATCAAAAATGCACGGTCGGGCAGTGAAGGTTCTTTCGGAGATGGGAAAATATTCATATTACCGGTAGAATCCGTATATACCATAAGTTCCGGAAAAAAGGATTTATAGGGAGGCGGCCTTGAAAGAAATACAGATTATCATCCGGCCGAATTTTTATTTTAAAACAAAAAAGGCTCTTGCGGATGAACGATATTATGCGATGAGTACTAAAGACGTACTTGGAAGAGGAAAGGCACGGGTATCTTTTAAAGCTGCGGAGGGAGAAACTGCCGGAAGTAGTGATGTATATGAGAATGTCTTTGTTGCAAAAAAAATGATTTCAATTGTCGTACCTGATAAAGATGTTGATAACGTCGTCCGGATCGTCTTACAGGTTAACAGTCATAAAATGGAAGGAGACGGAAAAATATTTGTACTTCCTGTAGAGGAAAATATCCGGATTCATACAGGCGAAAAAGGTGAAGATGCTTTAATATGAGGTATTCGTGATGAAAAAAAATACGGGTGCGTTTCAACTGCGGAAGGATATAACAAAACAACAGTATGTTGTTTCTGCGGTTATGACGTTTGTACTGATTCTGGTCATATGGCTGCTGCTGTGTAAAAGCGGGAAAATAAAACCTATTTTTCTGCCTCATCCGGTAAAGGTTGTCAGGGATATAATTCAAGGGGCGGCAGACGGTTCGTTATGGATGAACATAGGGTACAGCGTATTCCGTATTACAATGGGATTCCTGATTTCAGTCGCTATAGGCGTTCCGCTTGGTATTCTGGCGGGAAGTTTTAAACCGCTTGAGGCAGTCATATCGCCGGTATGCGAGTTTGTCCGCTACATGCCCGTTCCTGCTTTTGTTCCGCTGGTAATGGTCTGGTGCGGCATAGGTGAATGGGCAAAAATAATAATCGTTTTTCTCGGATGTTTTTTTCAGCTTGTATTGATGATAGCCGACGATACCCGGTCAGTACCGGATGATCTGCTTGCCTCAAGTTATACACTCGGCACCCGCCGCTGGACAACGATAACGAAAGTTCTTATCCCTGCCGCTGCGCCGCGGATGATGCTTACATTACGGATGATGATAGGCTGGGGCTGGACATATCTGACCGTTGCAGAACTTGTTGCGTCCAGTTCCGGACTTGGATATTCCATTCTGAAAGCAGAACGTTTTCTGCATACGGAGAGTATTTTTTCCGGAATACTTGTAATAGGTACTTTAGGATTGATTACTGACAGACTGTTTGCATTTGCAATAAAAAGACTGTTTCCATGGGAAGAATAATATGGTAAAACGAGAAACAAAAAACAGTGCGGCAGGAATCCCGCTGGAAGCTCATGTTGCCAGCAGTAAGATAATAGCCGCACACATAGATAAAGTCTATAAATCAGGAAAAAAAGAAATAAAAGCGATTGACGATGTGACAATCGATATTCAGGATAATGATTTTGTCTGCATTGTCGGGCCTTCGGGCTGTGGTAAATCCACCATACTCCGTATGCTGGCCGGCCTTGATTTTCCGACAAAAGGGCAGATCATAATGGACGACCGGAATATAACCGGTCCGGGACCGGACAGGGGAATGGTCTTTCAGACTTATACGCTTTTCCCCTGGATGAGCGTTGAAGACAATATAAAGTTCGGGCTGCTGATTAAAAAAATGCCGAAAGAAGAACAGCAGGAAATTGCAGACCGGTATCTTGAAATTATAGGCCTCAGGAAATTTGCAAAGTCATATCCGAAAGAATTGTCCGGCGGTATGAAGCAGCGCGTTGCAATCGCACGGGCGCTTGCGAATCAGCCTGAAGTACTGCTTATGGATGAACCTTTCGGTGCGCTTGATCCTCATACAAAATCGATGATGCAGCTGCTGCTCAGGGAGATATGGGAAAAGGAACATCCGACGATAGTTTTCATTACCCACGACATTGATGAAGCTGTTTTCCTTGCCGACAAAATATACGTTTTATCCGCCCGTCCGGG